>NZ_JBHMFT010000011.1:0-183988 GCF_051433195.1 Falsiroseomonas sp. E2-1-a20 | reverse complement strand
AACCGTTGGGAGGGGGTGGGGGGGGGGGGGGGGGGTGGGGGGGGGTGGGGGGGGGGGGTGGGGGGTTGGGCCCCCCCCCCTCACCCAACCCTCTCCCCCCCTTGGGGGGAGAGGGCTTTTAGCTGCGTTCGTAGATCAGGCGGGCTCGGATGGTGCCGGGGAGGGCGCGGAGTTCGGCGAGGATGGCCTCGGCTTCGGAGCGGGCCTCGACGCTCTCGATGACGCAGTAGCCGAGGTCGCCATCGGTCTGCAGGTACTGCGCGGTGATGTTCAGGCCGCGGCGGGCGAAGCAGGCGTTCATCTGCGACAGGATGCCGGGGCTGTCCCGGTGCAGGTGGGTCCAGCGGGCGCCGGTGGGACGGGCGGGAAGCTGCACCTGCGGCAGGTTGACGCTGCCCATGGTGGCGCCGGTGTCGGAGTAGTCCACCAGCTTGCGGCCGACCTCCTGGCCGATGCGGTCCTGCGCTTCGGCCGTGCTGCCGCCGATATGCGGGGTCAGGATGACGTTGGGCAGGCCCTGGAGCGCCGAGACGAAGGGCTCGCCGTTCCGCTTCGGCTCGGCCGGGAAGACGTCGACGGCGGCGCCGAGGATGCGCTTTTCGCGCAGCGCCGCGGCCAGGGCGGGCACGTCGACCACGGTGCCGCGGGCGTTGTTGATGAAGACCGCGCTGGGCTTCATCGCGGCGAACTGGCGGGCGCCCATCAGGCCCATGGTATCGGGCGTCTCCGGCACGTGGATGGTGACGACGTCCGACTGCGCCAATAGCTGGTCGAGCGAGGCGGCGGGCGTGGCGTTGCCGTGCGGCAGCTTGCCGGTGTGGTCGTGGTACAGCACGCGCATGCCGAAGGCCTCGGCCAGGACCGAGAGCTGGCTGCCGATGTTGCCGTAGCCGATGATGCCGAGCGTCTTGCCGCGCATCTCCCAGCTGTTGGCCGCCGACTTGTCCCAGCCGCCGGCATGGGCGGCGACGGATTTGTCGACGATGCCGCGCATCAGCATCACCGCTTCCGCCAGCGTGAGTTCCGCGACGCTGCGGGTGTTGCTGAAGGGGGCGTTGAACACGGCGACGCCGCGATGGGCGGCGGCGGCGAGGTCGACTTGGTTGGTGCCGATGCAGAAGCAGCCGATGGCGATCAGGCGGTCGGCGGCGGCGAGGACCTGTTCGGTGACCTCGGTGCGGGAGCGGATGCCGAGGATGTGGACGCCCTTCACCGCCTCGACCAGCGCGGCGCCTTCGAGCGCCTTCTTCTCACGCTGGATGGTGGCGTAGTCGGCCTGGCCGAACAGGTCCACCGCACTGTCGGCGATGCCCTCGAGCAGCAGGATGCGGATGCGGTCCTTGGGGAGGGAGATGCGGTCGTTCATGCGCCTGGCCGAGGGGGAAGCGGCGCGTTCTGCGCCCTCGGCGCGGCGGCGGCAAGGGGCGGGCATCGCGGGCACGATGGGGAAGGGTCGCAGGAATGCTGCAACTCGTGCGATTACAGTATTGTTGGACGTACATAACAAAAAACCAGGTCATTCGGCACCCGAAATGCGATGTAACCAGAATAGTTTGCTGTGGCGATTCTGCATTCCGATTGAAACATGCGCAATTACTGAGAAGATTTTGGCATTTTATCCAAATTATCTGGTAATAATTTCGGGTCACAGAAGGTTTTGTTGTGGAATTTCTTGGACTCCCGATCTGATTGGTTAGGCCGTCGCAGGAAAGCGCAGGCCGGACAACATCGGCGGGATGATTTGAAGTGTCAGGTTCGAGCATCGGCAGTGGCCCACAGCCTTCCTACGCAACCCAGATCCTCGTAGGCGACTTCAACGGCGATGGCCGCCCGGACGCCTTCCTGCCCATGGCGGCGGGCAATGGCAGCGATGCGGTACCTCAGCGCATCTTCCTCGGCGTCCCGGGCGGCGCCTTCGTCGATGGCGCGCCGCTGTTCGGCGCGGCGGGCATGCCGCTGGCGATCAATCCGACGCGGGGGCTGATCGCGGACTTCAACGGCGACGGGCGCAGCGATGTCATCCTGCTGGACCATGGCGCGGCAGCGTCACCCGTGGGCGGCTTCAGCCAGCTCATCCTGACCACGCCGACCGGGCTGGCGGTGGCCAATGGCAACCTGTCGGGCGCCCAGCGGCTGACCTATGGCGGCGCGACCGGCGACATCGATGGCGACGGCGACATCGATGCCGTGCTGTTCAACCTGTACGACACCACCGGCCGTGCCGTGCAGGTGATGGTCAATGACGGCTTCGGCAACCTGGCGGAGCAGGCGGGGCGGGCGCCGCTGCACTACCAGCCGGCGGTGGGGCGGGCCGGTTCCATGGCCGGCACGCTGTTCGACGCGGATGGCGATGGCGACCTCGACCTGCTGGCGGGCACCTGGTTCGGCTCCGACCTGCCGACGCAGATCTTCCGCAACGACGGCACGGGGTCCTTCACCCTGCCGGAGGTCTGGAACCTGCCGCCTTCCGGCGTCGCGAACGAGGTGGTGTTGCAGGCGGTGCCCATGGACCTCAACGGCGATGGCCTGCAGGACCTGGTGCTGGCGGTGACCGATGGCGGCACCTATGGGACGGATTATTTCACCGTCAGCTACCTGCAGTTCCTGGTGAACCGCGGCAACGGGCAGTTCGACGACGAGACGGCGTTGCGGCTGCCGCAATCCACCGCATCCCGGGGCACCGAGCCCGGGCTGTGGCCGAAATCCGTGCTCAGTCTCGACCTCGACCTCGATGGGGACAAGGACCTGCTGGTCTGGCGCAGCACGCCGTCCGAGGGGGCGCCGTTCGCGCTGCTGAACGATGGCGCCGGCCGGTTTGCGCCAGGCTCCTCCGCCTCCTTCCTCGGGCTGGGCGCGGCGGACATGAACCTGGATGCGATCCCGGAACTGCTGGTGATCAACGAGGGCCGGCTCAACGTGCAGGGCAACGGCTTCGCGCCGTTCAGCGGCGGCGTCATGTCGATCACGCGGGACGGCGGCAGTGGCTTCCTGCTGGCGGAGGTCTATGCCGGGCCGGTGGACTACCTGCAGTACGTCTTCCTGGGCTCCGAGGCCGGCGAGGCGGTGGGCGGGACGTCCGGCAACGACTTCATGAACCTGCTGGGCGGCGACGACGCGGCCAATGGCGGGGCTGGGCGCGACGTGCTGGATGGCGGCGGTGGTTCCAACTTCCTGACCGGCGGCGCCGGCCTCGACGTGTTCTTCCTCGATGGCCGGGCCGGTGCGACCACCTGGAGTACCATCACCGACTGGGAGTCCGGCGAGCAACTCAGCATGTTCGGCTACCGCCCCGGGGTCAGCACCCTGACCTGGGTCCAGGATGCCGGCACGGAAGGCTATCGCGGCCTGACCATGCATGGCGACCTGAACGGCGACGGCGCCATCGAGACCAGCGTGACCTGGAGCGGATTGACGAGTCAGTCGCAGCTGCCGTCGGCGGTGCAGTTCGACGGCCTGCTCTGGTTCACCTGAACCGGTCCTGCTCGCGGCTCAGATGATGTCCGGCACTGTCGCGCGGGCCGCGAGCGGCAGGTTAAGGGTGCAGTCGAGGCCCTGCCGGCGCCAGTCGAGCAGGAGCTGGCCTCCGAGCTGGCCCCGCACCGTGCCTTCCAGGACCCGGGTGCCGAAGCCGCGCCGGGTCGGCGGGGCGAGGATTTCCGGGCCACCGGATTCGGTCCAGCGCAGCCGCAGCCGCCCGGCGTCGACCTGCCATCCGACCTGGACCCGCCCGCCGGGGGTGGACAGCGCGCCGTGCTGGGCGGCGTTGGTGGCGAGTTCGTGCACCAGCATGTTCAGCGGCTGCGCGGCTTCCGCCGGCAGGGCCACGGGTGGTCCCTCCAGCGTGCAGCGGGCGCTGCCGGGCAGGCCGCCGAGGAAGGCGGCCAGCTCGCCCTCCAGCATCGCCCGCAGGTCAGCGCCGGCCCAGCGGTCGTTGGCCAGCAGGGTCTGCGCACGGGCGAGGGCGGCGACACGGCCTTCCACGGCGCGGGCGTAGCTCGCCTGGTCCGGCGCGCGGGTCAGGCGGAGCGCGGCCTGGACCACGGCCAGCATGTTCTTGGCGCGGTGGTCGACCTCCCGCGCCAGCATCGCCTGGCGTTCCTCCGCCTCGCGCCGGTCGGTGATGTCCATGACCGAGCCGACATGGCCGAGGAAGCGGCCGGCGGCGTCGCGGCGCGGTTCGGCGGCATCGATGACCCAGCGCCAGCCGCCATCGGCGTGGCGCATGCGGTAGTCGAGGCGCAACGGCGACTGGTCCGTGATCGCGCGGGCGAAGGCGGTCTCGACCCCGGGGCGGTCCTCCGGATGCACCGGCCCGATCCAGTCGTGATCCTCGGACTCCGTCGCGGCCTGGCCGGTGAACTCGAACCAGCTGCGGTTCAGGTGGGTGCAATGGCCTTCGCGGTCGGTCACCCAAATCATCGCCGGTGCGGCATCGAGCAGGGCGCGGAAGCGGCCCTCATTTTCCCGCAGGGCGCGTTCGGCCAGCACCTGGCCCGTGGTTTCCATGCAGGTGCAGAACATGCCCGCGACGCGGCCCTCATCGTCGTGCAGCGGGCTGTAGGAGAAGGTGTACCAGGTGTCCTCGGGATAGCCGTTGCGGTGCATGACGAGGTGGAGGTTCTCGGCCCAGGTCGACTGGCCGTCGAGCGCGCGCTGGACCAGCGGGACCAGTTCGTCCCAGATCTCGGGCCAGACCTGGCGGAAGGGCTGGCCAAGCGCGCCGGGGTGGCGGGCGCCGAGGATGGGCGCGTAGGCATCGTTGTAGAGGAAGGCGAGATCATGGCCCCAGGCCAGGAACATCGGCTGGCGCGAATGCAGCATCAGCCTGGCCACCGTCTGCAGCGCCGTGGGCCAGGTGGCGCGGGGACCCAGCGTGGTCTCGGCCCAATCCACCACGGCGAATCGCCGGGCCTCCGCGCTTCGCTCCGACAGCGCGGTCTTGGCATCTTCGCGGGGCACGCACTCCGTCATTCACGCGTTCCAATGCTGTGGCGGCCTGAACCGGGCCGGTGGCCGTCCGGGCCACGGATAGACAACCATGGCAGGTTGGTGGCGGGTCCCGGTTGCAACCATCAAGTATCCGAGAGAGGCGGGCCGCCGGCGGCTCGTGGCGGATCGGCGACAGGCGCGGGGCGGCTGGCGGGGATGTCCAGGGTGAAGCCGGTGCCGGGCGGGGTGCGGTCGATTTCCAGCGTTCCGCCGAGCTGGTGGGTCATGCCCTGCATGATGCGCATGCCGAGGCCGCGCGAGGCCTTGGGGTCGAAGCCTGGCGGCAGGCCGCGGCCATTGTCGCGGACTTCGAGCCGATAGCCGGCGCCCGCGCGTTCGAAGCGCACCGTGACGCGGCCGCGGTCGCCATCCCGGAAGGCGTATTTGCAGGCGTTGATGACCAGCTCCGCCACCACCATCGCGGCGGCGGAGGCATCCGTGGCGCCGACCCGGATGCCCGGGGTGGCGTGTATCTCAAGGGTGCAGCGGTCGGCGGCGATGAAGGACTGGGTGAAGTCGGCGGCGAGGTCGCGGAGGTAGTCGCCGAGGTCGAGCGACATCGCATCGGCGCGCGTCGCGTGGAACAGCCGGCGCTGCACCACGGCCATGGCGCGCACCCGCTGGGTGGCAAGTTCCATCACCGCGCGGGCCGCGGGTTCATCCGTGGCGCGGGCCTGCAGCAGCAGCAGGCCTTCCAGGGTCTGCAGGCTGTTCATGACACGGTGGCCCATTTCCCGCGCCGCGACCTCGTTGTAGGCGGAGAGCTGCTGCGTGCGGTCGAGCAGCTGGCGGATCTCGGCCTCGGCGCCCTTGCGGGCGGTGACGTCACGGAACAGCGCGCCGACGCCTTCCTCGGTCGGGAACAGGCGCAGGTCGAGCCAGATGGCGCGGCCCCGGCCCCGCCAGTGCTGCTCCAGCGTCGCCGGGATTCCCTCCGCCATGGTGCGTCGCAGGGCGGCCTCGAGCGTGGTGCCCAGCGCCTCGGGCCACAGCTCCCAGATCCTGCGGCCGATCAGGTCTGGGCGGGCGCGGCCATCCAGGATCGACGCCTGGCGGTTCGCCATGACGACGCGGAAGTCGCGGTCGACCACCACGAAGCCCTCGCCCATGCCTTCCAGCAACTGGGTCAGGCGCTGGTTGGCGGCGCGCAGCGCGTGCTCGGCGGCACGGCGCTCCGTGACTTCCTCCGCCACCACGTTCAGGCCGATGATGCGGCCGGCGGAATCCTTCAGCGGCAGCCAGCTTCCCGACCAGTGGCGCCGGATGCCGGGCCGGGCTGGGGTCTCGCCCTCGGTCTCGACGCCGAGCAGCGCCTGCCCGCTTTGCAGCACGCGGCCTGCCAGCGTGCTGGTGGCCTCGGCGAGGCCCGGCACGATCTCGGCGACGCGGCGGCCGATATGGGCTTCCGCCGGCACGCCGTTGATCTCCGCCATGCGCCGGTTGACGCGGACGAAGCGCAGGTCCGGCGTCAGGACGCAGAGGCCGACGGGGGCGGTTTCGTACAGCGACTGGAGTTCGGCCTCGCTGGCGGCGAGGGCGGCGGTGCGGTCGGCGACGCGGCGCTCGAGGTCCTGGTTGCTGGTCTCCAGCCGGGCAAGGGCCGCGGCCTCCCGCGCCGCGCCGCGCAGGCCGAGGCGGGTGAGGGCGCCGAAGGCGAAGAGGATGGCGAAGCCGGTGGCGCCGGTGCCGATGCTTCGCCTGCGCCAGTCCGCGAGGATGTCGCCCAGCGGCTGGACCAGGGTGATCCGCACCGGAAAGCGGTCGAGCGTGCGGGCGCCCTGCAGGGACTCCGCCGCCGCCGGCAGGGCTTCCTCCGGCGGCCAGGCCACCAGCACCGCGCCGTCCAGCCGCGTCAGATGAAGCCTGGCGCCGCGGCCCAGCGCGGCCTCCGCGTAGACCTCGGCGAAGTAGTCGGTGAAGACCCCGGCGACGGCGGCGCCGGCGAAGCGGCCCTCGGCGTCGAGCAGCGGGCGGCTCATGGTGAAGCGGGGGCGACCGCTGTTGCTGCCGATCTGGGCAGGGCCGATGACGAGGCCGGCCGCGGGGTCGGCTCGCAGGGTTTGGAAATAGGGGCGGTGTGCGAAGGAGCCCGGTGCTGTCGGCGGATGCGCCCAGCTGTCGACGTGGGTGACGCCGGCGGCGTCCATCAGTCAGGCGGCGCTGATCTGCGGGCCGTCCGCGATCATGCGTCGGATCTGAATGTGGATCCGCATGGCTTCCTCCGGATCGGCGAGATCGACCGGCTGGGCGATCTCGACGATCGCACGCAGCACGCGGTCGCCGGTCTCGAAGGCGCGGTCGGCATGCTGTTCGAGGACCCGCGCGGTGGCGACGAGTCGATCCTGCGCCTGATCCAGCGTCTCCGCACGGTCGCGCAGCACCACGAGGATCCAGGCGCAGGACAGAGTCAGGGCGAAGGCCAGGAAGGCCGTGCGCCAAACCGTCTTTTGCAAGCTGCCTCCCCGTCACGGACGTTACCGTGAGGTTGCCTGGTTAGGTGCAAGCCGGGAGGGCCAGCTCGCCCCGGCATTGAGCCTGTCGCGGAGGCGGTTGAGAAGTCTTGCCGTGGGTTAATCTATTGTCACATCGTAGCGAGCCGCAGCAGGGCCTGCGCCAGCACCCGGGTGCCGTTGGCGACCTGTGCGGGCGTGGAATACTCGGACGGGTGGTGGCTGATGCCGCCGCGGCTGGGGATGAAGATCATCCCGCTGGGGCAGATGGGCACCAGGAACTGCGCATCGTGGAAGGCGCCGGAGGGCAGGCGCCTGGGCTTCAGGCCAAGGTCGCGGGTGGCGGCTTCCACCGCATCCTGCACCATCGGGTCGAAGCGGGCGGGCAGGGCGTGGAACGTCTCCCGCACCGTGGCGCGGCAGGTGGTCATGGCGGACTGGATGGTGGCCGGGATGGCGTCGCCGCGCTCGGCCAGGATGGCGGCGTCGGGGTGGCGGAAGTCGATGCTGAAGCGGGCGAGGTCGGCGACCGTGTTGGAGGAGTTGGGCTCGACCTCGATGCGGCCGACGGTGAAGCGCAGCACGTCGGTCGGGTCCGCCATCAGGGCGTTCAGGGCGGTGATGGCGCGCAGCATGTCCTGCACGGCGTCCTTCCGCCGCGACAGGGGGGCGGTGCCGGCGTGGTCGGTCTTGCCGGCGATCTCGACCAGGAACCAGCGGCTGCCCTGGATGCCGGTGACCACGCCGATGTCGAGGCCCTCGGCCTCCAGCAGCGGGCCCTGTTCGATGTGCGGCTCGATGTAGGCGAAGGGGGTGAAGCCGAGGGGACGCCGCGGGATGTCGGATTCGGCGGCGAGCAGGCGGGCGAGTTCGTCGCCGAAGCGCAGGCCGTCGCGGTCGCGCGTGTCGTCCCAGGTCTCGGGCGGGCGGAAGCCGGAGAAGGCCATGCTGCCCATGCAGCCGGGGGCGAAGCGGCCGCCTTCCTCGTTGGTCCAGGCGACGATCTCGATGGCGCGGCGGGTGGCGAGGCCGGCCTGGCGGATGGCCTGCACGGCGTCGAGCGCCGCGAGGACGCCCCAGATGCCGTCGAAGCGGCCGCCCTTCGGCTGGCTGTCCATGTGGCTGCCGGCGAGCAGGGGCGCGAGGCTGGGGTCGGTGCCTTCGTGCCGCAGGAACAGGTTGCCGAGGGCGTCGACGGAGGGGGCGAGGCCGGCCTCCGCCGCCCAGGACAGCAGCAGGCGGCGGGCCTGGTGATCGAGGTCGGACAGCGCGGCGCGGTTGACGCCCTCGCCGGGGATGGCGCCGAGGCGGGCCATCTGCATCAGGCGGTCCCAGTGGCGGGCCTCGTCGATGGCGAGGGCGGGGAGGGAGTTGGGTGCGTGCTGCAAGGGGGTGGTCCGGCCTGTTCCAGGCCTTGATGCCAGGACGAGGCGGGGTGGGGCAAATCGGCGCGCGGCTTGGCGAGGCGGTGCTGGCCCCCCTCACCCAACCCTCTCCCCCCAGGGGGGGAGAGGGCTTTTGGGTCAGCGCGCCACTGCGGAGAGGCCGAGGCGGCGGGCGGCTTCCATCGGGCCCTGGGAGGCGAGGGTCTGCCAGTCGGCGAAGCTGACGGGCTGGGCGGGGCGCAGCAGGATGTCGATCTCGCCGGGCTGGCGGATAAACTGGGCCAGGGCCTCGCGGACGGATTGGAAGGGGTCCGCCTGCGGGGCGGTGGCGGCCGGGGCGGGGGCGCCCTTGCGGGCGGGGGCGGCGGGCGGGCGGGCGCGCGGGCTGGCGCCGGGGATCGGCATGCCGAGCGCCATCTGGGCGTATTGCTCGCGCAGCTGCGCCTCCGGCACCCGCTGCTGGCGGGCCTGCTGGGCGATGACGCGGCCGAACAGGCCCTGGTCGCGCAGGCCGAGCGTCAGGGAGCGAAGCTGGCCCTGCATCAGCTGCGCCAGGTAGGCGTCGTCGTTGCGCGGCTCGCCGGGCTTCGGCACCGGCATGTTGGCGAGGCCGGCGCGCAGCGTCAGCGTGGCGGCCTGGTCCCAGGCCAGGCGGAACGGCTCGATGTCCAGGATGCCGCCTTCGCGGCGGACGTTGCCGCGCAGCTCGCTGCCGCCGGCGATCTCGCGGTAGCCGAGGCCTTCCAGCCAGTCGGATGTGCCTTGCGGCAGGGTGATGCGCAGGCCCTGCAGCATCAGGCCGCCGGTGGCGAGGCCGGTGGCGTCCATGGAGGCATCCACCAGCATGCGGCCGAGGGCGAAGACCTGGCGGCCCTCGGATTCGGCGACCATGCCTTCCAGTGTCACCGTCTGCGGCGTGCCGGGGACGGGGTCGGGGACCTGGAGGCCGTCCATGGCCGCGGCCAGGCTGGTGGCGGCGTCGATGCCCTGGGCGGCCATGCGGCCGATGCGGATGGTGCCGGCGCCGAGCTGGCCGAAGGGCGCGCCGAGGCGCAGGCCTTCCAGCGCGATGTCGGTGGTGCGGCCGCGGACCCAGTCGCGCACGGCGAAGCGACCGATGCCGAGGTCCACGTCCTTGGCAGGGTCGCGCAGCTCGCCGCCTTCCAGGGTCAGCACCTGCACGGAGAAGTCGCGCGGGTCGGGGTCCGGCTTGTCGAAGGCGGGCATGACCAGGGACTGCACGGCGACGCGGCCGAGCCGGAAGGAGGTGCCGCCCTTGCTGCCGTCGCGGAACTCCATGCCCTCGACCTGGCCTGCGCCGAGCACGCCTGGGCCGTAGCCCTCCGCCGAGATGCGCCCGGCGGTGAGGGTGCCGGAGCCGCCGGCGCCGCGCAGGCCCTCCGCCTCCAACTGGCCAAGCTCGAAGGTGGCGAGGGAGAAGGGCTGGCCGGGCGGTGGCAGGGCCATGCCGCCGAGCACCAGGCGGGCGAGCTCGAAACGGTCTTCCTGACCGCCGTTTTGGGTGACGAGGATGAGGGAGCGGGCCTCCGCGCGGCCGAGGCGGGTCTCGGTGACGTCGGACAGCAGGAGTTCGGCGGCGGACAGGCTTTCGCCGGGGGCGGTGATGGCAAGGTCGCCGAGGCGGGCGCGGCCGGTGACGGGGTCGACCTGGCGGAGCCCGGTGGTGAGGCGGGCTTCCGGGCCGAAGCTGGCGCGCAGGCGTTCGAGGGCGGCATCGAGCTGGCGCTCGGCCTCCGCCTGGGCCAGGGCGCCGGCCCCGGCGAGCGCCATGATGGCGCTGAAGCTGCCGGCGAAGGCGAGCGTGGCGAGGCGGTGGCGCATGGCGGGGCTCCCGGGGTCGATGCCGGGCAGCGTAGTCGCGAAGCGGCCGGCCGGTCCAATGCGCGGCGTGTCGCCGGCGTTTCGGGTTGTTTCGCGACGCCGGCTGTCAGGCCTCCGGCGGCTGCTCCAGGCCTTCGGCGGGGGGCGGGCGCACCACGAGGCGGTCGATGCGCAGGCCGCGGCGTTCGAGCACGCGCACGACATGGCCGGCGATGGTCAGCTCGGTGCCGACGGTGGGGATGCCGCGCTGGCGCGCGACGACCAGGCCGCCGATGGTGGCGGCCTCGTCCTCCGGCAGCATCCAGCCGAGCTCGCGGTTGATGTCGCGGACGCGGACGTCGCCGCGCACCTCGACCTCCCCGGTTTCGGCGAGGTCGCCGAGGATGGCCTCGCCCCGCTCGGCGATCTGGCCGACGACGACCTCGACGATGTCCTCCAGCGTCACGATGCCCTTCAGGGAGCCGTATTCATCCAGCACCATGGCCATCTTGATCGGCGCCTTGCGGAACTCCTGGAGCTGGTCGCGCAGCGGGCGGGATTCGATGACGAGCGAGGCGGAGTGGGCGACGGCGGCGAGGTCGAGCTTCGCGGCATCGCCGCCGGCGGCCTGCAGCGCGCGCAGCACGTCCCGGGCATGCACCACGCCGACGATGTCCTCCCCGCGCCACAGCGGGAAGCGGGCATGGGGGGAGCCGAGGACCTTGGCGAGCAGCGCCTCCGGCTTGTCGGCCAGGTTGAGGGCGACGACGCGGGAGCGGTGGGTCATCACGTCGCGCACCGTCATGTCATCCAGCGCCAGCACGCCGCGCAGCATGCCGCGTTCCTGCCGTGCGGCGAGGTCCGCGGCGCCGGCCTGGCCCATGCCGTGCAGGTCGATGGCGCCGAGCAGCTCATCCTCCGTGATGCCGGGGCGATCGACCGGCGGGGGCGAGCCGAACAGGCGCAGCGTGAAGCGCACGATGACGTTGACGGCGCTGGCGGCGGGGCCAAGCACCGTCATCGTGGCCCGCAGGACCGGGACGGCGCGCATCGCGGTGGCATCGGGGGCGCGCAATGCGACGGTCTTGGGCAGGACCTCGGAGAACACGACCAGGAGCGCGGTCATGACCAGGGAGGCATAGGCGACGCCGCCTTCGCCGAACCAGGAGATCAGCAGGGCCGAGGCCAGCGCGGTGGCGGTGGTGTTGACCAGGTTGTTGCCGACCAGGATGGCGGCGACCACGCGGTCCTTGCGCCCGGACAGGTGGGCCAGCGTGACGGCGCGGCGGTCACCTTCCCGGGCCCGGCGGGTGACGAAGGCATGGCTGGCTGCGGTGAAGGCGGTTTCCGTGCCGGAGAACATTGCCGAGGCGCAGAGCAGCACCACGATGATCGCGACCATGGCAAGCGTGTAACCGTCCATCGGACTCCCCTGGGGTGCCCGTTGCCCGCGGGTGCGGGACGCGGGCGCATGTCCGCGAGTTCATAACACGACGGCGGCGGAGGTCATCATGCTTGCGGCGGGACGCGGCTGGCCCGAATGTTGCTCTGCACTATGCGCGGCCGGATGCCCCGGCGCATCCGGACGCCCGACACGATGGACCTCGCCTACCTTTCCGAATGGGCCAACCTGCTGATCCGCTGGCTGCACCTGATCACCGGCATCGCCTGGATCGGCACCAGCTTCTACTTCATCGGCCTGGACAACCAGCTCGACCCGCCGCGCGACGGCAACCCGCGCGTGAAGGGCGAGCAGTGGTCGATCCATGGCGGCGGCTTCTACCACAAGCAGAAATACCTCAACGCGCCGGCGCAACTGCCCGAGAAGCTGCACTGGTTCAAGTGGGAGGCGTACTGGACCTGGATCTCGGGCTTCTCGCTGTTCATGCTGATCTACTGGGGGCAGGCCAGCACCTACCTGGTCGATCCGGCCGTGCTGGACATGCGGCCGGGGGTGGCCGTCGCCGTCTCCGCCACGATGCTGGTGGCGGGGTGGGTGGTGTACGACCTGGCCTGCAAGTCCAAGTGGGGGGAGGATGACCGGCTGCTCTCGGCCTTCGGGGTCGGGCTGCTGGTGGTGGTGGCGTTCGTCGCCTGCCACGTGTTCTCGGGCCGCGGGGCGTTCCTGCAGGTGGGCGCCATCACGGGCACGATCATGGTGGCGAATGTCGCCATGGTAATCATTCCCGGGCAGCGGAAGATGGTCGCCGCGATGCAGGCGGGGCAGGAGCCGGACCCGAAGTATGGGCGCTGGGGCAAGCAGCGCAGCGTGCACAACACCTACCTGACGCTGCCGGTCCTGTTCCTGATGATCAGCCCGCACTACCCGATGACCTGGTCGGGGCCGTGGAACTGGGTGGTGCTGCTGGCGATCACCCTGGCCGGCGCGCTGGTGCGGCAGTTCTTCGTGCAGCGGCAGTTCGGGCGCAGCCCCTGGGCGCTGCCGGCGGCCGCGACGGCGGTGGTCTGCCTGCTGGCCTTCGCGCTGATGCCGGCGCGCGGCCCGGCGGGGGTGGTGGCGCCGGCCTTCGCCGAGGTGGAGGGCATCATGGCGGCGCGCTGCGCCAGCTGCCACGCGGCGCACCCGACGCAGGAGGGGTTCGTGGAGGCGCCGAAGGGGGTGCGGCTGGACGAGCCGGGGCAGATCCGCCGCTGGGCGCAATCCATCCGCCAGCAGGTTGCGACGGAGGCGATGCCGCCGGGCAACCTGACCGAGATCACGGCCGAGGAACGTGCGGCGCTGGTGGCGTGGGTCGCCGCCGGGGCGCCGCGGGAATGAAGCCCTCCGCATTGACCACGCATGTGCTGGACACCGCGGCGGGGGCGCCGGCGGCCGGGGTGCGGGTGGAGCTGTTCCGGCATGAGGCGGCGGGGGCGGTGAAAGTGACCGAGGCGCTGACCAATGCGGATGGGCGCACGGATGCGCCGCTGCTGGCGGCGTGGGAGTTCGAGGCCGGGACCTATGAGCTGCGCTTCCATGTCGGGGCGCATTTCGGCGGGGCGGGCTTCCTGGATGTCGTGCCGATCCTGGTGCGGCTGGAGGCGGGGCAGGGGCACTACCACGTGCCGCTGCTGTGCTCGCCCTGGTCCTATGCGACCTATCGCGGAAGCTGAACGAACGCGGAGCCAGGTTGTGGCGTTTTTGAGGGGATGGAATCCGATGCCAACCGCCTCAAGCTGCCCGCGCTGCTGATCGGCTTCGCCCTCGGCGGCTTCTTCGACGGCATCCTGCTGCACCAGATCCTGCAATGGCACCACCTGCTGAGCGGCGTGGTGGACCCGGGGCGGCTGCGCTTCCACATGCTGTGGGACGGCATGTTCCATGCGGCGCATTACCTGCTCGCCGTGATCGGGCTGTGGCTGCTGCTGGTGCGGCGGCGCGATGCGGCGGTGGCGGGGGCGGTGCTGGCGGGCGGCGCGCTGATCGGCTTCGGCGCCTGGCATTTGCTGGATGCGGTGCTGAACCATTGGATCCTGGGGCTGCACCGCATCCGGCAGGATGTGGCGGACCCGCTGCCGTGGGACCTGCTGTTCTTCGGGCTGGGCGGCGTGGCGGTGGCGCTCGGGACCTGGGTTGGCGGGCAACAGGGTGGCGGCCGGGGCGGCGGCGCGGGCCGGGTGCTGGCGCTGGGGCTGGCGGGCGCGGTCATCTTTGCGGCACCGGTCGCGGCGCTGCCGCCGCGGGAGCCGGATGTGGCGGCACAACTTGTCGCGGGCGGGCTGCTGCCGGCCTTCTGCGCGGCCTGGACGCGCACGGCGGCGCGCTGAACGGCGGCTTGCCCGGGGGCGCGGCGCGCGTCACCTTCGCCGCCTGATTCGGGAAAGGGACGCGCGGCATGGGATTGAAGGTCGCGGTGATCGGCGCCGGCACGATGGGGCATGCGCTGGCCCTGGTGTTCGCGCTCGGCGGGCATGAGGTGCGGCTGACCGACAGCAGCATGACGGTGCTGGACAAGGCCGGCGGGCTGATGGAGACGGCGCTGGCGACGCTGACCATGGCCGGCGAGGCGCCGCGCGAGGCGGATGCCGAATGGCTGCACCACGCCGTGACGCGGCTGCCGGTGCTGGCGGAGGCGGTGGAGGAGGCGGACCTCATCATCGAGGCGATCATCGAGCAGCCGGACGCCAAGCGCGCGCTGTTCGCGGAGATCGACCGGCTGGCGCCGGAGACCTCGATCATCGCCAGCAATACCTCCTACCTCGACCCGTTCCCGCTGATCCCGGCGCGGCGGCAGTCCCGTGCGCTGATCCTGCACTGGTACACGCCGCCCTACCTTGTGGATTTGGTGGATGTGGTGGGCGGGCCGGAATGCGACCCGGAGGTGGTGGCGTTCTGCGTGCAGTTCTGCCGCGACATGGGCAAGCGGCCGGTGGTGATGCGGAAGTTCGTGCCGGGCTACATCGCCAACCGCGTGCAGTCCGCCATCGCGCTGGAGGTGCAGAAGCTGCTGGACGAGGGAGTGGCGACGGCGTCCGAGATCGACACCGCCATCATCGAAGGGATCGCGCTGCGGCTGCCGATTCTCGGCGTGCTGGCGAAGGCGGATTTCACCGGGCTGGCCTTCACGCAGACCAGCCTGGCAAACCGGATGTACGATCCGCCGCCGGTGCGCGGCAAATGCGACACGGTGGATGCGCTGGTGGCGCAGGGGCGCACGGGCGTGATGGCCGGTGCGGGGTTCTATGACTGGCCGGGCGAGACGGCGGAGGTGCTGGAGGCGCGCGACCGGCGGCTGATGGCGCTGAAGCGGGCGCTGCGGCAGATCGGCACCATGGCGGGCGAGGGGCGCGAGGCATGATCACCTATGATTTGAAGTGCCGGGCGGCGCTGGTGACGGGCGGTGCGTCCGGCATCGGGCTGGCGACGGCGACGATGCTGGCGCGCGGCGGCTGCGCGGTTGCGATCAACCACCTGGAGGGCGATGCGCGCGGGGCCGAGGCGGTGGAGCGGTTGGCGGCGGAGACCGGCAGCCGGGTGATCGCGGCGCCGGGCAATGTCGGCGATGCGGCGGATGCGGTGCGGATGGTGGAGCGCGCGGTGGGCGACCTCGGGCGGCTGAATTTCCTGGTGAACAATGCGGGGACGCCCGGGACGCCGACGGCGATTGGGCCAGGTGAGTTCGACCGGCTGACGGAGGAGCTCTGGGCTACGGTGTTGCAGGTGAATCTGCTTGGGGTGTTTCGGTGCGCGAAGGCGGCGGGGCCGGCGCTGCGCGAGGCGCGCGGGGCGATGGTGAACATCGCCTCCATTGCCGGGATCAACTCGGCGGGGTCGTCGATGGCCTATGGCGCGACCAAGGCGGGGGTGATCAGCCTGACGAAGAACCTGGCGCGCGGGCTGGCGCCGGAGGTGCGGGTGAATGCGGTGGCGCCGGGGGCCGTCGATTCCACCTGGATGATCGAGTGGACCAACGAGCAGCGCGCGGCATCGATCGACAACGCGCTGCTGAAGCGGCGCTGCACGCCGGAGGATCTGGCGGAGGTGATCGTGTTCCTGCTGGCGGGTGCTGCGATGGTGACGGGGCAGACGGTGGTGGTGGATGGCGGGCTGACGACCTGACGGGCCTGCCAGGTTCGTGGTTGCTAAGACTTAACCGAATGGTTTATCGTTGGGCCTCAACGCCGATCGGGAGATCCGGATGCCCAGGATGATTTTCGTGAACCTGCCCGTGACGGACCTCGGCCGCGCCGTGGCCTTCTACGAGGCGGTGGGGGCGCGGAAGAACCCGCAATTCAGCGACGACACCGCCGCGTGCCTGGTGTTCTCCGAGACCATCCACGCCATGCTGCTGACGCACGACAAGTACCGGCAGTTTACCCTCAAGCCGATCGTCGACGCGCACCAGGCGAGCGAGGTGCTGATCTGCGTCTCCGCCGACAGCCGGGAGGAGGTGGACGGGATGGTGCGGCGTGCCGGGGCGGCGGGCGGCGGCACCGATCCGACGCCGGTGCAGGATCATGGCTTCATGTATGGCCGCAGCTTCGAGGATCCGGATGGGCATATCTGGGAGGTGATGTGGATGGACATGGCGGCCGCGACGGCTGCCATGGCGAAGTGACGTCGCTACTCCGCCGCCATCGCCTGCGGCGTCGCCTGGAAGCGGGGTGCCACTTCCTCCATGAACAGGCGGAGCGAGCGGGCGGCGAGGTCGGCGGGCATCGGGCCGAGGCGGAAGCTGCCGATGACGCCGCCGATGCCGGTGGCCTCGAGTTCCGCCATGCGCGCGGCGACGGTGGCGGGTGAGCCGGCAATCAGCGCCTTGTCGGGATCGACGCGGGCGGGCGGGGCGGTTTCCTTCTTCATGATGATGCCCTGCTCGCGGTAGATCTTCTCCCGCAATGCCTTGCGCTGGTCCTGCATCGCCAGGAAGTTCGGCACGGCGATGCGGCGCGCTTCCTCATCCGTGTCGGCGACGAAGATGTTGCGCCAGCACCAGCTTTCCGTGAGGCAGGCCTGGACCTGGGGCTCGTCGAAGCCGGATTCGAGCATGGTCTGGCGATACTGCACCAGGCGCGCGGCGGTGGTTTCCAGCGACTGCACGTTCATCAGGAAGGGCACGCCGCGGCGTGCCAGGTGCAGCGCGCCGGCTTCCGAGGATGCGGCGCGGATGACGTAGGGGTGCGGCTTCGTGAAGGGCGTCGGGCGCAGGCGCGGGATGTTGAGATGCCAGAACTTGCCCTCGTGCCGCATTCCCTGCGGGCTGGTCCAGGCCTGGAGCATGATGCCCTCGGCTTCCTCGTAGCGTTCGAGGGCTTCTTCCGCCGGGATGCCGTAGCCCTGGTACTCGTAGACGTTGTAGGCGGTGCCGCGGCCGAGGCCGACGATGACGCGGCCGCCCGAGAGGTTGTCGAGCAGCGACATCTGTTCCGCCAGCCGCACCGGATGGTGCAGCGAGACCTGCGCGACGGCGAAGCCGACCTTGATGCGCTTCGTGGCCGACAGGATGGCGGAGGCGAAGGTGACCGGGTCGACATAGGCGCAGTTGCCGTCGAAATGGTGTTCGGCGAGCCAGATGACTTCGAAGCCGAGCGCCTCGCAGAGCTGCGCTTCCTCCATCGCCTCGCGGATCGCGATGGCGTCGCGGTCCGGGTCGCGGCTTTCGGGGAAGAGGAAGTTGCTGAAACGCAGCATCCGTCGTGGCTCCCGCAGGGTTCGGCCGAGCCTAACAGAGCGGAGGCGGAGGGCAACCTTCGTTGTTGCGTCACGGCCGCGTGTGGGTGCTAGGATCGCGGCGCAGCAATCCGGGAGGCCTTCCGTTATGGCAACGCGTCGCGCCATTCTTGCCGGTGGACTCGCCTTGCCGGCCTTCGCCGTACGCGCGCAGGACAGGCCGGTGCAGTTGATGGTGGGGTTCGCGCCGGGCGGCAACATCGACCTGGCGGCGCGGATGGCGGCGCCGTTCTTCGAGAAATTCCTCGGCCAGCAGATCATCGTGGTGAACCGGCCTGGCGCGGGCGGGATGGTGATGCTGAACGAGGTGGCGGCGGCGGCGCCGGATGGGCGGACGGCGGCGCTGGTGTCGTTTCCCGCGCTGGTGACGGCGCTGTACGACAACCGGCCGCGCTACACGGTGGACAGCTTCGCCTATGTCGGGCTGCTGACCGATGAGCCCTACACCATCTTCGTCGGCCCGCAATCGCCGTACAAATCGCTGCCGGAGTTGATCGCGGCGGCGCGGGAGCGGCCGGAGCATGTGACGATGGCGGGCGCGGGCGTCGGCAGCGCGCCGCACCTGGCGCTGATGCAGCTGGAGCGCAGCGCCGGCGTGAAGTTCACCTGGGTGCCGACGCCGGGCGCGGGGCAGGCGATGCAGCTGGTGCAGGGCGGGCATGTCGCGGGCTCGATCTCCACCGTCAGCCTGACGGTGCGGGCGCACAACCAGGGCGCGCTGCGCGTGCTGGCGCTGATGGATGCGCAGCGCTGGAACCGGGCGCCGGAATTGCCGACGGCGGCGGAGCATGGCTGGGCGGTGAATGCCGGGTCCGCGCGCGGCTTCGCGCTGCCGGCGGCGACCCCCGCGCCGGTGCTGGCGCGGTGGGAGGAGGCGGTGCGGCGGACGGCGGAGGACCCGGAGTTCAAGGCGCTGACCGAACGCGACTACCTGATCCTGCGCCACATGGACCGCGCCGCGATGACGGAGTTCGTGCGGCGCGAGAATGCGAACTACGCGGAGATCTGGCGGACCAGCCCGTGGCGGGCGTCCTGACAGGCTTGGGAAAGGGCCCTCTCCACCCGCAGGGGGGAAGGGGCGCGGAGATGGTGAGCGATCTCGGATACTTGGACGTCCCCCTCACCCAACCCTCTCCCCCATAAGAAGTGGGGGAGAGGGCTTTTCGGTGGCTTCCCGCAGCCTGCTAATACACTGCCGCGATGCACTCGATCTCGAGTAGGAACGCCGGCACGGGCAGGGCGACGACGACGCAGGTGGTGCGGGCGGGCAGGGCGTCGGCGGGGAAGGCCTCGGCGTAGAGGCGGTTCATCTCGGCGACATCCGAAGCGCGGGTCAGCAGGACGTTGGCCTTGAGGATGCTGCGCATGTTGCTGCCGCCTTCCTCCACCGCGCGCTTCAGATGCGCGATGACGAGGGCGAATTGCGCGGCGAAATCTCCCTCCGGCACGCCGTCCGGGCCCATCGGGCCGATGCCGGAGACGTAGAGCGTGGCGCCGTGGCGGACGGAGATGGCGAAGGGCGGGTACTGGCGGCCACCTGCGGGCGGCATGAAGCGGCTGATCTCGGGCATGGCGGCGGATTCCCTGGCTGGACGGCGGCAGGAAGCGCGTTCCATCCTGCGGATGCAACTGCCGATGGATGCCGCGAGATGCCGCCGTTCAAGAAGATTGGGGTCGATACCGCCCGCTTCCTGAAGGACCTGCACGAGCTGCGCCAGATCGGCGCGTACCGCACCGGCGTGCATCGCCCGACCTATTCGGCGGAGGATATGGAAAGCCGGCGCTGGCTGGTGGACCGGATGGCGGAGTGCGGGCTGGAGCCGACCATGGACGGCATCGGCAACGTCATCGGGCGGCATCCCGGACCGGGGCCGAAGCTGCTGGTGGGCAGCCATATCGAGAGCCAGAACCAGGCGGGCTGGCTGGATGGCGCGCTCGGCGTGGTGGCGGGGGTGGCGCTGGCGCGGGCCGGATTGGCCGTCGATGTGGCGGCCTGGGCGGATGAGGAAGGGCACTACGGCGGCTTCATCGGCAGCCGGTCCTTCATCGGCGAGTTGCCGGAGGAGGAGATCGACCGGCTGGCCAACCGCTACCACGGCAAGACGCTGCGCGAGGCGCTGCGGGAGGCGGGGCTGGAGGGGCTGCCGCGCCTCCAGCTGGAGCCGGGGCGGCACAAGGGCTTCCTGGAGCTGCATATCGAGCAGGGGACGCAGCTGGAATCGGCAGGGCTGCGCGTCGGCGTGGTGACGGGCATCGTCGCGATCTGGCAGTGGAAGCTGGTGATCGAGGGCATGCAGGACCACGCGGGCGGCACCACCATGGCGGAACGCCGCGATGCCGGGCTGACGGCGGTGCGGCTGCTGGCGATGCTGGACCAGCGCATGCCCTTCGCCTGCGGCCCGCGCAGCACCTGGACCTGCGGGCGGATCAGCCTGGAGCCGGGGGCGGCCTCCATCATCCCGGGGCGGGCGGAGGTGCTGTTCCAGTTCCGCGACGTGGACCAGGCGATGCTGGACCGGATGGAGGCCTGCCTGCGCGCCTGCGTGCAGGAGAGCAACCGGCGGGAACGTTGCACCACGACGCTGGAGGCGATGAGCCTGTCGAAGCCCGCGCTGTGCGACGAGGCGATGCAGGCGGCGCTGGCGGCGGCGGCGGAGGATCTGGCGCCGGGGGCGTGGCGGCACATGCCCTCCGGCGCGGGGCATGATGCGCAGTATTTGGCGAAGCGGATGCCGGCGGCGATGCTGTTTGCGCCGTCCATTGGCGGGATCAGCCATCACTGGGCGGAGGATACGAAGGACGAGGACCTGGCGCTGTGCGTGGAGGTGCTGGCGCAGGGGGCGGCGCGGTATCTGGGGGCGAACGGGTAGAGGCGCTGGCCCCCTCACCCAACCCTCTCCCCCGAGGGGGAGAGGGCTTCAGGCAGGGGGAGAGGGCTTAGGAAAGCAGGGTCTGGGCGAGGCGGAGGAGGGTGCCGCCGGGCTGGCGGAGGGCTTCCAGCACGCGGAAATGGTCGGCGCCAGGCACCGGAACCAGGGGGCCGGGGGCGTGGGCGGCGCTGCGGAGCGCGTGGAAGTCGCGGCTCTGGCGGACCAGTTCGGGCAGTTCCGCGGTGCCGTAGGCGATGGCGAGGGGCTTCTGCACCACCGGGCGGCGCATCGGGGACAGTTCGGCGATCTCGGCGTCGGACAGGTGCAGCGCGGCGTTCAGGTAGGTGTCGCGGATCGGCGCCAGTTCGAAGATGCCGGAGATGGCGAGGCCGGCGGTGACGGCGGGGTGTTCCAGCGCCAGCGCCGTCAGGTGGCCGCCGGCGGACCAGCCGGAGGCGACGAGGGGGCCGGCGATGCCGTGCTGCGGGCCGTGCTGCGAGAGCCAGTCCAGCGCCGCGTGGATCTGCCAGGAGATGCGCGTCAGCGAGGCGTCGGGCGCCAGCGTGTAGCCGTTCATGGCGACGGACCAGCCCATCTCTAGCGCGCCTTCCGCAAGGTGGGAGAAGTTTTCGCGGCTGTTGCGCTGCCAGTAGCCGCCATGGATGAAGACCAGGCAGGGCGCACCAGCATCGCGGCCGGGGAACAAATCCCAGGCCTCGCGCTCGCCCTCGCCATACAGCAGGTCGAGGTGGCCCGGGTGGTCGGCGCGGAAGGCCAGCGCCGCGGCGTCGCGCTCGGCGATCAGGGTCGGGCTGTCGGCGACGGCCTCGGCGTTGTTGTAGGCGGCGTCGCGCTCGGCCTGGCTCGCGGCGGCCCAGAAGGCGGGAAGCGGGTTCATGGCGTCAGCACCCGCACCGGCTTGCCGGCGAGATAGGCTTCCACCGTCTCCACCGCGCCCTCGAAGTACGCGGAAAAATTCTGGCGGGAGACGTAGCCGAGATGCGGGGTCAGGACCGTGTTCGGCGCGGCGAGAATGGGGTGGTCCGCCGGCAGCGGCTCGCGGTCGAAGACATCGAGGCCGGCGCCGCCGATGCGGCCTTCGGTGAGCGCCGCGATCAGCGCGGGCTGGTCGATCAGCGGGCCGCGGCTGGTGTTGACGATGACGGCGTCGCGCTTCATCCGGCCGAGCTCGTCGGCACCGACCACGCCGCGGGATTGCGGCGACAGGATCAGGTGCAGGGTGACGACGTCGGCGCGTTCGAACAGCGCGGCCTTCTCCACGCGCTCGACGCCGACGGCGGCGGCGGCCTCGGTGGTCAGGTTGCGGCTCCAGGCGATGGTCTTCATGCCGAAGGCCTGGCCGACGCGGGCGACACGGGTGCCGAGCTTGCCGAGGCCGATGATGCCGAGCGTCAGGCCCTCCGCCGCGCGGCCGATGCTGTTCGGCGCGCCGCTGGCCTGCCAGGTGCCGGCGCGCAGGCTGGCCGTCTGTGCCGGCAGGTCGCGCAGCAGGGAGATGATGAGGCCCCAGGTGATGTCGACGGTGGGGGCGCCGGCGCTCGGCGTGCCGCAGACGGTGATGTTTTGGGCGTTGGCGGCGGCGACGTCGAAGGAGCGGTTGCGCTCGCCGGTCGTCATCAGAAGCTTCAGGTTCGGCAGGCGTTGAATCAAGCTGGCGGGGAAGGGCGTGCGCTCGCGTATGCCGAGGATGGCGTCGAAGGGCAGCAGGCGCGCCACCAGCGCGTCCTCGTCGGCCAGCGCGTCGTGGAAGGCTTCGACCTTCAGGCCGGGCAGGCGGGACCAGGGGCCCATCTCGAGCGCGACCCCCTGGTAGTCGTCGAGGATCGCGAGTCGGCGCAGCGCAGTCATGCCGTGGTGTTCCCTTCCTGGTGTCGGCCTGGTCCGAGGGCCCGCAATGCGTTCAGCACCACGGCCACGTCAATGCCCTCCTGCAGCAGCGCGCCCTGGACGGGGGTGAGGTAGCCGAAGGCGGCGGCGATCATGCCGAGGGCGGAGAGGCCGAGGCCGGCGGCGACGCTCTGGCGCGCGATGAAGCGGGCGCGGCGGGCGGCGACCAGCGCGATGGCCACGCGGTCGAGCCGGTCGACCAGGATGAGCGCATCGGCGGCCTCGCTGCTGGCGGCCTGGCCGCGGGCGGCCATGGCGATTCCGACATCGGCGAGCGCCAAGGCAGGCGCGTCGTTGACGCCGTCGCCGACCATCAGCACGCGGCCGCCGAGGCGCTCGGCGGCGATGGCGGCCATCTTCTGGGCCGGGTCGTGGTTGCCGAGGGTGGCGTCGGCGCCGATCTGGCGGGCGGCGGCTTCGGCGGCTTGCTGGTCGTCGCCGGAGAGCAGCACAACGCGGGTGATGCCGGCGCGGCGGGCGGCGGCGACCATGGCGGCGGCATCCGGGCGCAGCGCGTCGCGGAACAGCAGGGTGCCGGCGTGGCGGCCCTCCACGGCGACCTGGACTGCGGCGGTACCGGGCGGCTCAACGCCGGCTTGCGGCAGGGTGGCATGGGTGGCCACGAACCCGCGGGCGCCGAGGGCGACCTGGCGGCCTTCGACCAGGCCGGCGAGGCCGGCGCCGGGGGCTTCGGCAACCTGGGTGGGCGTGGGCAGGTCCAGGCCGCGGGACTGCGCCGCCTGCACCAGGGCGGCGGCGAGGACGTGGCCGCTGGCCTGGTCCAGCGCGGCGGCGAGGCGCAGGAGTTCCGTTTCGGTGAAGCCGGGGGCGGGGTGGATGGCGACGAGGCGGGGGGTGCCCTCGGTCAGCGTGCCGGTCTTGTCGAGCACCAGGATGGAGACCTGGGCGAGCGCCTCCAGCGCCGCGCCGGACTTGATCATGACGCCGGCCCGCGCGGCGCGGTTCAGCCCGGCGACCAGGGCCACGGGCACCGCCAGCAGCAGCGGGCAGGGGGTGGCGACGACGAGGACGGCGAGCGCGCGGAGCGGGTCGCCGGTGGCGAGCCAGGCGCCGCCGGAAAGCGCCAAGGTGGCGAGCAGGAAGGCGACGGACCAGCTTTCGGCCAGGCGCGCCATCGGCGGCTTGGCGCTGGCGGCCTGTTCGACCATGCGCAGGATGGCGGCGTAGCTGCTGGCGGCGGCGGGGCGGCTGGCGACGAGGACCACGCTGTCGCCGGCATTGGTGGTGCCGCTGCGCACGGCGGCGCCGGCGGGGTAGGCGACGGGCAGGGGTTCGCCGGTGAGCGCGGCTTCGTCGAGGGTGGCGGGGGCGGCGAGGAGGCCGTCGGCGGCCAAAACCTCGCCGCGGCGGACCAGCAGGTGGTCGCCGGGGGCGATGGCGGCGATGGGGATTTCCTCGAGCCGGCCATCCACCTGGCGCAGCGCGCTGCGGGGCTGGCGGGCGAGGAGGGCGGTCATTTCCCGCCTGGCGCGGGCGCCGGCTCGGGCTTCCAGCACCTGGCCGCCGGCGAACATCAGCGCGACGACGGCGCCGGCGAGGTATTCGCCGAGCAGCAGGGCGCCGCCCATGGCGAGGGCTGCGACGATATCCAGCGCGAAATCCCGCCGGGCGATGCTGCGGGCGATCTGGACCAGGAGGGCGGCGAGCACGACGAGGGTGCCGGTGGCCAGGGCGGCGGTGGACCAGGCGGGCAGGTTGGCGAGGTACAGGACGCCACCCGCGGCGAGGCCGGCCGCGGCGGCGATCAGCAGTCCGGGCTTGAGCGCGTCATCCACCCGGGATCACCAGCGCCTCCGCGGCGCGGCGCAGCCCATCCGGCAGCGGGGTCGGGCGGCGCTGGGTGGCGCGGTCGACATAGACGTGGACGAAATGGCCCTCGGCGCTGGCGGTGGCGTCCCCGGCGCGGAAGATGCCGATGGCGTAGCGGATGGAGGTGGTGCCGAGGCGGTCGACGCGCAGGCCGGCGGTGATGGGATCGGGGAAGGCGATGGGGGCGTGGTAGCGGCATTGCGTTTCCACGACGACGCCGATGACGGGGCTGTCCACCAGGTTGATGGCGCCGGAATCCAGCAGGAAGCGCGCCACGGCGGTGTCGAACCAGGAATAGTAGGTGACGTTGTTGACGTGCCCGTAGATGTCATTGTCCATCCAGCGCGTCGGGATTTCCAGGAAGAAGCGGAAATCGTCCCGGGTTGGCAGGAGCTTGCTCATCCGAGCGCCTCCGCCACCAGCACCGTGTCGACGCAGGCGGCGAAGCCGGGGCGGCGGGGGATGGCGCCGATGCCGAACATGGCGGCTTCCAGCGCCTCGAAGGCGGCCTGGGGGAAGACCGGGTCGCGGGCCCAGACGCCGAGGTCGCGGTAGCGGGCGATGCCGGATTCCAGCACGGCGCGGTCGAGGCTTTCAAAGAAGGGTGCGACGGTGGCGGCGACCTCCGCCACCGGGGCGGCGTGCAGCCAGGACTGCATCGCGGCCAGCGCACGGACCATGCCGATCAGGGCGGGGCGCTGCGCGGCCAGGGCGGCGCGGGTGGCGTAGAAGGCGGTGTAGGAGGTGGGGCCGCGGCTGGCCTGGGCGTGCCAGATGGCGGCGCCGGCGGCCACCGCCTGGCTGGCGAAGGGCTCGAACAACTGCGCCACGTCGATCTCGCCGGCCAGCATCGCGGCGGTGTTCTCAGCCATGGTGCGGCCGGTGGTGACGGCGATCTCGGATGGCTGGATGCCGATCCGTGCAAGGTCGTGCTGCAGGCACCACCAGGGGGTCGGCACCTCGCTGACCACGCCGAGGCGAAGTGCCTTCAGGTCGGGCAGGGTGAAGCCGGGGCGGGGCGCGCGGCCGACCAGCAGGAAGGGGTCGCGCATGACGACGCCGGCGAAGCTGACCAGCGGGCTGTCCGGGTTGGCGGCGTGGTCGCGGATGACGCGCATCGGGCCCGACCAGGCGAGGTCGGCGGCGCCGGACAGCAGGTTGGCGACGGCGCGGTCCGGTTCTCCGACCGTGATGATCCGGACCTCCACGCCTTCGCGCGCGAAGTCGCCGCGGGCGAGGGCGGCGTAGAAGGGGCTGTAGAACAGCGCGCGGAACGGCTCTTGCAAGGTGACTTGCTTGGGTCTGGGTGTCACGCGGTTCTCCTGGGCGTGGCACCATGAGACAACAGCCTTGCATCCAAGAATAGGGACACCCCCGCCATGTTGCTGTCACGCCGCCTGCTTTTGGCCACGCCGGCCCTGCTCGCCACCCCCGCCTTGGCCCAGGCCCGGCCGCTGCGCGTCGTGGTGCCGTTCGGCGCCGGCGGGCTGACCGATGTGGTGGCGCGCATCCTGGCGGAGCACATGTCGGGCACGCTCGGGCGGCCGATGGTGATCGATAACCAGGGCGGCGCGGGCAGCACCATCGGGGCGTCCACGGTGGCGCGGGCGGCGCCGGATGGGAACACCATCATGGTGGGCAGCGTCGGCCATGCGGCGATGAAGGCGCTGTATGCCAGCTTCCAGTTCGACCCGGTGACGAGCTTCGCACCGGTGTCCCTGGTGACGCGGCAGCCCTTCGTGGCGGCGGTGCATCCGGCGATCCCGGTGACGGACCTGGCGGGCTTCATCGCCTGGCTGAAGTCGCGCGGCGGGGAGGCGAATTTCGGCACGGCGGGCATCGGGGCTTCGTCGCATTTGGCGGCGGAGCTGCTGCGGAAGATGGCGGGGGTGGCGTTCACGGTGGTGCCGTATCGCGGCACGCCGGCGGCGGTGGCGGACCTGACGGCGGGGCGGATCGACTTCATGATCGACAGCCAGACCCTGCTGGCGCCGCTGATGGCGGACAACCGGGTGCGCGGGCTGGCGGTGACCAGCGCCGAACGCTCGAGCCTGCTGCCCAGCCTGCCGACCATCGCGGAAGCCGGGGTGCCGGGCTACGACGCCGCCGCCTGGCAGGCGATCTATGCGCCGGCCGGCACGCCGGCGCCGGCGATCCAGGCGATTTCGGATGCGGCGGCGGCGGCGCTGCGCGACCCCGCGACGCTGCGGCGGCTGAACGAGGCGGGGGTGGATGCCTATGCCGACAATTCGCCGGAAGCCGCGGCGCGGCATCTTTCGGCGGAAGTCGCGAAGTGGGGCGGGCTGGTGCGGGAGCTGGGGCTGCGCGGGTAGCGCCCGCTCGCCGGCGGAGAGGGCGCTTGCAGGTCGGGAAGCGCGGCGATTCGGGGGCCGCGCCGGGGGGGGCCGGCTGGAGCGTGATCGTCGAAGGCTGGAACGGCCGGAGGCGTGAATCAGCCAGAAAAACAGGGGCCTAGGGCCGTTTCACCTGCGCCATGCACAGGTGAAACGGCCCTAGCTGTTGATTTGGCGCATTTTCCGAGCCGTCAGGCGTATCCGCCTGACTTGAAAATGCTCTAGCAGGCTACGGAAAGCCCTCTCCCCCATGAGTGGGGGAGAGGGCTTTGTCGGGGAGTTTGCGCAGCCTGCTAGATCATGACCCGCGATTCCATCGACGCGAATCGTGCTCTACAGCCGGAAGTAGCCGGCCAGCGCCATGATGGTGAAGACGGTCACGCCGATCAGGGCGATGATCCAGGGCAGGTCGTTCTTGAAGGCCTCGGTCTTGGAGCTGACGACCTTGCGGCCGAGGAAATCGTGGGTCGGCTGAGGCTCGGACATGTCTTCATCTTCCCTTATGCCCGGCACGCGGGGCGCCGGATGTTGTGCCGCGCGGGCCGTGGCCCCATCCTCCCTACAGTACCAACTTGAGGAAGTGGAAGCCATGCCCGGCGTTCCGGATGTCAGCCCCCGCGCCGCCTACAAGGCCCTGGCCGAGGACCCCGATGCGATGCTGGTGGATGTGCGCACCGATGCGGAGTGGAACTTCGTCGGTCTGCCGGAACTGGGCGGGGTCGGCAAGGAGGTCGCGCTGATCCCGTGGCAGGTCTATCCGGGCATGCAGGTGAACGGCAATTTCGTGGAGCATCTGCGCCGGGCCGGGGCCTCGCCGCTGTCCAAGCTGTATTTCATCTGCCGGTCCGGGGCGCGCAGCCTGGCGGCCGGGCAGGCGGCGCAGCAGGCGGGATTTCCGCACGCCTTCAACGTCGCCGATGGCTTCGAGGGGCCGGTGGATGCGGAGGGGCATCGCGGGGGCGTCGCCGGCTGGAAGGCCGATGGCCTGCCCTGGCGGCAGCGCTGAGGCCGCCGCGATGGACCGCATGAAGCTGCATTCGGATTTCCTGTTCCGCCTGGAACTGACGGTGGAGGGGCCGCAGGCGATCGGCGCCGGGCCGATCGGGGACCGGCGCGTGTTCCTGATCACCGGCGGCCATTTCCGCGGGCCGGGGCTGGCCGGGACGGTGCTGCCGGGCGGGTCGGACTGGCTGCTGACCGAATCGGATGGCGGCACCCGGCTCGATGTGCGGGTGGTCCTGCAGTCCGAGGACGGGCAGTTGATCGGCGCGACCTACCAGGGCATCCGCCACGCCCCGCCGGAGGTGGCGGCGCGCATGGCGGCCGGGGAGGAGGTGCCGCCGGGCAGCTACTACATGCGCACCGCGATGCGCTTCGGGACCGGGCCGGGGCCGCATGAATGGCTGAACCGGGTGCTGGCGGTCGCGGTCGGCCACCGGTTCCCGGGCGGGCCGGTCTATGACGTCTACGCGGTGCTGTAGCGGCGATGGCGTTCGGGTTCTCCCGCGAAAGCCGGTTGCAGAAAGCCCTGCTGCGGGACCTGCCGCAGCGCCTGGTCGACTTCGACAAGGAGGTGATCGAGGTGCGGCGCCGGGCGGAATGGCCGGCGGAGGGCCAGCAGGTGCTGGAACCCGCGATCCTGACGCTGTGGGCGCATCTGGTGGCGTTGCGCGGCTGCGGGATCGCGGAGGATGCGGTGCTGCGGCTGGCGGAGGCCTGCCAGGAATGCACCGCCAACCACGTGGCGCTGCGCATCGCGCCGCAGGCGCGCAACCCGGACCACATGTCGCCGCCGCAGCGCAGCCTGCTGCACAATGCGGTGGTGCTGATGCATGGGCGGATCCAGGCCTATGACGAGGCCTATGGCCGCGGCAAGGTGCACGCCTTCGAGGCCGGGGACATGCAGTTGATGGGCCCGCTGCTGGCCGAGTTCTGCCGCAACCTGGTCGGGCCGTCGCAGGCGGCGCGGTTCCAGGATCGGACCCAGCCGGCGCTGGCGCAGCGCATCGATGCGATGATGCGGCAGGCGGAGGATGGGGTGGCTTGATTGCTGAAATGCCCTCTCCGCCATGAGGTGGGGGAGAGGGCTTCCTTTCCGCAGCCTGCTAATCCTCGAAGAAGTGTGTCTCCGCCTCCGGCGCGCCGCGCAGAAGGAGGTCCAGCGTGAAGCGCGGGGCGCCGTCCTCGGCGAGGCCGTCCGGGCGCGCCACCAGAAGGGGGCGGAGCGGGGCGGGCAGGGTGGAGAGCACGGGGTCGGCGGCATTGGCCTCGCCGGGCAGGAAGACGCAGGTGGAGAGGCGGCCCATGATGCCGCTGCCGATCAGCGCCAGGTTGATGTGGGGGGCTCGCGGGCCGGCCGCGTCCTGATAGGCGCCGGGGATGATGGTGCGGAAGGCGAAGCGGCCCTCGGCGTCGGTCCAGGCGCGGCCCCAGCCATGGAAGCCGGGGTCGGCCGCCCGCCAGTCCGGGTCGCGCGGGTGGCGGAAGCGGCCTGCGGCATCGGCCTGCCAGGCTTCCAGCACGGCATTGACGCAGGCGCCGCCGCCTTCCTGCAGCACGCGGCCGGTGAGCCACATCGGCGTACCGCGCGCGGTGGGCGGCGCGCCGGGGGCCATGCGGGTCAGGTCGTTGTCGCCCTCCTGAAAGAAGGTCTGCGGGAAGAAGGGGCCGATGGTGGCCCAGGCGGTGGGGATGAGGGGGGCGTTGGGGCGCATCACAGCGGCGGCGTCGCGTGGCGGCCGCGCAGCACCAGGTCGTGGGTGTAGCCGAGCCAGTCGCCGGCGACGTCCGTGGGCAGCAAGGCGCCGGCGATGCAGCGGGCGCGGGCGGCGGCGTCGGGCACCGAATTCAGGATGCGGTCGAGGGCGTTCAGCGGGTCGCCCGGGAAGTACATCTGCGTCACCAGCCGCATCAGCGACCCCGGGCCGAGGACGGAGATGTGGATGTGCGGCGGCCGCCACCAGCGGCCGCTGTCCGGCACCGGATAGGCGCCGGGCTTGATGGTGAAGAAGCCGTAGCGCCCCTGGTCGTCGCTGCGGGTGCGGCCGTTGCCGATGAAGTTCGGGTCGAGCGGGGCGTCGCGCTGGTCGATCGGGTGGAAGTAGCGGCCGCCGGCATTGGCCTGCCACAGTTCCACGATGGCGCCGGGGATGGGCCTGCCGTCCTCGTCCAGCACCCGGCCGCCGACATGGATCAACTGGCCCTGCGCCGCCCGGCCGGGTTCCAGCACCGCCAGGTTGTCGTCGCCCGGCCGCAGCTTGGCGGAGAGGTCGAGCGGGCCGGTGAGTTCGGTGCGGGTCAGCGGCCGGCGGAAGGGCGCGCGGGCGGGGTTGCGGCGGATGGTGTTGGGGTAGCCCTCGATGGGGACCACCGGCTGGGTGGCCGGGTCGAGCGGGGCGAACAGGTCGGGCAGGGATGTCATGCGCGAATCCTCGGGCCGATCGTTGCGGCCAGTTGCCTTACCAGGGCGTGCGGGTCTGCCTCCAGCGCCGTGACGCCGACGGCGGCGAGGTCGGCCGCGGCCTGCGCCATGGAATAGCCGGCCAGGGCGGCATGGCCGGCGGCCAGACCGACGAACAGGGGTTTCGGCGAGGGGCGCTGGCGCAGCGCGGCGGCCAGCGCCTCCACACGGCCGCGCAGGGGGCGGGAGGCGAGGGTGGTGTAGAACAGCACCGCCTCCACCTCCGGCCGTTCCGCCATCTCGAAGGCCAGGGCGAAGCGCTGCGGGGCGGTCTCGGCGGGGCCGCCCTGGGCGTTGTCCATGAAGCAGGCGGCGGGGCAGCCGGCGTCGCCCAGCAGGTCCAGCATCATCATGCCGAGCCCGGCCCCGGCGGTGACCATGGCGACGCGGCCGCCGGGCAGTTCCACCATCTGGAAGCCCTCGGCGCGGGCGCGGCGTTCCAGCGGCGTCAGCGCGGCGGATTCGAGGGTGGCGGACAGGGCGGTGGCCTCGGCGTCGTGGCGGAAGCCGGCGGCCTCGTCGCGGACTGGCTTGCAGTCGCAGGCGACGAGGGTGCCGTCGGCGAGGCGGGCGAGGGGGTTGATCTCCAGGCTTTCCAGATCCTCCGCCACCATCAGCCGCGCGAGGCGCAGCACCAGCCGGGCGAGGCGGGCGGCGAGGTCGGGGGGGAAGCCCTGGCGGAGGGCGCGCAGGCTGTCGGCGGGGGCGGTGGAGCCCTCCGGCAGGATGTGCCAGCGCAGCGGCGGTGGGCCGCCCTCGACCTCGATGCCGCCGGCGGGGGAGCACAGCACCTCAAGCGCCTGGGCGGTGCCGTCCACGCGCAGCGCCAGGAAGATCTCCTGTGCGATGGCGAGCGGGCGTTCCAGCAGCAGGGGCGCGGCCGGGTCGTCCAGGCGGTGGCGGATGTCGCGGGCCAGGGTCGTGGCATCGCCGCGCTGCACCAGGCCACGCTTGCCGCGGCCGCCTTCCAGGATCTGCGCCTTGACCACGACATCCGCCCAGCCGGGCGGCGCGGCCGGGTCGTGCAGCAGCATTCCCTGCGGCACCGCGATGCCGTGGCGGCGCAGCGCCACCTTGCCGTCCCACTCCGTCAGCCGCATCGTGCCGCCCCGTGATGCCGTTCAACTTTCTGCACGAGGCGCCCCGGCGCGTCGTGATCGTCAACCCGACCGGACGCTACGCCATGGCGCAGGTCGCCGCCATGCGCGCGGCGGGCACGGCGCTGGTGGCGGGCATCGCGCCGGGGCGGGGCGGCACCATGCTGGACGGGCTGCCGCTGCTCGATGATCTTTCCGAGCTGGAGGCGCCCGCCGATGCGGCGGTGCTCTACACGCCGCCGGAGGGGGTGCTGGATGCGGTGCGGGGGGCGGTCGCGGCGCGCATTCCGCTGATCGTCGCGGCGGCCGAATACGTGCCGGTGCATGACGGGCTGAAGGCGGCGCGGGACGCGCGGGCGGGCGGGTGCTGGCTCGTGGGGCCGAACACGCTGGGGCTGTGCATTCCGGGGCGCACGCTGCTGGGTTCCATCGCGCCGGAGTTCTGCATGCCGGGTCGTGTCGCGCTGCTGTGCCGCAGCGGCACGCTGACGCTGGCCCTCGCGCGGCTGCTGACCGAGGCGGGGATCGGCCAGAGCGCCGTCATCCACATGGGTGGCGATCTGGTGATCGGTCGCAACCCGCAGGACTACCTGGCGCTGCTGGCCGCCGATCCGGCGACGCGGGCGGTGCTGTATTGCGGGGAGCTGGGCGGCGACAAGGAATACGCGCTGGCGGCGGCGCTGCCGGCGTTCGGCAAGCCGCTGGTCGCGCTGGTGATGGGGCGCCACGCGCCGGAGGGCACGCGGATGGGCCATGCCGGGGCGCTGGCCGGCGCGGCGCGGGAGACGGCGGCGGCGAAGCTGGCGGCGCTGGCGGCGGCCGGGGCGGTGGCGGTGGAGCGGCCGGAGCAGGCGGTGGCGGCGCTGCTGCGCCTCACCAGCGCGCCATCTGCCGGCTGACGCGGGCGACGAAGGCGGCGCATTCGGCGGGGCTGCGATGGTCCATGCTGGTCAGCGTGTACCAGTCCGTGCGGCAGCCCTTGGCGCACAGGCGCCGGATGCCGCGGCCGAGCAGCTTGCGGTCGATGCGGCCGATGTACCACAGCAGCCAGTGCGGCGAGCCGTAGGTGGTGATGACGCCGATGCGCCTGATGTTGGTGAGCAAGGGTTCGATGGCGCCCTCGCCCAGGCGGAAGGCGACGCCGGGGGCCCAGACGCGGTCGAACCAGCCCTTCAGCATCGCCGGCATGCCGTACCACCAGGTGGGGTGCACCAGCAGCAGCGCGTCGGCGCGGCGCAGGCTTTCGACATGGTCCTCGATGCCGGCGAGGTTGGTCGCCAGGTCGTGGTAGCGGCCGCGTTCCTCGGCGGTCAGCGCCGGCTGGAAGCCCTCGGCGTAGAGGTCGCGGAGATCCACCTGGTGGCCCCTGGCCTCCAGCGCCGCCTTCGCCGCGTCGCGCAGCGCGGCGCAGAGGCTGTCCGGGCGGGGGTGGCAGTAGATCATCAGCACGCGCATGCATCGGGCCCTGTTGCGGACGGTGCGGGTGATGCAACTTTCCGGTGCTGGCCCGCAATGGAGAATCCGTGCCGATGATGTCCGCCCCCGTGCTCTCGCGCCGCGCCGCCGACCTGCGCGGCTTCCGCATCGCCGAGGGGGACAGCAACTACTTCGCCTGCCTGTTCGACCCGGTGGCCGATGGGGTGAGCTTCACGCTGGTGGTGGAGATCTTCGAGCCGGGCGGGCGGACGCCGCCGAACACCCATGCGGTGGCGGAGGAATGCTTCTTCGTCCTGGCGGGCTCGGGCAAGGCCTATGCGGATGGCGTGGAGATGCCGGTGGGGCCGGGTGATGCCTTCGTGCTGCGGCCGGGGGTGGAGCATGTGGTCGTCAACGACACCACGGAGAAGCTGTACTGCCTGACCTTCATGGCGCCGAACGAGGGTTTCGCCGAGCTGATCCGCAACGGCATCCCGGTGGACCTCGCGCCGGAGGATATCGCGGTGATCGCGGGGACGCAGCGCTGATGCGCGTGCTGTATCTGTACGCGCATCCGCTGGAGGACAGCTTCCATGCCGCGATCCGCGATGCGGCGCGGGACGGGCTGCGGGCGGCGGGGCACGAGACGGATCTGTGCGACCTGTATGCGGAGGGGTTCGACCCCGTGCTGAGCGCGGCGGAACGGCGTGGCTACCATGAGGTGCCGGGCAATCGCGGGCCGGTGGAGGATTACGTGGGTCGGCTGGAGCGTGCCGAGGCGCTGGTGCTGTCCTTCCCGACCTGGTGCTTCGGGCTGCCGGCGATCCTGAAGGGGTGGATGGACCGCGTGCTGCTGCCGGGCGTGTCCTTCCGGCTGGAGGACGGCGTGGCGAAGCCGAACCTGCTGCACATCCGGAAGATCGCCGGGATCAGCACCTATGGACGGCCGCGCTGGACGGCGATGCTGGTGGGCGACCCGCCGCGCATGGCCGTCACGCGGTACCTCCGCGTCATCACCGCCGGGCGTGCCGCCATCGACTACCATGCGCTGTACGACATGAACCGCGCCTCCGACGCGCGACGGGCGGCGTTCCTGGCGCGGGTGCGCGGACGCATGGCGCGGTTCTGAGGCGGGCCTTGCCCTTCGCGCGCAGCGGCGCAATGTTGCTGACAGTTTGCAGGGGAGGAACGAAGAATGATCGGACGCAGGTTGATGCTCGGCGCCGCGGGCGCGCTCGCCGCCCCCGGGCTGCTTCGGGCGCAGGGCGCCTGGCCGAGCCGGCCGGTGCGCATCGTGGTGCCGTTCGGGCTCGGCGGATCGGCGGATGTCGCGGCACGCTTCCTGGCGGAGCCGCTGTCGCAGGCCTTCGGGCAGCCCTTCGTGGTGGAGAACCGTCCCGGCGCCGGCGCCACCATCGGCACCGACAACGTGGCGAAGTCGGCGCCGGATGGGCATTCCCTGCTGCTGATGTCGAACACCCACACGGCGAACGAGACGCTGCTGCCGAACCGGCCCTATGTGCTGATGCGGGACCTGGCGCCGGTCGCCGCCATCAACATCGCGCACCATGTGCTGGCGGTGCATCCCTCGGTCCCCGCGAACAACCTGGCGGAGCTGATCGCGCTGCTGCGGGCCAATCCGGGCAAGTATGACTACGCGTCCTCCGGCCCCGGCACGCCGTATCACGTGGCGGGGGAGGTGTTCCTGGCGATGGCCGGCGCGACCGCGACGCACGTGCCCTTCCGGGGCTCGAACGAGGCGCGGACGGCGGTGATCTCCGGCACCGTGCCGATCATGTTCGACGCGATCCCGACCATGCGGCCGCAGATCGAGGGCGGGCGGGTGCGCGGCTTCGCGACCACCGGCCCGACGCGCAGCAGCCTGATGCCGGACCTGCCGGCGGTGGCGGAGGTGGTGCCGGGCTACGAGGCCTCGATCTGGCTCGGCTTCATGGCCCCGGCGGCGACGCCGCTGGAGCTGCGCCAGCGCATCAACGCGGAGGTCAACCGCATCCTGGCGCTGCCGGCGACGCAGGAGGCGCAGGCCAGGCTCGGCGCGCAGCCGATGGCGATGAGCATCGAGGCCTTCGATGCGTATCTGCGCGCCGACATCACGCGGCAGGCGGAGTTCATCCGCATGGCGAAGATGACGCCGGCTTGAGCGTTTCGTTCGAACTGAACGGCGCGGAAGTCTCCGCGCCGATCGGGCCGGAGGCGTCGCTGCTGGCGGCGCTGCGCGGGAAGCTGGGCCTTTCGGGCACGCGCTTCGGCTGCGGTGCGGAGCAGTGCGGGGCCTGCCTGGTGCTGGTGGATGGGGTGCCGCGCACGGCCTGCACGCTGCCGGTGGGCGACGTGGCCGGGCGGCGGGTCGTGACGGTGGAAGGGCTGGGTTCGGCCGAGGCGCCGCATCCGGTGCAGCGGGCGCTGCTGGACCATCAGGCGGGGCAATGCGGCTTCTGCCTGTCCGGCATCCAGGTTCGCGCGGTGGCGGTGCTGCGCGACAATCCACGGCCGAGCGAGGAGGAGTGGCGGGCGGCGTTGGCGCCGCATCTGTGCCGCTGCGGCAGCCACAACCGCATCCTGCGGGCGCTGATGCAGGTGGCGACATGAACCTGGCCTTTCACGGGACGGCGGTGGCCGATGGGCGGCCCAGGCTGCCGGGCAGCCTGCATGTGAACCGGCGGCTGGATGGCTGGCTGCGGCTGCTGCCGGAGGGGGTGGTGGTGCTGACGCCGGGCAAGGTGGAGCTCGGCCAGGGCATCCTGACGGCGCTGGCGCAGATCGCGGCGGAGGAGCTGGAGGTGGCGCTGCCGCGCATCCGCGTGCAGGCGGCGAGCACGCCGGAGAGCCCGGACGAGGCGGTGACGAGCGGCAGCCTTTCGGTGCAGGAATCCGGCATGGCGGTGCGGCATGCCTGTGCGGAGGCGCGCGGCATCTTCCTCGGCGTGGTGGCGCAGCGCAGCGGCGTGTCGCGCGAGGATATCGTGGTGCGGGACGGGGATTTCGTGGCGCCGGATGGACGCGTGCTGGGCAGCTACTGGTCGCTGGCGGCAAGCGACCTGCTGGCGGTGGAGGCGACGCCGGGGGTGGTGGCGCGGCCCGCGGCGGCGCGGCGGATCGCCGGGACTTCGGCGCCGCGGCTGGACCTGCCGGAGAAGGTCTTCGGCGCGCCGCGCTTCCTGCACGATCTGCGGCTGCCGGGGATGCTGCATGCGCGGATGGTGCGGCCGGCGGCGCGGGGCGCTCGGCTGGTGGCGGTGCGGGATGGCGCGCTGCCGGGTGAGGCCACGCTGTTCCGCGACGGCAGTGTGCTGGCCGTGGTGGCGGCGGAGGAACACCAGGCGGAGGCCGCGGCTGCGCGCGTCGCCGCGCGGGCGGAGTGGGAGGCGCGCGACACGCTGCCGGAGGAGGGCGCGCTGGAAGCCTGGCTGCGCGACGCGCCGGCGGAGCGGTCCGTTGTCGCGGAGCGCGCGGCCGAGACGCCCGACGCCGTGCATCGCATCGCGCGGAGCTTCTTCCGGCCCTTCGTGACGCATGGCTCGATCGGCACGAGCTGCGCCATCGCGCGGTGGGATGGCGAGGCGGTGCGGGTGTGGAGCCACAGCCAGGGCATCTACAATCTGCGCAGCGACCTGGCGAAGGCGCTGCGGATGCCGGCCGAGGCCATCCTGGTGCAGCATGTCGAGGGTGCCGGCTGCTACGGCCACAATGGCGCCGATGACGTGGCGCTGGATGCGGCGCTGGTGGCGCGGGCGCATCCCGGCGTGCCGGTGCGCGTGCTGTGGTCGCGGGCGGAGGAGTTGGGCTGGGGGCCGATGTCGCCGGCGATGCTGGTGGATGTGGTGGCGGAGGCGGATGCCGGGGGCACGCTGCTGCGCTGGGACCAGCACGTGACCTCCAACGGGCATTCCGGGCGGCCGGGGCGGGGGCAGCATCCGACGCTGCTGGCGGCCTCCATGATGTCGGATGCGTTTCCCGTGCCGTTGTCCATCAACCCGGCACTGGCGGGTGGCGGCGGGGCGCAGCGCAATGCGGTGCCGCAGTATCGGGTACCGGCGCTGAAGGTCGGCATGTCGCAGCTTTCGGTCATGCCGATGCGCAGCAGTGCGCTGCGCGGGCTCGGCGCGCTGATCAATGTCTGGGCGATCGAGAGCGTGATGGACGAGATGGCGGCGGCGGTGGGGGAGGACCCGCTCGCGCACCGGCTGCGCCACCTGGACGATGCGCGGGCGCGGGATGTGCTGTCGCGCGCCGCGGCGATGGCAGGATGGGCGCAACGTGGGGCGCGGGAGGGGTTCGGGATGGGCCTCGGCGTCGCGCGCTACAAGGGCACCGGGGCCTGGTGCGCGGCCGTCGCGGAGATCGAGGCGGCGGAACGCGTGTTCTGCCGGCGGCTGTGGCTCGCGACCGATGTGGGGGAGGTGATCAACCCCGATGGCACGCTGAACCAGATCGAGGGCGGCGCGATCCAGGCAACCTCCATGTGCCTGCTGGAGGCGGTGCGGCACGATGCGCGCAACGTCACCTCCGACAGCTGGGAGACCTATCCGATCCTGCGCTTCCCGGAGGTGCCGCGGGTGCACACCGAGATCATCGCGCGGCCGGAGGCGCCGCCTCTGGGTGCGGGCGAATGCAGCATGGGGCCGGTGATCGCGGCCATCGCCAATGCCATCGCCGATGCGCTGTCGGTGCGCGTTTCGCATTGGCCCTTCACGCCGGACAACATCGCGAAAGCGCCGCAATGACCAGACTGACGCTGGCCTGCCACCGCAGCGACCGGACCCAGGCGGTGCTGGATGGGCGCATTCCCATCGAGGGCTTCGGGATCGAGGCGACGGCGGACGAGCCGGAGGTGCTGTTCCGCATCGCGATGCGGGAGGCGCGCCATGACATCACGGAACTCTCGATGGCGAGCCATATCCTGTCGGTCGGGCGTGGCGATTCGAGGTACATCGGCGTGCCGGTGTTTCCCTCCCGCGCCTTCCGGCATTCGGCGGTCTATGTGCGGACGGATCGCGGCATCGTGGGGCCGGGCGACCTGGCGGGGCGCGTCATCGGGGTGCCGGAGTACCAGCAGACGGCGGCACTATGGGTGCGCGGGATGCTGCGGGAGCATTACGGGGTGGAGCTGTCCGGCATCGCCTGGAGATCCTCGGGCGAGCGCACGAAGCTGGACCTGCCGCCGGGCATCGACATGCAGGAGATCGCGGCGGGCGAGACGCTGGATGCGATGCTGGCGGAGGGGCGGATCGACGCCATCATCGGGCCGCGGCCGCCTGCCTGCTTCGTGAACGGCACGGCGCCGGTGGCGCGGCTGTGGCCGGACAGCCGGCCGGAGGAGGAGGCGTATTTCCGTGCCTCCGGCTTCTTCCCGATCATGCACTGCATGGCGATCCGGCGCGACGTGGCGGCGGCGAACCCCGGGCTGGCGTGTGCGCTGTTCGCCGCCTTCAACGGCGCGAAGGCGCAGGCGCTGGCGGACCTCGCGCTGGTCAACGTGCTGCGCGTCTCGCTGCCCTGGATCGCCGCGGAGGCCGCGGCGCAGACGGCGCTGATGGGGGGCGATCCCTGGCCCTACGGCTTCGGGCGCAACCGCGACGAGTTGGCCGCCATGTGCCGCTACGCCGAGGCGGATGGGTTGACTTCGCGCGTGGTTGCGGTGGAGGAGTTGTTCGACGCGACCACGCACGGCACCTGAAGGCGCCGGCGACAACGGGAGGAACCACAAGAATGACCAGCATCACACGCCGCACCGGGCTGGGCGCCATGGCCGCGCTGCTCGCCGCGCCGCATGTCGCGCGCGCACAGGGGCAGACCATGCGCATCGTCGTGCCGTTCGGGCCGGGCGGATCGACCGATGCGGTGGCGCGGCTGGCGGCGGCGGGGCTGACGGAACGGCTCGGCGCGACGGTGGTGGTGGAGAACCGGTCCGGCGCTGCCGGGTCGATCGGGGCGGACATCGTCGCCAAGGCGCGGCCGGATGGGCTGACCTGGCTGCTGACCTTCGACAGCCACTCCACCATTCCCGCGCTGCTGCGCAACCCGCCCTTCGACGTGCTGACCGACCTCGACCCGGTGATGCTGATCGGCGGCTCGCCCTATGCGGTCGCGTGCAAGCCGGACAAGCCGTTCCGGACCATGGCGGATGTGGTGGCGGCGGCGAAGGCGCGGCCGGATGGGGTCTCCTATGGGTCCACCGGCAACGGCACGCTCGGGCATCTGTCGATGATCCGGCTGGCGGAGCGCGCGGGCATCCGCATCACCCATGTGCCCTACCGCAGCGGCGGGCTGGCGGTGAATGATGCGGTGGCCGGCCATGTGGACATGATGATCGGCAGCGCGGCGCTGATGCTGCCGCATATCACCGGCGGGTCGCTGCGGCCGCTGCTGCAGTTCGGGCCGCAGCGCCTGTCCAAGCTGCCGGAGACGCAGACCGCGGCGGAGGCGGGCTTTCCGAACATGGAGGCCGAGGCCTGGTGGGCCGTGTTCGCGCCGAAGGGCACGCCGGCGGAGCTGATCACGCGGATGAACACGGCGCTGCGCGAGGCGCTGTCCGAGGAGCGGGCGAAGACGGTGATGACGGAGACGCAGCAGGCGCGGCTGATCCTGTCCTCGCCGGCCGAGCTTGGGACCTTCTTCAAGGGCCAGGTCGAGACCTGGGGCGGGCTGGTTCGGGCGGCCAATATCCAGCCGGATTGAGAGCGGCTCTCCCGATCCCTGGCTGAGCCCTCTCCCCACGCTTGTGGGGGGAGAGGGTTGGGTGAGGGGGGCATACCAGCCAAATCGACTTCAGTATGCGTGGGGGGCGGCCCCTTTGATCGGGGCCGTGTCTTGCGTCACGGTCCCCCCCCCTCACCCAACCTTCGACGCAGTGCGTCGAACCCCCCGTTGGGGGGAGAAGGCTTATTGGCGCTGAGACCTGATGGAGTTCCTGCATGAACCGTATCGACGCTGACATCCTGAAACGGCTTGGCAAGCTGCCGACCTCCTGCGTCTCCGACGCGCTGGATAAGCTGGGGCTGCCCGGGCAGGTGGATGGGCTGCGGCCGATGCTGGGCGGGGCGTCCATCTGTGGGCAGGCGGTGACGCTGCTGTACCTGCCGGTGGGGCCGGCCGGGGGCACGGTGGGGGATTTCCTGCACCTGGCGGAGGCCGGCGACGTGATCTGTATCGACAATCGCGGCCGGCTGGACTGCACCGTGTGGGGCAACATCCTGACGGAATCGGCGAAGGCCAAGGGCATCGCCGGCACGGTGATCGAAGGGGTGAACCGCGACGTGGGGGAAAGCCGGGAATACGGCTACCCGATCTGGTCGCGGGCGAACCATTCGCGCACGGGCAAGGACCGCGTGGCGCTGGAGGCGGTGAACGTGCCGATCGTGCTGGGCCACATCCGCGTCGATCCGGGCGACGTCATCTGCGCCGATGACAGCTGCGTCGTCGTGGTGCCCGCCAGCCGGGCGGCGGATGTGCTGGGCGTGGCGGAGGCGATCGAGGCGAAGGAGGAGGCGATCCTCAAGGATATCCGCGCCGGGGTGGATCTGGCCGAGGCGCGGCGGCGGCATGGCTACTTCGCGTTGCAGACGCCGGATCAGCCCCTGGGCGCGTAGGGCCTGTCCAGCACCAGCATGGGGGTGGCGCCGTAGCGTGCCGGGCCGCGCGGGTTGAAGCCGAGCTTGGCGGCGACGCGCAGCGACCCGGCGTTGGCGGGGGCGATGATGCAGAAGCAGTCGCGGCGCAGCCAGTGAAGCGCCGCGCCGGCGGCCTCCGTCGCCACGCCACGGCCGTGGGCGGCGGGGGCGAGGACCCAGCCGATTTCGGGCAGGCCCTCCACCGGCGGGTCGAGCGCGCGGTGGAAATCGGCGAAGCCGACATCGCCGAGATAGGCGCCGGTGGCGCGATCCTCCACCGCCCAGTAGCCGAAGCCGAGCAGCGGCCAGAGGCCGGCGTAGCGCAGCAGGCGGGACCAGCTTTCCTCCGCGGTGAAGGGGCGGCCGCCGATGTGGCGCGTCACCTCCGGGTCGGCCCAGAGGGCGGCGAGCGCGGGGAAGTCCCCAGTGGTGTGCGGCCGCAGGATCAGGCGCGGCGTGTCGAGGCGCGGGGTCATGCGCCGGCGCGGCGCAGCAGCAGGGCGAACAGCGCGTGGCGCGCGGCGTGGCGGGCGCTGAAGTGGCGGGTGCTGTCGGCGGCGAGGGCCTCGGCCTCTACGCTGCCCTCCGGGGACAGGCGCGCCCAATCGGCGAGCAGGGCCGGCGTCGCCTCCGGGTGGAATTGCACGCCGATGGCGTTGGGCAGGGCGAAGGCCTGGATGGTGCCGGCGTCGCGGGCCAGGATTTCGGCGGAAGGTGGGGGCGTGATGGCGTCGCCGTGCCAGCGCGGCCAAGGGCCGGCGAAGGCGGGATCGCTGGCCTGGTCGAGGCCGAGCCAGCCGCGGAAGAAGCGGCCATCGGGCATGCGGGCGACCTCGCCGCCGGCGGCCACCGCGAGCATCTGCGCGCCGAAGCAGATGCCGATCAGGGGACGGCGGGCGGCGAGGCGGGCCGCGACCATCCCGCGCTGCGCGGCGATCCAGGGGATGTCGGTCTGGTAGACGCCGTGGGGGGAGCCGAGCAGGACGACCAGCGGGGCGTCGCGCATCGCCTCGGGGGTCAGGTCGGCGCCTGGGACGATGGACAGGTCGTGGCCCTGGTCGCGCAGCCACTCGCCGAAGGCACCTTCCGGCGCGGTGTCGGAATTGCGGACCACCAGGATCTTCATGCCGCCAGCCCGAGCCGTGCGTCGCGGCGGCGCAGCCAGTGCAGCAGCGGCAGGGCGGCGAGCACCATCCACAGCTTGCCGAGCACCTGGCCCGCCAGCAGGTCCAGGTTGCCGAAGGCGAGCCAGAGGAAGGCGATGCTGTCCACCAGCAGCCCGACCAGGCCGCTCGCCAGCACCGCCAGCACCAGGCCGCGGCGCTGCAGCGGGGTATAGACGCCGAGGTCCGCGACCTCCGACAGCAGGAAGGCCACGGCGGAGGCGAGCACCAGCGCCGGCGGCGCCAGCAGGGCGGAGAGCGCGGTGCCGGCCAGGATGGCGGCGAAGGCCCAGGACAGGCCGAGCCGCCGCTGCACCAAATCCCGCAGCACCAGCGCCAAGCCGATCATCAGCACGCCGGAGGGGGCCATGACACCCGGCGCCACGGGGATCAGGCAGGGCCCCTGCGGCACGCAGACGGTGCCGATGTGGCCGATCATCCAATTCGCGGCCGGGATGCACAGCGCGAAGCCGAGCAGATAGAGGAAGCCTTCCTGTCGTGCGGTCATGCGGCGCGATACCGCCTCCAGCCCTGGGCGCGCAACTCGCAGGCCGGGCAGGTGCCGCAGCCGGCGCCCCAGTCCTGCGGCGTGCGGTCGCCGAGGTAGCAGGACAGGGTCAGGGCGCGGATCTGCTCGACGAGGGTGGCGCCGCCGAGGGTTTCGGCCAGCGCCCAGGTCGCGGCCTTGTCGCGCCACATCAGCGGGGTGTGCAGCACGAAGCGGCGTTCCATGCCGAGGTTGATGGCGACCTGGAGGGCCTTGATGGTGTCGTCGCGGCAGTCGGGGTAGCCGGAGTAGTCCGTCTCGCAGACCCCGGTAACGATGTGGCGGATGCCGCGGCGGAAGGCGAGGGCGGCGGCGAAGGTCAGGAAGATCAGGTTGCGGCCGGGGACGAAGGTGTTGGGCAGGCCGCCCGTTTCCATCTCGATGGCGACGTCGCGGGTGAGGGAGGTTTCGCTGATGGCGCCGAGGGCGCGGAGGTCCAGCAGGTGGTCGGGGCCCAGGCGCGCGGCCCAGCCGGCGTGGCCGGCCATGGCGTCGCGCACGGCGCCGCGGACGTCCAGTTCCACGACGTGGCGCTGGCCGTAGTCGAAGCCGAGCGTCTCGACATGGTCGAAGCGATCCAGCGCCCAGGCGAGGCAGGTGGCGCTGTCCTGGCCGCCGCTGAACAGGACCAGGGCTTTCTCGGTCATGCAGGCAGTCTTTCGGTGGCCCATCGGGCGCATTCGGCGACGGTGGGGTCGGCATCCTCGGACAGTGCCTGCGCCACGGGGCGCAGCGCCGGGTCGCCAGAGTTGCCGATGGCGACGAGGACGTTGCGGACGAAGCGGTTGCGGCCGATGCGCTTGATCGGGCTGCCGGAGAATTTCTGGCGGAATGTTGCATCGTCCAGCGCGGCGAGTTCAGCCAGGCGCGGCGCCGTCAGTTCCACGCGCGGTGCGAATCCTGGTTCGGCGTGGGCGTGGGCAAATTTGTTCCAGGGGCAGGCGGCGAGGCAGTCGTCGCAGCCATAGATGCGGTTGCCCATCTTCGGGCGCAGTTCGTGCGGGATCGGGCCGTGATGCTCGATGGTGAGGTAGGAGATGCAGCGGCGCGCATCGAGGCGGTAGGGCGCGGGGAAGGCGTCCGTCGGGCAGATGTCGAGGCAGGCGCGGCAGGAGCCGCAATGGTCGCGCTCCGCGGCGTCCGGCGCGAGGTCGAGCGTGGTGAAGATCTCGCCGAGGAACAGCCAGGAGCCATGCGTGCGGCTGACCAGGTTGGTGTGCTTGCCCTGCCAGCCGAGTCCGGCCTGCTGCGCCAGCGGCTTTTCCATCACCGGGGCGGTGTCGACGAAGACCTTGAGAGGCTGGCCCTTGAAGCGCTGCGCCATCCACTGGCCGAGCGCCTTCAGCCGCTTCTTGACCACGTCGTGGTAGTCCCGGTTGCGGGCATAGACGCTGATCGTGCCGCGGTCGCGCCAGGCGAGGGATTCCAGCGGGTCCGTCTCCGGCCCGTAGTTCAGGCCGAGGGAGATGACGCTGACGGCCTCCGGCCACAGGGCCTGCGGGTGGGCCCGCTGGTCGGCGCGGGGTTCCATCCAGGCCATGCCGCCATGCAGGCCCTCCGCCAGGAACTGGCGCAGGCGGGCGCGGGCTTCGGGCGCGAGATGGGCGCGGGCGAAGCCGACGGCGTCGAAGCCGAGGCGGAGTGCCTCGGCGCGGATCGCGTCAGCCGCGCCCACGGTATCCCGGCACGTCCTGCGGCGGGATCCAGACGCCGGCCGGGGCCTCGCCCGTCGCATAGAAGACATCGATCGGGATGCCGCCGCGCGGGTACCAGTAGCCGCCGATGCGCAGCCATTCCGGCGCGATCTCCGCGATCAGGCGGCGTGCGATGCCGACGGTGCAGGCCTCGTGGAAGGCGCCGTGGTTGCGGAAGGCGGTGAGGTACAGCTTGAGGGACTTGCTCTCGACCAGCCAGGCGCCGGGGATGTAGTCGATCACCAGATGCGCGAAATCCGGCTGGCCGGTCATGGGACACAGCGAGGTGAATTCCGGCGCGGTGAAGCGCACGCAGTAGCGCAGGCCGGGATGCGGGTTGGGCACGCGTTCCAGCAACGCGGCGTCCGGATGGTCCGGCGCGCCGGCGCTGCGGCCGAGCAGGGTGAGGCCGCTGGTATCCGTGGTGATGCCGGTTTCAGGAACCGTTGAAGCGGGGGGTGAGGAACCGGGGGAGTTGTTCGCCGCCAAGATGCGCTAGCCTTGTGCTTCGGGATGCCGACCGAGGGCGCTCCTTAGCGCCAACGGGGGCGTGGCGTATAGCAGCGAAGGGTTCAGGGGGCGGCGATGCGCAGGGCTGGGATGGGGCGGAGCCTTCGGGGGCTGGGGTATTGGGCGCTGCTGGCCTTGGCCGTGGGCGCACAGCCGGCGCTATCGCAGCAATGGCCGGTCGCGCCGCCGCAGCCGCGCCCCGTCGGCAGCCTGACGGCGCATTGTGGCGGCGGCGTCACCGGCGGCGGTGGCGGCACGCGGATCATGGCGGATGGGGCGGTGACGCGGCTGGAGCAGCCGCGCGCGGGCGTGCCTCTGGTGCACACGCCGCTCGGCCGGGACTGGGAGGCGTATCAGCGCTGGGTCGCGGCGCTGGAGGCGGCCGGCTTCGCGCGGCTGGCCGAGAACCGCCCTGGCAACGTGACGTGTTCGCTGACGCAGGAGGTGAATGGCCGCCTGGTCGGCGTGTCCTGGCCCGGGGAGGCACCGCCGAGCCGGATTCCGGCGGCGGTGCGCCAGGTGTTCATGGAACTGCGGGGCTGGTCTCCACAGGAGTAGGCTCGGCCGCCCAGCCGGCCTCGATGGCGGCGGCCTCGGCCTCGAAGCGGCCGGCGAGGATGGCGTCGCGCAGGCGGGTCATCAGGGTCTGGTAGTAGCGGATGTTGTGCCAGGTCAGCAGCATCGGGCCGAGCATCTCCTCCGCCTTGATCAGGTGGTGCAGGTAGGCGCGGGAATGGTTGCGGCAGGCCGGACAGTCGCAGTCGGGATCCAGCGGCGACAGGTCCTCCGCATGGCGGGCATTGCGCAGGTTCAGCACGCCGCGGCTGGTATAGGCGCGGCCGGTGCGGCCGGAGCGCGTCGGGATAACGCAGTCGAACATGTCGACGCCGCGGCGCACGGAGGCGATGAGGTCCGACGGCGTGCCGACGCCCATCAGGTAGCGCGGCGCGGCCTGCGGCAGCAGGGGTGCGGTCACGTCCAGCATCCGCAGCATCTCGGCCTGGCCTTCGCCGACCGCGAGGCCGCCGATGGCATAGCCCTCGAAGCCGATGGCGGTGAGCGCGGCGACGCTTTCGGCGCGGAGGTCGGGGTAGGTGCTGCCCTGGACGATGCCGAACAGGCCGTGGCCTTCGCGCGCCACGAAGGCCTCCCGCGACCGCGCCGCCCAGCGCATCGACAGGCGCATGCTGTCGGCGGCCTGGTCCGGGGTGGCGGGGAAGGGGGTGCATTCGTCGAAGCACATGGTGACGTCGGCGCCGAGCAGGTGCTGGATCTGCACCGATCGTTCGGGCGTGATGCGGTGCTTCGAGCCGTCGATATGGGACTGGAAGGTGACGCCATCGGCGTCCAGCTTGCGCAGGCCGGAGAGGCTCATCACCTGGAAGCCGCCGGAATCGGTCAGGATCGGGCCGTGCCAGTCCATCATCCGGTGCAGGCCGCCGAGGCGGGCGACTCGCTCCGCGCCGGGGCGCAGCATCAGGTGGTAGGTGTTGCCGAGCACCATGCGGGCGCCGGTGGAGCGCACCGCATCGGCCGTCATCGCCTTCACCGTGCCGGCGGTGCCGACCGGCATGAAGACGGGGGTTGGCACCTCGCCATGCGCCGTGTGCAGCGTGCCGGCGCGGGCGGCGCCGTCTTGGGCGGCCATCTTCCAGTGCAGGGTCATCCGGCCAGATCCTGGTCGCAGCGGAACAGCAGGCTGCCGTCGCCGTAGGAGAAGAAGCGGTAGTTTTCCCGGATGGCATGCGCGTAGGCGGCGCGCATCCGATGGGTGCATGCAAAGGCGGAGACCAGCATCAGCAGGGTCGACTTCGGCAGGTGGAAATTGGTCAGCAGGGCGTCCACGGCGCGGAAGCGGTGGCCGGGCAGGATGTAGATGCCGGTCAGGCCCTGGAAGGCCGCGACGCGGCCATCCTCGCCGGCCACGCTTTCCAGCGTGCGCAATGCCGTGCTGCCGACGGCGACGATGCGGCCGCCGGCGGCGCGCGTGGCGTTGATGGCGGCGGCGGCCTCGGGCGAGACCTCGCACCATTCCTGGTGGATGCGGTGCGCGCGCGGGTCGTCGTCCCGCACCGGCAGGAAGGTGCCGGCGCCGACATGCAGGGTGATGGTGGCCCGCCCGATGCCGCGCGCGGCGAGGGCGGCCAGCAGCGAATCGGTGAAGTGCAGGCTGGCGGTGGGGGCGGCGACGGCGCCGGGGGTGCGGGCGAAGATGGTCTGGTAGTCCGCCGCATCCTGCACCTGCGGGCCATCGGTGCGGGTGATGTAGGGGGGCAGGGGGATGGCGCCGGCCTGGTCCAGGGCCGCGGCGAGGGCCGCCTGGTCGGGGCCGAAATCGAGGCGGACGGAGCCGCCCTCCGGCGCGTCCAGCACCCGCGCGGTACAGCCGGGCGCGCCCTCGATGGTCACCAGGTCGCCGGCGCGGAGGCGGCGGGCGTTGCGCACCAGGGCCTGCCAGATGCCGCCGCCCTCGGCGCGGTTCAGCATGATTTCGATGCGCGCCGCGCCGCGTCGGGCCTGGAGCCGGGCGGGGATGACGCGGGTGTCGTTCACCACCAGCAGGTCGCCGGGTGCCAGCAGGGCGGGCAGGTCGCGGATGCCGCGATCCTCCAGGCGGTCCGGGCCGACCACCAGCAGGCGCGCGGCGTCGCGCGGCCGGGCCGGGGCCTGGGCGATCAGCCCTTCGGGCAGGTCGAAGTCGAAATCCCCGGTGCGCAGCGGCGGGGGGGAGGGGAAATCTGGCATGGCCGCGCGATGTGGCGCCCGGCCGCCGGCTTGTCCAGTTTGGAGGCCCGCCGGGGCCTCAGGCGGGAATCCAGCGCAGGTACTGGCCGAGTTCGGAGGCATCGCCCTCCGTCACGCCGAGCACGGCGGAGACATCGACGCGGCCGCGCCCGGGGATTTCCAGGGTGGGCGGCTCGACATCGACGACCTGGGTGCCTGCGGGCGCTTCCAGATGGCCGGCCGGCTTCGCGCGCGTGGCGTGCTGTTCGCCGGTGTCCTCCGCCTCGGCCGGAGTGCCGCGGCCGGCGTAGCCGACGCCTTCGACCGGGGCGAGGGTGTAGCGCACCTCCGCCGGTTCACCTTCGACCTCGATCTGGTAGCGATAGACCGCGATGCGTTCTGCCATGCCTGGCTCCTGTTCCGTCAACGTCGCAACGCCGGAACGACAGGGCGGTTGCGGACTCAGGTCCGGATGAGGCCGGACATGGCCGGCGCATCGGCACTGCCGGGGAAGGCCTGCGCCACAGCGGCCACCGGCAGGCGCAGGTGGTCGCGGAGCAGGCCCTTGGCGACGCTGCGGAGGTCCTGCGTCGCCTGCAGGTCCCGGTTCTCGAAGAGCTGGCCTTCGGCAAGGCCCGGCCAATCGGCGATCACGCGGCCGCCCTGGACGGCGCCGCCGGCCAGCAGGGCAATGCCGCCGGTGCCGTGGTCCGTGCCCATGTTGCCGTTGACGCGGGCGGTGCGGCCGAATTCGGTGACGACCAGCACGGCGGTGCGGGTCCATTCGGCGCCGAGCGCCTCGCGCAGCCGGCCGAGGCCGGCGTCCAGTGCGCGGATCGGGCCGAGGATGCGGCCGGCCTGTTGCACATGCGTGTCCCAGCCGCCGAGTTCCAGCGCCGCCACGCGCGGCCCCTCGGCTTCCGCCAGCAGGCGCCCCGCGGCGGCGGCGAGCGCCGGGAAGCTGCCGCGGTCGCGGTCCGCGGTCGGCGCGCCGAGCGTTTGCGTCGCGAAGCCGCGGGCGCGCAGCCCTTCCTCGAAGGCCGGGCCGGTCCGCGCATCCTGTCGTTGCAGGGCGGCCAGGCGGTGCAGCAACTCCTCCGGCGGGTGTTGCAGGCCGGGCGGTGCATAGGCGCCGACCGGCACCACGCCGCGCAGCAGCAGGGGCACGCCGGTGCCGATGGCGAGGCCGGTTCGGGCGGGTCCGGTGCGGGCGGTGGGGGATTGGCCGTGCGGCATCGCTTCCAGCGCGCGGTTCAGCCAGCCGCTGGAAAGTCGCTGGCCGGTGCCGCCCTCCAGCAGATCCTGCGCCTCGAAATGGCTGCGGCTGCGATAGGGGCCGGCCATGGCGTGCAGGATCAGGGCCTCCTGCGCCGCGAACATCGCATGCAGGTTGGCGAAGGCGGGATGCAGGCCGAACCGGCCGCCGAGGTCGAGCAGCCCGTCCTCATGCCCCGGCTCCGGCAGTGCCAGCGGGCCGCGCAGCCCGGCGAGCGCGGCATCGCCATAGGGCTGCACCACGAACAGCCCATCCACCGCGCCGCGCAGCAGGATCACCACCTGGCGGCGGTCGCCGGGCGCCTGGCCGAAGGCGAGGCGGGCGCGGCCCGTGGCGAAGCTGGCGCCGAGGCCGAGCAGCAGGCCGCGGCGGCGCAGGTTGAAGGAGGCGTGCGGAGCGGCGCTCATCGGTGCAGGAACTCCGGGCTGGCCAGCAGCAGGGTGAGCGCATCGCGGGCCGATCCGGCGCGGCGCATCTCCGCCACGGTTTCCGCCCGCGCCAGCGGCCCGAGCGCCGCTTCCGCCACCTCGCCGGGGTCGCGGCGGCCGATGCGGCCGGCGATGGTGAAGACCCAGTCGACCCGGCGCATCAGCGCCTCCGGCGTCGCCCATTCCGCGGCGGTGTCGGACCAGCCATTCGGCTGCGGGGCGGTCCAGAGCGGCTGCGCCAGCTGCGCCATGCCCTGCACCACCAGCCCGGCCTGGGCCGGGGTGGCGCCGAGCGCGCGGCAGGTGGCCAGCACGTAGTCCGCGGGGGTGCGGAACTTGGCCAGCGGCGGCGCCCAGGCCTGCGGCAGCGCGACGAGGGCGCGGGCGGTGGCGCCGAGGTCGCCGCCGGTGTCGCGCAGCACCATGTGCAGCGCCCGCACGGCGTCGGGCGGCGGATCGTCCGCGACGAAATGCCGCGCGAGCTTCACCGCCAGGTGCCGCCAGGTGGCCGGATGTTCGGCCAGCAGGCGCAGCGCCGCCTCGCCGGCCGCCTCGCCGGCGGGGATGCGGCGGCCGAGCAGGAATTTCTCGCCGGGCTCGTGCATCGCCGGGCGGAAGCGGAAGCCGAAGGGCTCGCGGCCGCCCTCGATGTTCCAGCCGGTCAGGATCTTGGCCAGTTCCTGGACGTCGCCCTGGGTGTAGCCGCCGGCGGGCGACAGGGTGTGGAGCTCCAGCATCTCCCGCGCCAGGTTCTCGTTCAGGCCGCGCCGGATGCGCAGGCCGGCGGGGCTGGACGGACCCATGGAGGCGGTGTTGTCGAGGTAAACCAGCATGGCGGGTTGGCGGGCCACCGCGAGGAGCATGTCCGCGAAGCGGCCCGTGACGTGGGGGCGGATGGCGTCCCGCTCGTAGCTGCCCATCAGCACGGAGATGTTGCCGACGCGGCGGCTGACGGTGAAGTGGTTCACCCAGAAATCCACCAGCCGGTCGCGGAAGGGCTGCGTCGAGTCCAGGCGCCAGGCGGCGTGGGCCTCGACCTCCGCCCGGTTCAGCGCGTTGAAGGCCCGGCGGGTTTCCTCCGGGTCGCCGACCGGATTGGTGGAGCGCCGTGCCTGAAGGTCTGCCAAGCGGACCTGCATGGCCTCGCCGAGGCCGGGGCCCGGCGGGGCCGCGTCCGGCTGGTCCAGTTGGCCGAGCAGCCAGGCCTCGGGGTCGGCCGGCGGCGCCTGGTCGAGGCGGAGGCCGTGCCCGAATCGGATCGCCGCGATGTGGCCGCTTTTGTCCATCTGCGCCAGGGTATACCTGAGGCCGCGGCCGGCGTCTCCGCCGCGTTCGCGACGATGCGTGACGGGCGTCGGCCCGCAGGATCGGTGCTTGCAAATGCGGCCCGGAGAGGGCATGTCCCGCTGCGAGAAGCCTCGACTTGAATCATTGCGCGGGCGGCAACGGGCGAGAGCGCCCGCTGCCGGACCCGCTTTTGCCTATGGAGACCCACCGTGGCGCGCACTGAACTGGGATTGATCCGCAACATCGGCATCACGGCGCATATCGATGCCGGGAAGACGACCACGACCGAGCGGATCCTGTACTACACCGGCAAGTCGCACCGGATCGGTGAGGTCCATGACGGCAACACCACGACCGACTACATGGCGCAGGAGCGCGAGCGGGGGATCACCATCACCTCCGCGGCCGTGACCGCCGTGTGGAAGGACCACCGCATCAACATCATCGACACGCCCGGCCACATCGACTTCAACATCGAGGTGAACCGTTCGCTGCGCGTGCTCGACGGCGCCATCTTCATCATCGAGGGCGTGGCCGGCGTGCAGCCGCAGTCCGAGACGAACTGGCGCCTGGCCGACCGGTACAACGTGCCGCGCATCATCTTCATCAACAAGCTGGACCGCACCGGCGCAGACTTCTACCGCGCGGCGGACACGCTGACGGAGAAGCTGGGCATCAACTGGGTGGCGCTGCAGCTTCCGATCGGCATCGAGGACACCTTCAAGGGCGTCGTCGACCTGGTCGAGATGAAGGCGATCATCTGGTTCGGCGACGAGCTGGGTGCGCAGTACGAATACCAGGACATCCCGGCCGACATGGCCGCGAAGGCCGCCGAATATCGCCAGAAGATGATCGACATCTGCGTCGGCATCGATGAGACGGCGATGGAGGAATACTTCGACAAGGGCGACGTCTCGATCGAGACGCTGAAGCGCTGCATCAAGAAGGGCACCATCAGCGGCGAGTTCCGCCCTGTGCTGTGCGGCACGGCCTTCAAGAACAAGGGTGTGCAGCCGCTGCTCGACGCCGTGCTGGACTACCTGCCGAGCCCGATCGACGTGCCCGGCATCAAGGTCGCGCCGGATGAGGGCATGGACGAGACGCAGGAACGCCGCTCGATCCCGGCCGATGCGGACGCGCCCTTCGCCGGCCTTGCCTTCAAGATCATCAACGACAAGTACGGCAACCTGACCTTCGTCCGCGTCTATCGCGGCACGCTGCGCCAGGGCGACATGGTGATGAACACCACCAAGGATTCCAAGGAACGCATCGGCCGCATGTTCCAGATGCACGCCGACAAGCGCGAGGAAATCAAGGAAGTCTTCGCCGGCGACATCGCGGCCTTCGTCGGGTTGAAGGACACCGGCACCGGCGACACGCTGGCGTCGAACGACGACCCGGTGATCCTGGAGCGCATGGCCTTCCCGGTGCCGGTCATCGACATCTCCGTCGAGCCGAAGACCAAGGAAGGCGTCGAGAAGATGACGCTCGGCCTGCAGAAGCTGGCGGGCGAGGATCCCAGCCTGCGCCTGCGGACCGACCAGGAAACCGGCCAGACCATCCTGTCCGGCATGGGCGAGCTGCACCTCGAGATCATCGTCGACCGCCTGATGCGCGAATACGGCGTGGACGCGCATATCGGCGCGCCGCAGGTGGCCTACCGTGAGACGATCACCAAGAGCCACACCGAGATCTATACCCACAAGAAGCAGTCCGGTGGTTCGGGCCAGTATGCCGAGGTGAAGATCACCTTCGAGCCGAAGGAGCGCACCGAGGGCGTCGAGTTCGTCAACGGCACCACCGGTGGCTCGGTGCCGCGCGAATACATCCCGGCGGTGGAAAAGGGCATCAAGGTGCAGGCCGATACCGGCGTGCTGGCCGGCTTCCCGACGGTGGACTTCAAGTACACCCTGGTGGACGGCAAGTACCACGACGTCGACTCCTCGGCGCTCGCCTTCGAAATCGCCGCCAAGGCCTGCTTCCGCGAGGGCATGAAGAAGGCCGGCCCGGTGATCCTGGAGCCGATCATGGATGTGGAAGTCACCACGCCGTCCGACCATGTCGGCGACGTCGTCGGCGACCTGAACCGACGCCGTGGCGTCATCCAGTCCCAGGACATGGCCGGCACGTCGGTCATCGTGCGGGCGCATGTGCCGCTGAAGGAAATGTTCGGCTACATCTCGAACCTGCGTGGCATGACCAAGGGCCGCGCCAGCTTTTCGATGCAGTTCCACCACTACGACCCGGTTCCGCGCAACGTCGCCGACGAGATCATGAAGAAGTCGGCCTGAACCCAGCGGGGTTCGGCGGACAGCAGGCGGCGCGGGGGGCAACCTCCGCGCCGTTTGGCGTTTCGGCCTATCGCTTCAGGAAGTGGGTGCCGACGGCATCCAGCACCACGGTGCCGTCGCGGGCGATGGCAACCAGGTAGCGCAGCTTCGCGACCGCCATCTCCGGCTTGCTGCGGCTGGTGCGGATCTCCTCCACCACCAGCTTCATCGTCACGGGCTCGTCCGGCTCCAGCGGCGCCGGCCAGGTGAGCTGGGCGCCGCCGCCGGCCAGGTTGATCTCGGACAGCAGGCCGCTGCGGATCAGGTGGCCGAGGGAGGCGGAGTAGGTGTGCAGGCCGCTGGCGACCAGGCGGCCGAACACCGAATGGCGCGCCGCTTCCTCATCCAGGTGGAAGGGCTGCGGGTCGTAGCGGCCGGCGAATTCCAGCACCTCCGCCCGCGGCAGCACGAAGCCACCGAGGTCGAAGCTCATGCCGGGGGTGAGTTCGTCGGCGGAGCGGAGCGGCGTCATGCCGCGGCGGGGACCGGGCTGCGCCGGAAACCGCGCAGCAGCATCAGCAGCCAGATGCCGAGGGTGGCGACGCCGAGCGTGCCGGCGATGGGGCGGGCGAAGAACTCCAGCCACTCGCCATCCGCCTTGATCATGGACTGCACGAAGGTCTGCTCCAGCATCTCCCCCAGCACCAGGCCGAGGATCAGCGGCGCGACCGGGATGCCGTGTTCCTCCATCACCCAGCCGAGGATGCCCATGGCGAGCATCAGCACCACGCCGTACAGGCTGTTGGTCATGGCGAAGCTGCCGACCAGGCAGAACAGCAGGATGACCGGCAGCAGCAGGTTGCGCGGCACGCGCAGGATCTGCCGGGCGGACTTGATGGCGGCCCAGCCGAGCGGCAGCATGATGAGGTTGGCGAGGATGAAGATCAGGAACACCGCATAGATGAGCTGCGGGTTTTCCTGGAACACCGTGGGCCCCGGGTTCATGCCCTTCATGTAGAGCACGCCGATGACGATGGCGGTGATGCTGTCGCCGGGGATGCCGAAGACCAGGGCGGGAATCCAGGCGCTGGCGAGCGCCGAGTTGTTGGCGGAGGTGGCATCGACGATGCCCTCGATCTCGCCGGTGCCGAACTTCTCCGGCTGCTTGGAGAAGCGCTTGGCGACCGCGTAGCTGATCCAGGCGGCGATGTCGGCGCCGGCGCCGGGCAGGGCGCCGATGGCGGTGCCGAGGGCGCTGCCGCGCAGGAAGTTCAGCCAGTAGCGGCGGAACACGCCGCCGACGCCCTTGAACAGGTTGCCCACGGCCTGGGCGACCACCTTCGCCGCGACGTCCACCGTGACGGCGCCGCGCATCAGCTCGGACACGGCGAACATGCCGATCATGGTGGGCACGAAGTTGATGCCGGACATCAGGTCGACATTGTCGAAGGTGAAGCGCGGGAAGCCGGCGGCCGGGTCGATGCCGACGGTGGCCAGCAGCAGGCCGAAGAACAGCGAGAGGAAGCCTTTCACCGGGTCGGCGTTGGACATGAAGACCGCACAGGTCAGGCCGAGGCAGGCGAGCCAGAAGTATTCATAGGAGGAAAAGTTGATGGCGACTTCGGCCAGCATCGGCGCGAAGGCGATCAGCACGGCGACGCCGATCAGCCCGCCGGCGACGGAGAACACCAGGTTCACGCCCATGCAGAGGTTCAACTGGCCCTTCTGCGTCATGGCGTAGGATTCGTCGGCATAGGCGGCCGAGGCCGGGGTGCCGGGCATGCGCAGCATCGCCGCCGGGATGTCGCCGGCGAAGATCGCCATGGCGGTGGCGGTGACGATGGCACCCAGCGCCGGCACCGGCGGCATGAAGAAGGTGACGGGCACCAGCAATGCCGTCGCCATGGTGGCGGTGAGCCCGGGCATGGAGCCCACGAACATGCCGAAGAGGGCGGAGACTCCGATGACGCCGAGCACGAAGGGGTCGAAGACCAGCCCGAAGGCCTGGATCATCGCGTCCATGGACGGGTCCTCATAGAACGCTGTCCAGGATGCCGCGCGGCAGCGGCACGCGCATCAGCCCGGCGAAGAACCAGTGCACCAGCAGGGTCATCCCGGCGGCGACCGGCACGGCCAGAAGCAGCCGCGCGCCGTACCACAGCCCCAGCGCCAGCAGCAGCAGGAAGGCGGTCGGGATGAAGCCGAGCGGGTCAGACAGCAGGATGTAGGCCAGCGCCGCGACGGGGATGGAGAGGAAGGAGGCGAGGCGCGCCGGCTGGCGCACCCAATCCTCCAGCACCAGAAGCCGTCCCCGTGCCTTGAGCCCGCGCAGCACCAGCACCGCGGCGCAGATGGCGATGCCGCCGGCCAGGATGCGCGGGAACAGGTTGGGCCCGTAGTCCTGGCCCGGGAAGGCGGGGAAGAAGGTGGTCAGCCACCAAATCCACCCCGCAAACACCAGCAGCACCGCGCCCAGCAGGGCATCGTTCACCCGCATGGGCGTGGGCCTTCCGTCAGTCGATCAGCCGCGCGCCAGGCCCGCGGCGCGCATCGCCTCGCCCATGCCGCGATCGGCCTTGGCCATGAACTCGGTGAAGCCGGCCTGGTCGGCATAGACCACGCCGAAGCCGCGGGAGGCCATGAAGTCCTTGAACTCGCTGCTGTCGTAGGCCTTCTTCAGCGCCACGCCAAGGCGTTCCTGGACATTCGCCGGCAGGCCCTTCGGCCCGGCGATGCCGCGCCAGGCACCGGTGGAGTAGTTGATGCCGAGCGTCTCGTTCAGCGTCGGCACCTGGGCGAATTGCGGGTTGCGCTGGGCTGCCATGATGGCGAGCGACTTGGCGCGACCGGCATCGATCATGGCGCGCGCCTCGGGCACCGAGCAGGTGACGATGTCGACGCCGCCGGCCGCCAGTTCCTGCATCGCCGGCGCCGCGCCGTTGGAGGGGACCCAGCGGACATGGTCGCCGCGCAGGCCCATCGCCTGCAGCCAGCCGACCAGCGCCAGGTGCCAGATGCCGCCCTGGCCGGTGCCGCTGGCCTTGAAGCTGCCGGAAGGCCGCGCCTTGATGGCATCCGCCAGCGCCTTGATGTCGGCGTAGGGGGAGTTGGCGGCCACCTGCACGCCCGGCGGGTCTTCGTTCATCAAGGCGATCGGCGTGAAGGAGGTGGGGTTCAGCTGGGTCAGGCCCTGCCAGTGCATCATGGCGATCTCGACCGTGATCATCCCGATCGTGTAGCCATCCGGCTGCGCCGTCGCGATGGCGCTATGGCCGACCACGCCGGACCCACCGGTGCGGTTCACCACGTTGACCGGCTGGCCGAGGTCGCGTTCCAGCAGGCTGCCGATGATGCGGGCGGTGGCATCGGTGCCGCCGCCGGCGCCCCAGGGCACCAGGAGCTGGATCGGGCGGCTGGGGTAGTTGGCCTGTCCGAGGGCCGGTGTGGCGAGGAGGGGGGCGGCCAGGGGGGCGGCGATGGCCGCGCCGCTCGCGGCCAGCAGGGTACGACGGGACAGGATGGGCATCGGACAGGTCTCCCTCAATGCGCGACAGATTGGTCCGTCGCGCTTGCGGGCAGGCTAGGACGGAGCGTGGCGCCGCATCAAGCCGGGCTGGCTCAGTCCGTTGCCGAATCCTCCGCTGGCCCGGCGCCGCAGCGGGCGGCGCGGCGTTGCAGGTAGGCGCTGCGGTAGACGGCGTAGGAATCCAGCGCCTGCGCGTCGGTGCGGGCCAGGTCCTCGGCGATGCCGGCATAGGCGACCAGCGCGTCGCCGCCGCGCCAGGACAGCGCCAATTCCGGACCCAGGGTGGCGGACAGGGCAAGGCCGGTGCCGACCAGCGCGCCGGCGTCGCGGAGCGTCGAGGGGCCGAGCAGCGGCAGCATCAGGAAGGGGCCGCCCGGCACGCCCCAGCGGCACACCGCATCGGCCGGCGTGAAATCCTGCCGTGGGTAGCCGCGATCGGCGGCTGCGTCCCGCACGCCGCCGAGGCCGAGGCTGCTGTTGATGCCGAAGCGCGCCACGGCGTTCAGCGCGAGGTCGTATTCGCCGGCGAGCAGGCCGCTGGCCGCGGTCACCGGTTCGCGGAGATTGGCGAAGGCATTGGCGACGCCGGCGCGGAAGGCTGGGCTGGTCTGGGCGACGTAGGCCGCGACCGCCGGGTCCAGCACGCGGTCGCGCAGCACCAGGTTGAAGTCATGGACCCGGCGGTTGAAGCCCTCCAGCGGGTCGGAGGCGGCGAGCGCCGGTGGAGCCAGGAAAAGCAGGCCGGCTGTAGCCAGGGCAGGCCAGGGCATGGGGTGTCGCATCGCCGGATCCTTGGGCGCGGGGCGCGCGGTGCAGGCCGCCGTTCTGGCGCGAGGATCCGGAGAGGTAAACGCTTCATGAAGGCGACGCCAGGGCGTCGCCTCAGTTGTTGCGGCGGCGCCAGGCGTCCGGCCGGGTGAAGTCGCCGGCCCACAGGCCGCGGCCGGCGATGCGGGCGGCGAGTTCGGCGGCCTGCATGGGCAGGTCGTCACTCTCATAGGCCAGCGCCCAGCCGGAGATCACGAGGCCGCTGTTCAGCTCGGCGCCGCCGGCGGTGCATTCGCCGAGGCCGCGGCCGTAGCGGTCGCGGCCCTGCACGCGGCACAGCACGGAGCGACCGTTGACCAGGCGGGACAGCGCCTCCGCCGCCGCGGCGCCGCAATCGAACCAGCGGCCGGCGGCATCGGTGCAGGATTGGCCGCGTTCCGGCGCATCGATGCGGGACAGGCGGAGCGTGCGGTCGCCAAGGCGGAGCGTGTCGCCATCCACGATGCGGACCTCGGCGGCGAGCGCGGACCATTCCTGCTCGCGGGGCGCGGAGCCCATCAGGTCCGGCGGCAGGCCAATGCCGGACAGCGCGGCGACGATGACGGCGCCGGCGAGGGCCACGAGAGGGGCGCGCCAGCGGCGGGGCGTGGCGGCGGGGCGGAAGATGCGGCGGCGTCGGAACACGGGGCGGATGCGATGCCTGGCAGGGGTGTGCGTGGGACCCACGCGTAGCCCATGGATGGCTCGCCATGCAAGCTATTCATAAACCTTAATTTCTACTTGAGATTGAGTGGCTTCAGCCTTGATTCCAGAAGGGTTCGGCCGCCAGCAGCTCGGCCCAGGCCTTCGCCGCGCGGCTGCGGGCGCGGCGGGAGCGGGCGCGGACCCAGCCCTCCGCGACGCCGGCCGCCCAGGCGCCGGGTCCATCGGCCTCGGGGCCGACCAGGGCACGGGCGACGGTGGCATCGTTGGCGAGGCCGAACTGTTCCTGCACCTCCGCCAGGCGGTCCAGGAAGCGGCGGCTTTTCTTGCGGCCGTAGAGCGGGGCGAAGAGCTCCGCCAGGTAGCGCATGCGCTTGCCGTCCAGGCGCAGGGCGTGGAACTCGGCATCCGGCAGCGGCGCGATGTCGCGGCCGACGGCGGTCAGCCGGCGCCAGCGCCTGGTCAGCAGGTGGTCGGCGAGGTCCGGCAGCGGGGCGTCGCGGCGTGCGGCGGCCTCCTCCGAGGCCTCCGTGCGCCAGGGGGCGCGGACGTCCAGGGCCACGGCGTCCCAGGCCAGGCGGCGGAAGGCCGGGCCGGCCAGCTGGAGGCGCAAGGCGGCGTAGGCTTCGTCGCGATGGTGGCGGCCGGTGGCGAGGAGGGCGGCGATGCGTGGCTCCTCCGGCAGCGCCTCCGCCAGTTCGGCGCCGAGGCCGGCCAGGAACACGTCCCAGTCCCGCGCCGGGCCGAGGCTGCCGGCGAGCGCCTTCGCCTCGGCATCGAAGCGGCGCAGCGCCGGCCCATCGGCCGCCGTGCGGAAGGCCTTGAGGGCGGAGCGCAGGCGGCGCAGCGCGACGCGCATCTGGTGCACGCCGGTGGGGTCGGTGCCGGCTTCGGCGATCGGTGCGAACCAGACCAGCACCTCCGCCAGGTGGCCGAGCAGCAGGCGCAGCGCGGCCTCCACGCCCATGTCCGGGTCGAGGCGCGGGGCACCCAGGCGGCGCGGGCGCAGCTTGTCGTCCAGGGCGAAGGCGCGCGCCTGCTCCGCCAGGCTGCTGCGCGGCGGCAGCAGGGGCAGGTCGGCGGCCAGCGCCTGCATGGTCTCCAGCACTGCCTCGGCCGGGCCGGTGAGGGTCAGGCGGGCGACCGGAAGGTCGCGCGAGAGGGCGCGAAGGGTGCCGTGCAGCAGGGTGGCCTCGACGGCATCGACCAGCGGCACCGTGACGCGGCGGCCGGCGAAGGCGGCCAGCGGGACTTCGGCGGGTTCCGGCAGCGCCTCGGGCGGCAGCGCCTCGGGCGGGGTGGCGGGGCGCCAGGGCGCGTCGGCCTCCGGCAGGCTGCGGACCAGGCGGCGGGCGGCGCGGGGGTTCGCGGAGGCTTCCAGCGCCATTCCCTGCTCCGCCAGCGCGTGCTTCGGCGTGTCGAGCCAGGCGAAATCGGCGGCGACGGAGCGGGTGCGGCCGGCGCGGCGGGTGGCCAGCGCGGGCTGGCGGAACAGCGTGGCGGCGGCCTCGGGCGGCAGTGTGGCTTCGAGGGTCAGGGGCGGCATCGGGGGCTCAGGCCGTCATTTCCGGCGTGTCGCCGGGTTCGGTCGAGGGCAGGTCGGCGGGTGACAGCAGGCGCAGCAGCCGCGCGCCGCCGGGCTCCAGCCGGCGCCAGGGCAAGGCGAGGGCGAATTCGGTAAGGGTCGCGGTGGGGTAGCCCGCCGCCAGGCGGCGGGTGGTGGGGGTGGCGGCCGCCATGGCGGCGGGGCCGGCGAGGGCCATGGCGAGGTCGTGCAGGCCGGGGTTGTGGCCGATCAGCAGCACGCTGCGCGCCGTCTCCCGCACCCCGCGCAGCACATCGAGCAGCGAGGGCCAGGCGGCGAGGTAGAGGTCGTCCATCGGCTCGACCAGGGGCGGGCCTTCCAGCGGGGCCAGCGCCTCCAGCGTCTGCAGGGTGCGGCGGGCGGAGGAGACCAGGACGATGTCGGGCGACAGCCCGAGGTCGCGCATCGCGGCGCCCATGCCGACGGCCGCACGCCGTCCGCGCGCGTTCAGCGGGCGGGCGTGGTCGGAGAGGCGCGGATCGTCCCAGGAGGACTTCGCGTGCCGCAGCAGCAGCAATTGGCGCATGTTGTCGGCACCATGCCACGCCGGCGCGGGATTGGCGACGGGCTGCTTCGCCTCCCGCGCTTGGCGGGCGGCGGGCCAGGGCCATCTGAGCGGACCATTTGATCGGGATACGCGGGATGGCTGGGCGGGTGCTGGTGTTCGGGGCGACGGGCGGGGTGGGATCGGCGCTGGCGCGGCGGTTGGTGGCGCGTGGCGTGGAGCCCTTCCTGGTGGCGCGGGGGACGACTGGCGGCGCGCAGGCCCTGGCCATGCTGGCGGCGGAGCTGGGCTGCGGCCATCTTGCCGCGGATGTGATGGAGGCGGAGGGGCGCAAGGCGGCGGTGGCGGCGGCGGGGGAGGAATTGGCCGGGCTCGCCTTCTGCGTCGGCTCCATCCTGCTGAAGCCGCTGGCGCGGGTGACGGAGGCCGACCTGGTGGAGACCTTCCGGCTGAACGCCGCGGCCCCGGCCCTGGCGGTGCAGGCGGCGGCGCCGGCGCTGGCGCGCGGCAAGGGGGCGGTGGTGCTGTTTTCCTCGGTCGCGGCGCGCATGGGGTTTGCCAATCACGTGGCGATCGGGGCGGCGAAGGCGGCGGTGGAGGGGGTGACGGTGGCGCTCGCCGCCGAACTGGCGCCACATATCAGGGTCAACTGCATCGCGCCGAGCCTGACCCGCACGGCGCTTGCCGAACCCCTGACGAGGAGCCCGCAGATGGCGGATGCGATCGCGAAGCAGCACCCGATACCGCGCCTGGGAGAGGGCGAGGACAGCGCGGCGCTGGCCGACTTCCTGCTGTCCGAGGCCGCGGGCTGGATCACCGGGCAGGTGATCGGCGTCGATGGCGGGCGCGGCCACATCGCGGGGCGCGGGTGATGCGGCGGCGCGGCGTCCTGGCCCTGCCGATGGCCGTGCTGGCGGGGCCTGCGCTGGCCGCGTTGCCCGACCTGTCCTTCCGCGTGGTGCGGGAGGGCAGCGAGGTCGGCCGGCACACCGTGCGCTTCCGCGAGGAAGCCGGGCTGCTGGAGGCGCGCAGCGAGGTACGGATCGAGGTGAAGCTGATGGGCTTCACCGTCTACCGCTACCTGCATGAGACGGTGGAAAGCTGGCGCGGCGACCGGCTGGTCGGGCTGAACTCGCGGATCGACAAGAACGGCACGGCGGGCTTCTGCGAGGCGCGGCTGGTCGGCGCCGGGCTCGTGCTCCGCGGGCCGGCGGGGGAGGTGCGGATGCCGGCGCAGGCCGCGCCGCTGACCTGGTGGCGCAAGGCGACGCTGCGCCCGGGCGTGCCGCTGTTCGACCCGCGCAAGGCGATCGCGGTGGAGCCGGAGTTGCGGCTGACGGCGGTGGCCGGTGGCACACGGGTGGTGCTGGTCGGCGGCGAGGGGGCGGAGGTGCTGTACGACGCCGCCGGCACCTGGATCGGCTTCGCCACCACCGGGGAGGATGGCAGCGCGGTGCGCTACGCGCGGGCATGACCACGCTGCGGGTCGTGCTGGGCGACCAGTGCTCCGCGGGTCTTTCGGCGCTGGAGGGGCTGGACCCGGCGCGGGACGTGGTGCTGCTGGCGGAGGTGCGGGCGGAGTGCACCTATGTCCGCCACCACAAGCAGAAGATCGCGCTGGTGCTGTCGGCCATGCGGCACTTCGCCGAGGACCTGCGCGGGCGCGGCTTCCGCGTCGTCTATTCGCGGCTGGACGATCCGGCGAACACCCAGACCCTGGCGGGGGAGGTGGCGCGGGTGGCGCGGCAGGTGAATGCGACGCGCATCCTCTGCACCCAGCCTGGCGAATGGCGGGTGCTGCAGGACATGCGCGGCTGGGAGGAGGCGACCGGCCTGCCGGTGGAGCTGCGCGAGGATACGCGGTTCCTGTGTTCGATGGCGCGGTTCCGGCAATGGGCCGGGGACAAGAAGCAGCTCCGGATGGAGTATTTCTACCGCGAGATGCGGCGCGCCACCGGCCTGCTGATGGCGGCGCCGGACGAGCCCGCCGGTGGCGCCTGGAACTACGATGCGGAAAATCGCGGCGCGATGCCGGCCGGGGTGGTGCCGCCGGCGCCGCGGCGCTTCCCGCCGGATGCGACGACGCGGGAGGTGATCGCGCTCGTCGAGCGGGAATTCGCCGACCATTTCGGCGACTGCGCGCAGTTCGGCTGGCCGGTGACGGCGGCCGAGGCGCAGCAGGCGCTGGAGGATTTCGTGGCGCGCCGGCTGCCGCGCTTCGGCGATTTCCAGGATGCGATGGCCGAAGGCGAGGCGACGCTGTTCCACGCGCTGATCTCGGCGGCGATGAATTGCGGGCTGCTGGATCCGATGGCGGCGTGCCGCGCGGCGGAGGCGGCGTATCGGCGGGGCGAGGCGCCGCTGAATGCGGTGGAGGGATTCATCCGGCAGATCCTCGGCTGGCGGGAATATGTGCGCGGCATCTATTGGCTGAAGATGCCGGACTATGCCGGGACCAATGCGCTGGAAGCCGGTCGCCGCCTGCCCTGGCTGTACTGGTCGGGCGAGACGGCGATGGCCTGCATGAAGTCGGCGATCGGGCAGACGCGTGACCTGGCCTATGCGCACCACATCCAGCGGCTGATGGTGACGGGCAATTTCGCGCTGCTGGCGGGGCTCGATCCGGTCGAGGTGAACGACTGGTACATGGTGGTCTATGCGGACGCCTATGAGTGGGTGGAACTGCCGAACACGCATGGCATGGCGCTGCATGCGGATGGCGGGGTCATGGCGTCGAAGCCCTATGCGGCCAGCGGCGCCTACATCAACCGCATGTCCAACCATTGCCGCGGCTGCGCCTATGACGTGAAGCGGGCGACGGGGCCGGGGGCGTGTCCGTTCAACTTCCTCTACTGGGATTTCATGGCGCGGCATGCGGAGCGCTTCGCGCGCAACATGCGGATGGCGATGCCGCTGCGGACGCTGGGGAAGATGGATCGGCAGAAGGTGGCGGCGATGCGCGCGGAGGCGGCGGGCTTCCTGGCGGCGCTGGATCGCGGGGAGGAGCCGGGGCTTACGGCGCCAGCGCGAAGGACATCAGCGTCACGGCGCGGGCCCGATACGTCTCCGTCCCTGCCGCTGCCCATCCCCGCGCCGCGTAGAAGGGCGCCTGGTCCGGGGTGAACAGCCAGATGCGGCGGTGGCCCTGCTGCCGCGCGCGGCGCAGCACATCCTGCACCAGCGCCGTCGCGACACCCTGCCGGCGATGCGCCGGGGCGACCAGGACGGAGGCGAGCCAGGGCGAGAGGTCCCGGCGGCTCGGCAGATCCTCAAGGTCCAGCGTCGCGGTGCCGAGCGGACGGCCGCCATCTTCCGCGATCAGGGCACAGGGCGCGGCCGGGCCGGTGGCCGCACGGAGATAGGCTTCCGTCGCCGCCACGGGCTCGCCCTGCCACCATTCGGCGTGCAGCCAGGCGGCGACCTCCGGCAGATGCGGGGACAGGGCGGCGGGGCGGATCAGCATCGGGAGCAGGGTAGGCGGACGGCGCCACGCCGTTAAGCCGCGCTGCGGGCGGCGCGGGACTGGTCCTCGGCGATCAGGCGGCGGGCGGTGGCGGCGGGCATGGGGCGGCCGAACAGCCAACCCTGGCCCTGCTCACAGCCCTCCGCGGCCAGCAGCCGGGCCTGTTCCTCGGTCTCCACGCCTTCCGCGATCACCGTCATGTCGAGGATGCGGCCGAGGCCCACGATGGTGGTGACGATGGCGCGCAGCTTCGGGTCGCGCGGCATCTCCGTGATGAAGGCGCGGTCGATCTTCAGCTTGCCGAAGGGGAAGCGCCAGAGATGCGCCAGGCTGGACCAGCCGGTGCCGAAATCATCCATGGCGATGGACACGCCCAGCGCCCGCAGGTCGCGCAGCAGGCGCACCACATCCTCCGGGTCGTCCTGCAGCAGGCTTTCGGTGACTTCCAGTTCGAGGCGCCGGGCCGGCAGGCCGGTGGTGGCCAGCGCCGCCGCCACCGTGGCGACCAGGTCACCGTGCCGGAACTGCGCGGGAGAGAGGTTGACGGCGATGCGGGCCTCCCCGGGCCATTGCGCCGCCTCGGCGCAGGCGGTGTGCAGGACCCAGGCGCCGAGCGGCACGATCAGGCCGGTCTGCTCGGCGAGCGGGATGAACTCGGCCGGGCTGATCAGGCCGCGGGTGGCGTGCGGCCAGCGCAGCAGCGCCTCGAACCCCAGCAGGGCGCGGTCACCGAGGCGGCGTTGCGGCTGGTAGTGCAGCGTCAGCGTGCCCTGCTCGATGGCCAGCCGCAGGTCTTCCTCGGTCTCCCGCCGCAGGCGCAGCAGGGTGTCCATCGCGGCATCGTAGCCGCAGATGTCGGGCTGCGCCGCGGTGCCGGCGGAGGAGAGGGCGGCCTCCGCGCAGGCCAGCAGCAGCTCCGCATCCTCGGCGTCCTTCGGCGCGGTGGCGAAGCCGATCTGCAGCTTCAGCGCCAGGGACTGCCCGTTCGGCAGCACCAGCGGCGCGGCCAGCGCGGCGGCGAGGCGATGCGCCAGGGCGGCCGCATCCTCCTCGGCTTCGGGCGAGGTCTGCACCACGGCGAAGCGATCGGCCGAGAGGCGGGCCACGGTGTCGGACCGCCGGACCAGCGTGCGCAGGCGGCCGGCGAGGGCTGCCAGCACCGCATCGCCGGTGGCGCGGCCATGCAGGGCGTTCACCTGGCGGAAGCCGCGCAGGTTCAGCACCAGCACGGCCACCTGCTGGTCCAGCGGCTGCGCCGCCACCAGCGCCAGGGCCAGGCGTTCGCGGAGTTCGGCATGGGTGAGCAGGCCGGTCAGGCGGTCGTGGCGCAGCAGGTGGCGGGCGCGGGTCGCCTCGGCCTCCGCCCGGCGGCCGCGATGGCCGAGCCAGACCAGCAGCAGCAGCATGCTGGCGCCGAAGCCGCCGACGCCGAACTGCGCCAGGCCGAAGGCGTCGCGCAGGGCCGCGCGGCGGCCGTTCTCGCGCAGGGTGATGACCAGCAGCCCGGCGGGCTCGGCCTTGTCCGGGGCCGGGATCGGGGCCTGGGACGCCGCTTCGCGGGGGGTGGATTGGTGGCGGCGGCGGGGAGCGGCCGCGGTGGCCACGTGCGGTGGAGGTACGGCCAGCAGGACGGAACCGTCCGGGCGCAGCAGGCGGAAGCCGGTGATCTCGGTGGTGGTGGCGATGCCGGCGAGGTGCTCGAGTTGGCCTGGACCTGGCTCCTCGCCGCGGAGAAGCTGCGGCAGCGCGGGGTCCTGGCGCAACAGGTCGGTGGCGAGACCCTGCGCCCAGACGGCGGCAGCGCCGATCAGCAGGCGGTGCAGCAGGACCTGGTTGACGCCGACGGCGGCCACGGTCAGCAGGACGACGAACAGGCTCAGCCAAAGCATCAGGCGCTGGACGGAATCGGCGGCGGCGGCAGGCTGGTGCGGGGAGCGGGCCATGTGGCGCAGAATGCGCCGGTTGTGTGAACCCGGCGTTGACGTGCCGTTCTGTTTGCCGATTTGCCGGGCCGGGGGGCAGGCCGGTATAGCGACGGCGGAACCGAGCGGGGCGAAGCCCCGGGATTGACGGAGATCAGGGCGATGGCCGGCCACTCGCACGCCAAGAACATCATGCATCGCAAGGCGGCGCAGGGCGCCAAGAAGGCGGCGGCCTTCGGCAAGCTGATCCGCGAGATCTCGGTCAGCGCCAAGCAGGGGCTGCCCGACCCGGCGATGAACCCGCGGCTGCGCGCCGCGGTGAAGGCCGCGCTGGTCGCGAACATGACGCGCGACACCATCGACCGCGCCATCAAGCGCGCCGCGATGGCGGGGGTGGGGGAGGATTATGTCGAGGTGCGCTACGAGGGCTACGGGCCCTACGGCGTCGCCGTGATCGTCGAGGCGCTGACCGACAACCGCAACCGCACCGGCGGCGATTTGCGGTCCATCTTCGCCAAGGGCGGCGGGGCGCTGGGCGAGACCAATTCGGTGGCCTTCCAGTTCGAGCGCAAGGGCGTGTTGCGCTACCCGGCCGCGGCCGCCGATGCCGACACCATGCTGGAGGCGGCGATCGAGGCCGGGGCCGGCGACGTGGAAAGCGGCGAGGACGGCCACGAGGTGTCCTGCGCCGTGGAGGATTTCGCCAGCGTGCGCGACGCGCTGGAGGCGAAGTTCGGCACGGCGGAGGCGGCGAAGCTGGAATGGTGGCCGACCGCCACCGTGGATCTGGACGAGGACCGGGCGCGGGAGGTGCTGAAGCTGCTCGACGCGCTGGACGACCAGGACGACGTGCAGACCGTCTTCGCCAATTTCGAGGTGGATGCGGCGGCGATGGAGCGCCTCAGCGCCTGATCCAAGTCCCGGAACTCAGGCGTTGAGCCAGCGGTCCAACGCTTCCGGCTTCGGCAGGCCGCCGGCATGCACGACCTTGCCGTCCACCACGATGCCGGGGGTCGAGGCGATGCCGTAGCCGGCGATCTCGGCGTAGTCCGTGATCTTGGCGACGGTGACCTGCACGCCGGTGCGGGTGGCGGCATCCTGCACCATCTGCACCGCCGCGTCGCAGCGTTTGCAGCCGGGGCCGAGTATCTTCACGTCCTTCATGGGATGGTCCTTCAGGCGAAGAGCAGGTTGAACAGGAAGCCCACGACGAGGATGCCGCTGCCGACCACCCCGACGAACACGGCGATCAGCTTCACCGACAGCACCTTGCGCAGGATGATGAGCTCCGGCAGCGACAGCGCGATGACGGACATCATGAAGGCGAGCACGGTGCCGAGCGCGGCACCCTTGCCGAGCAGCGCCTCGACCACCGGGATGATGCCGGCGGCGTTGGAATACATCGGGATGCCGACCAGGACGGCGGCCGGCACCGACCACCAGGCGTCCCGGCCCATGATCGCGGCGAGCAGATCCTCCGGCGCATAGCCGTGGATCAGGGCGCCGGCGGCGATGCCGGCGATGATCCAGTACCAGACGCGGCCGACGATCTCGCGCACCGAGTCCAGGCCGGCGCGGATGCGGTCGGGCCAGGCCGGGGCTGCCTCCTCCAGCTCCACCGCGCCGGCGTGGATCCTGAGCACCCAGGGCTCCAGCCAGGACTCCAGGCGAAGCCGGCCGATGACCCAGCCGGCGGCGATCGCGATGCCGAGGCCGAGGCCGAGATAGGTCAGCGCCACCTTCCAGCCGAGCAGCGCGAATAGCAGGCCGAGCGCGACCTCGTTCACCATGGGGGCTGCGATCAGGAAGGAGAAGGTGACGCCGAGCGGGACGCCGGCCGAGACGAAGCCGATGAACAGCGGCACGGCGGAGCAGGAGCAGAAGGGGGTCAGCACGCCGAGCGAGGCGGCCATGGCGTTGCCCGCGCCCTCGCGCCGGCCGGCGAGCAGGGCGCGGGTGCGCTCCGGCGAGAAGAAGCTGCGCACCACGCCCATGGCGAAGACCACCAGGACCAGCAGCAGCAGCACCTTCGGCACATCGTACAGGAAGAAGGCGACGGATTCGCCGAGATGCGAGTGGCGCTCGATCGGCAGCAGGGACACCGCCCAGTCGGAGAAGGGCACCAATTGGCTGTACAGCGCCGCCCAGGCCAGCAGGGCGGCGAGGGTTGCCGAGAGCCAGAGCGCCGGCGACGGCCCCCGGAGGGTGGTGACCCTCATGCGGCGAGGCTTTCCGGTCGTGGGGCAGACGGAAGCGGCAGGTCGAGCGCGGCCTCGACCAGCCGGCGCGCGGCGTCCGGCATCGCCGGGTGCAGCCGGTAGCGCACCCATTGCGCGTCGCGCCGGTCCAGCACGATGCCGGCCTGGCGCAGGGTCTGCATGTGGCGGGACATGCGCGACTGGCTGGCGCCGAGGGCGGCCATCAACTCGCAGACGCAGTGTTCCCGGCCGTCCCGCAGCAGGTGCAGCGCGGCGAGGCGGGTGGGTTCGGCCAGGGCGGCGAGGAGGGCGACGGAATCGGGCATGCCTGGAGAATGCGCCCATGCGCATTTGCGCTATCGCGCATTTGTCACGGGTCCGGCATGCTTGGGGCGCAGGACGCCTTGTTCAGGCGGCGCGGCCGACCCGGCGCAGCACCAGCAGGCCGGCCAGCGTGACCAGCGCCAGGTGCCCGAAGCCGAGCGCCCAGCCGAGCGCGCCGGGACCGGCGAGGTCCAGCGCCAGGCCGACGCCGAGCGGACCCACGAAACCGCCGGCATAGCCGCACATGCTGTGCAGCCCCATGGTGGCGCCGCGCCTTCCCTCGCCGGCGGCCTGCACGGTGCCGGCCGTCAGCGCGGCGCTATCCAGGTAGATCGCGGCGTTCCACAGCAGCACGCAGGCCGCGGCGAGCGGTGCCGAGACCAGGGCGGAGGCGCCGGCCAGCACGGACAGCACCGCGGCGCTGCCCATCGCGGCGGCGACCAGCCGGGCGCGGCCGAGGCGCTGCGCCGTCTCGTTGCCGAGGATGGAGACGGCGATGCCGAGCAGGCCGGCGGCGGTGAACAGCGCGGTGGGGCCGGGCAGCCAGGCGGGCGCGCCGTGGCGGGCGATGACCATGGCCAGGAAGGTGACGCCCCAGGCGCGCAGCGCGGCGAGTTCCCAGGTGTGGACGGTGTAGCCCGCGATCCAGGCCATGGCGGCGCGGTTGCGCAGCACCGGGCGGAAATCCAGCAGCGCGCCGGCCTTGCCGGTGGCGGCGGGTGCGGTCCTCGGCATGGCAAAGGCCGCGATCAGGCCGGCGGTGGCGGCCGCGGCGGCGCCGAACAGGAAGGCGGCCCGGGGTCCGCCGAGCGCGTCCAGCGCGCCGGCCACGGCGAAGGACAGGGCGCCCGCGATGCCGACGCCGAGGGCGTGCCAGGAGACGGCGCGGGATTGCGCGGCGCCTTGCAGGCCATCCGCGATGACCTTCAGCCCCGGCATGTAGCAGCCCGCCCAGCCGGCGCCGGCCAGCAGGCGCAGCAGCAGGCCGGACCAGAAGCCATCGGCCAGCAGGGCGAAGCCGAGGTGGGAGGCGCAGGTCAGCGCGGCGCCGACGAGGTAGATGCGGCGCGCCGGGACGCGGTCCGTCAGGCCGACCAGCACCGGGACCGCCAGGACGTAGGCGGCGAAGAAGGCGCCGATCAGCCAGCCGGCCTCGGCGGCGGAGAGCGACCAGGCCTGCATGTAGCCGGGCAGCAGCGCGGGCAGGATGAAGGCGCCGATCTGCGCCAGGACCTGGGCCGTGACGATGGCGGCGAGGAAGCGGCCGGGGGGCATGGGCGGATGGTGCGCGGGCCGGCGGCGGCGCGCCATCCGCGGACCTCCACAAAATTTATTTCGCTTCGGTGCGGAACGGCGCGAACTTTCGTGGCGCTGGCGCGATCTGTACCCAACCGCTTCGGTGGCAGGACCTGCCGGCGGGAGACGAGATTGGACGCAAGAGAATGAGCCGCAACCTGCTTTATCCGGTCCTTGGCGTGCTGCTGATCGCCGTGGGCGCCCTCGGCTTCTGGCTCTACCAGGAGCAGAACAGCAACGCCGTGGAGCTGAGCGTCGGCGGACGCAGCATCAGCGTCGAGACCCGCTGAACCGTCGCCTGGCCTGAACTGCCTACGGGAGTCTGTGACATGTCCATCGGATTGATCCTCGCCATCGTGCTGGTCGTGCTTCTGCTTGGCGGCTTCAGCGGGCGCTTCGGCGGCCGGGGCTACGGCTTCGGCGGCGGCGGGATCGGCGTGCTGGGCGTGGTGCTGCTGATTGTCGTGGTGCTGCTGCTGATGGGGCGCATCTGAAGGGACGGGCGGCGAGAGGATCGCCGCCCGCCTTTCTGGAACCTAGAGCATTTTCAAGTCAGGCGGATACGCCTGACGGCTCGGAAAATGCGCCAAATCAACAGCTAGGGCCGATTCACCTGTGCATGGCGCGGGTGAAACGGCCCTAGCGCTGCGCGTCCATCCGCCGGAAGCGCTGCACGCGCTGGCCGGTATCGACTTCCGAGATGTACAGGTTGCCCTGGCTGTCCACGGCGACGTTGTGCGGCACCATGAATTGCCCGGCGTAGCGGCCCATGCGGCCGAAGGTGGACAGCACCTCCCCATCCTGCCGGCGCAGCACGCGGGCGACACTGTTGGTGTTGTCGACGCTGTAGAGATACCGCTGGCCAGCGTCCGGGGAGGGCACGAGGTCGGCGATGGCGCCGTTCAGGCGGGTTTCCCGGGCGACGAAGAATTCCTGTACGAAGCTGCCATCGCGGCGGAACACCTGCACGCGGTTGTTCACGCGGTCGCAGACATAGACAAGGTTGTCGCGCGTCAGCCGCACGCAGTGCACCGGGTTCGCGAAGCTGCGGGAGGGCGGCTGCGCCGGGTCGAAGGCCGGCATCGGATCGTCGTGCGGACGTTCGCCATAGGCGCCCCAGTGCCGCTTGTAGGCGCCGGTCTCGGTGTCGAAGACCACGATGCGACGGTTGCCGTAGCCGTCGGCGACGAAAATCTCCTTGGCCGCGACATCGACCTCGGTATCCGCCGGGCGGTTCAGGTTCTGCGTGTCGTTGCTGCCGGTGGAGGCGCCGGCGCGGCCGATCTGCATGCGGAACTGGCCGTCGAGGCTGAACTTCAGGATCTGGTGGTCGCGCGGGCCGTTGCCGGCAAGCCAGACATTGTCCTCCGCATCCACGTAGATGCCGTGCTCGCTCTGCGGCCATTCGAAGCCCTGTGCCGGGCCGCCCCAGGCGCGGACCAGGTTGCCCGACATGTCGAAGACCAGCACCGGGGGCGCCGCGACGCAGCACAGCGTCTGCGGCGGGGTGGTGGCGGCAAGCACCTGGCGCGGCGCCAGCGTGGCCGGGCGGTGGATGATCCAGATATGGTCGCGACGGTCGACCGCGACGCCCGCGACGGCGCCGATGATCCAGTTGTTCGGCAGCGGCTTCGGCCAGAATGGATCCACCTGGAAATTCGGCGGAACCTCCGCCGCGTCATGGGCGTGCTGTGCATGGGCGGGCGTGGCGAGGAGAGCGAGGGCGGCGCAGGCGGCGAGCAGGCCGCGCAGCCAGCTTCGGCGTGGCGTCATGGTCGGTTCCTTCCCAACGTCCGGGCGTCTGCGACCCGGTGCGGGCAAGGCTAGGCGCGGGATGGGTCGGACGGCAGCGGATCAGCCGTTCACGGTATCCGGCGCGAACACCTCCTCCACCGCCAGCCGCCGCCGCGACAGATGCTGCGCGTGGGACCAGCGGCAGATGGCGTCCAGCTCCGCCCGGTTGGCCTCGACGCCGTAGGTCCAGGGGTCGGGGCCGAGCAGGGCCTTGGTGGCGGCCCATTCCTCGGCGTGGAAGGGCAGCATCTGGGTCAGGGAGGAATGGCGCAAATCGGCCTCGATATCCGCCAGCGCCAGGCGCTTCGATTCCAGGAAGGCGTCGTAGAGGCGGCGGGCGAGGCCGGGCTCGCGCGCCAGGATCTCCTGGCGGATGCCGACCAGGTGCATGATGGGGTGGAAGCCGGTGCGGCGGTGCCAGGCCACGGCGGCGGCGCGCGGGTCCGGGAACAGGCGGGTGATGCGGGGGTCGCCGGCCGCGAAGGCAGCGGGTTCGGTGGGCGACAGGATGGCGTCGATCCCGCCCGACAGCAGCGCGTCGTTCAGCGTGCCGGGCATGGGCTGCACGTCCATGCCGGGCGGCAGTTCCAGGGGCAGGCGTTCGCGGCGGCCGGCGGCGTTGGTGCCGGCGGTGCGCCAGCTTATGCCGTTGACGTCGACGCCGTGGTCGTCCGCCAGGATGCCGCGCAGCCACAGCCCGAGCGTCATCTGGTATTCCGGGATGCCGACCCGGCGGCCGTCCAACTGCCTTGCCTCCGTGATGCCGGCGTCGCGGCGCAGGTAGATGCAGCCGTGCCGGAAGGCGCGGGAGACGAAGGCGGGGATGGCGACGTAGGCGGCCTCGCCCCGCGAGACCTGCAGCAGGTGCGAGGAGAGCGAAAGCTCCGTCACGTCGAATTCGGCCGGGCCGAAGGCGCGAGGGAAGCTCTGCTCCGAATGGATCGGCACCTGCACCAGGCGCATGCCGGGGATCGTCACGCGCCCGTCGAACAGGGCGCGGGTGCGGTCATAGGGGGCGCAGGCGACGGTGAGGGTCAGCAAGGCTCAGTCCGCCTTGATGCCGGCGCGGGTGATCAGGGCGCGGAAGCGCTCCAGCTCGCTGGTGATCAGGGCGCGGAAGGCTTCCGGCGAGCGCGGCGCGGCATCGGCGCCTTCCAGGGTCAGCCGGGCGGTGAGGTCGGCGTCGCCGAGCAGGCCGTTCACCGCGGCGTTGATGCGGGCGACGACCGCTGGAGGTGTCGCGGCGGGGGCGACCAGGCCGTGCCACTGCACCACCTCGAAGCCCGGCAGCGCCTGTGCGATGGGCGCGATGCCGGGCAGGGCGGCGGAGGGGGTGAGCGCGCTCATGCCCAATGCCAGCAGGCGGTTCTCGCGGACCGAGGGCAGCACCACCGGCGCGCCGGCGAAGCTGGCCTTGAGGCGGCCGGCGATGAGGTCCGCCAGCATCGGGCCGTTGCCGCGATAGGGGATGTGGGTCAGCTCGATGCCGGCCGCGTCGCAGAAGGCCGCCATGGTGATGTGGGAGGCGGCGCCGTTGCCGGCGGAGCCGTAGTCCAGCGCGCCCGGGTTCGCCTTGGCATAGGCGATGAACTCGGCGGGCGTGCGGGCGGGGAGGGAGGGGTGGATGGTGAGGATCGAGGGCAGGGTCGCCACCAGCGCCACCGGGGCGAAGTCGCGCAGCACGTCGTAGGGAATGTTGGGGTAGATCCAGGGGTTTACCGCAAGCGTGCCGACATGGCCCCACATCAGGGTGTGGCCATCCGGTGCCGCGCGCGTGACGACCTGTGCGCCGACCGTGCCGCCGGCGCCGCCGCGGTTTTCCACCACCACGGGGTGCCCGCCGAGCGCCTGTTGCAGCTTCAGCGCCACGGGCCGGGCCAGCAGGTCGTTGGAGCCGCCGGGCGGGAAGGGCACGACGATGGTGACCGGCCGCGACGGCCAGGGCGCCTGTGCCTGGACCAGGCCAGGGGATGCCAGCGGCAGCAGGGCGGAGGCACGGAGCAGGGTGCGGCGCGAGGGCATGGGGCGATTCCTGGCTGGGTGGCGCGACAATTGCGCGCGCGCGACGTTTGCGGAAGGGGTCGGTTGCGGAAGGGGCCGGTAGCAAGCGGGCGCCGGAAGTTGCTAGGCTTGCGCATCAGGTTGGAGAGCAGCGATGGCGAAGATGCGGATCGAGGGGTCGTTCGTGGCCCTCATCACCCCGTTCAATGCGGATGGCAGCGTCGATTTCGGCGGCTTCCGGACGCTGCTGGACTGGCATGCGACACACGGCACCTCCGCGGTGCTGATCATGGGCTCGACCGGGGAGGTCTCCATGCTGTCGCCGGAGGAACGGCGGGAGATCGTGGAGCGGACGGCGGCGATGAAGACCGGCGCGGCGTCGCGCATGAAGTTCTTCTATGGCTGCACCGGCACCAGCACGGCGGCGACCATCGCCTATCTGAAGCACGCCAAGGCGGCGGGCGCGGATGGCGCGATATTGGCGGCGCCGGCCTATATCTGCGCGCCGGAGGACGATATCGAGGCGTTCTTCGCCGAATGCGCCGATGCGGTGGAGCTGCCGATCGGCATCTACAACAACCCGCCGCGGGTGAAGACCGACCTGCACTGGGACCACCTGTTGCGGCTGATGCAGCATCCGAACGTGGTGGTGCTGAAGGAAAGCACGACGCGGGTCGGCCAGGTGGCGCAGGTGCTGGCGGCCAATCCGGACGCGGCGGTGATGTGCTGCGACAGCCCGAACCTGGGCCTCGTGGTGCCGACCATGTCGCTCGGCGGGCATGGCACTGCGAACATGACGGGCAATCTGGACCCGGCGGGGATGGCGCTGCTGTCGAAGCCCTGGGCCGACCCGCAGCAGAGCGTGGTGTTCCGGGAGACGTATCTGCGGCTGCTGCCGCTGCTGCACTTCACCTACAGCGCCATCAACCCGGTGGCGGTGAAGTCGCTGATGAAAGCGGTGGGCCTGCCGGCGGGCGATCTGCGCCGGCCGCTGTCCGGGCTGAAGCCGGAGCATCTGGCGAAGGGCCTCGGCATCGTCCGCGCGCTCGGCCTGGATGCGCGGTATGGCTGGGGCAAGGCCACGCTGCCGATGGCGGCGGAGTAGATTCCCCAGCTTGCCAGCACTGCGCGCATGGCCAATGCTCTCCGCAACCAACGGAGGAAAAAGCCATGGCGCGCAAGCTGGAACGCTCGGTGCAGGAACTGTATCGCGACGACCCGGAGCGGGCGGATGCGGTGGCCTTCGGGCGGCGCGATGCGCTGAAGGGTGCGGCGCTGGCAGCGATGGGCGGGGCGGTGGGTGCCGCCATTCCGTTCGGCGGGTCGATGCCGGGCGGCACGCTGCCAGCGATCTTCGCGCGGCCGGCGGCGGCACAGGACACGCCGGTGCTGCGGATGGAGGGCAAGGGGCCGCTGATCCTCCAGGGCGAGCGGCCGCTGAATGCGGAGACGCCGGAGACGCTGCTCGACGAGCCGGTGACCTCGGCGCGGAACATGTTCATCCGCAACAATGGGGGCGTGCCGGAAGTGCCGGCCGATCCGCGCGCCTGGAAGATCACCTTCGACGGCGAGGTGAACACGCCGCTCGAATTGACGGTGGGCGAGCTGGAGAGCCGCTTCGAGGTGGTGACGCGGCAGTTGCAGCTGGAGTGCGGTGGCAACGGGCGCAGCTTCTATGCGCCGCAGACCCGCGGCAACCAATGGGGCAACGGCGCCATCAGCAACGGCGAATGGACCGGCGTGCGGCTGCGCGACGTGCTGCGCGCGGCGGGGCTGAAATCCTCCGCCGTGGCGACCGGGCACTACGGCGCCGACCCGCATCTGAGCGGCGAGCCGGGGCGGCCGGCCATTGCGCGCGGCATGGTGATCGACAAGGCGATGGCGGAGGACACGCTGATCGCCTTCCGGCTGAACGGCCAGCCGATCCCGCATCTGCATGGCGCGCCGGCGCGGCTGGTGACGCCGGGCTGGCCGGGCAGCCTGAGCCAGAAGTGGCTGACGCGGGTCTGGGTGCGCGACAAGCCGCATGACGGCCCGGGGATGGGCGGCACCAGCTATCGCGTACCGGTGCGGCCGATCGTGCCGGGCAGCAGCAACAACGGCGCCGATTTCGTCGACATGACGAGCATGCCGGTGCGGTCCATCCTGTCCTCGCACGCGCATGGATCGCGGTTGCCGGCCGGCACGCGCAGCCTGGACCTGCGCGGCGCGGCCTGGGCCGGGGACCAGACGGTGCGGGCGGTGCATGCCAGCGTCGATTTCGGCGCGACCTGGACGGAGATGCAGGTGGCGGCGCCGGCCAACGCGCATGCCTGGCAGCGCTGGACCGGGCGCGTGGCGCTGCCATCCGATGGCTATTTCGAGGTCTGGTACCGGGCGACGGACAGCGAGGGGCGGATGCAGCCGCATCTGCCGGCGAACTGGAACCCGCAGGGCTACGGCGGCAACCCGATCAGCCGCGCGGCCATCCTCGTCGGATGATGTTGTTTCGCGCGGCTGCGCTGTGGTTGGCCGTCGTCGCACCCGCCTTGGCGCAGGCGGATGCGGCGCGGCAGGCCGACCAGGCGCGGGCCATCGAGCAGACGGCGGAGGAGGAGACGGTGCTGGCCGAGGGGGAGGGACGCTCCGAGACCTTCGGCTACTGCACTGCCTGCCACAACACGGCGCTGATCCGCCGCAGCCGCTTCTCTCGCCCGCAATGGGACGGGCTGATGGACTGGATGACGGAGCGGCACGGGATGAACCCGCTGGAAGGGGAGTTCCGCGACACCATCGTGGACTACCTGGCGCGGCATTATGGCCCGGCACAGGCCCCGGCGCGTGGGCGCAATCCGTTCCTGAACTGAACGCGGAACGGCGTCAGCTTCGCGCCGCCAGCGCCTCCCGCACGAAGGCCGCCGTGCCGCGGTAGTGGGATTGCAGCAGGGGGATGGCGCGGCCGGCATCGCGGGCCAGGGCGGCCTCGGCGATGGCGGCGTGCTCGGCGGCGACATCGCGGCCGGGATAGGCGATGCGGCGGGCCAGCGCCCGGTAGCGCTCGGCGCGCTCGCGCAGCGTCTCGGCACTGGCCTGCAAGGTGGTTGAGGGGCAGGCGGCGAGCAGGGCCTGGTGGAAGCCGGCATGGGCTGACTCCCAGGCCGCATCGGCGCGTTCCAGCCGCTTCAGGCGCCAATGGGCGAGGACCAGCGCCTCCTCCCACGCCGTGTCGCCGGCGGCGAGGCTTTCGCGCAGCACCACTTCCTCCAGCCAGCAGCGGGCGCGCACCAGCTCGTCGAAATCCGCGACGGTGGCGGGGGCGGCGCGGAAGCCGCGCTGGTCCAGCCGCTCGACCAGGCCCTCGGCGGCCAGCGAGGCCAGCGCCTCCCGCACCGGGGAGGGGCCGGCGCCGTAGCTGGCGGCGAGCGCCTGGACCTTGAGCTTGGCGCCCGGCGGCAGCACGCCGCGCAGCAGGTCCGCGCGCAGGCGGCGATGGACCAGGGTGGCGAGGGTGTTTTCGGAGTTCTCTTGCACGAGAAAGGTTTATCGACAAAAGTATTCGCACGCCAGCTTTGTCGGGAATGAGCAGAATGCGGTTGCTGAGTTTTGCGGATGCGGGGCGCGTCGCGCTGGGTGTGCGCCAGGGGGACCAGGTCGTGCCGGTCTCGGCGCTGTCGGGCTTTCCGGATGATGCCCTGGCGGTGTTGCAGGGCGGGAAGGAGATGCTGGCGCGGCTGGAGGATGCGGCCAAGGCGGCGCCGGCTTCCACGCACCGGGCGCTGTCCGGCCTCAAGCTGCTGATGCCGATCGCGCGGCCGGGCAAGGTGGTGTGCATCGGGCTGAACTACGCGCTGCACGCGAAGGAGGGCGGCAACCCGATCCCGGATTATCCGGCGGTGTTCCTGCGCGTGCAGACCTCCCTCACCGGGCCGGGCGAGGCGATGCTGCGGCCGAAGGGGGCGTCGGAGAAGCTGGACTACGAGGCGGAGCTCGCGATCATCGTCGGCCGCACCGCGCGCAAGGTCAGCGAGGCGGAGGCGCTGGACTACGTCGCCGGCTATTCGCTGTTCAACGATGGCTCCGTGCGCGACTACCAGCGCAAGTCCACGCAATGGACGATGGGCAAGAACTTCGACCGCACGGGCGCCTTCGGGCCGGAGATCGTGACGGCCGATGAGCTGCCGCCGGGTGCCGCACCGCTGCGCATCACCGCGCGCGTCGACGGACAGACGGTGCAGGACAGCACGACGGGCGACATGATCTTCTCCGTCGCGCGCTGCATCGCGATCCTGTCCGAGGTGATGACGCTGGAGCCGGGCGACGTGATCGCGACCGGTACGCCGTCCGGCGTCGGCTACGCGCGCAAGCCGCCGCTGTTCCTCGCACCGGGGATGACCATGGAGGTCGAGGTGGAGGGCATCGGCGTGCTGCGCAACAGCATCGAGGATGATCCGGCCTTCTGACACGGGCTGGCTGCAAGGGGAGGAAACAAGAATGCGAAGCATCGGGATGGGACGGCGCGCGGCGATGGCTGGCGCCGTGGGATTGCTGGCGGCACCGCGCATCGCGCTGGCGGCCTGGCCGGAACGCACGATCCGCATCCTGGTGGCGTTTCCGCCCGGCAGCTCGACCGATGTGGTGGCGCGCGCGCTGGGCCAGAAGTTCACCGAGCAGACCGGCCATGCCGTGGTGGTCGAGAACCGGGCGGGCGCGGGCGGCAACCTCGGCACGCTGGCCGTGAAGGCGGCGAATGACGGGCACACGCTGCTGATGCATTCGACGGCGATCTGCGTGAACCCGAACCTGTACCGCAACGCCGGCTACACGCTGGAGGATTTTGCCACCGTCGCGGTGGTGGCCACGGCGCCGAACGCGCTGTTCGTGCATCCCTCCGTGCCCGCCACGAACCTGGCCGAGCTGATCGCCTATATCCGCGCCAATCCCGGCGTCGGCTATGCGCATTCCGGCACCGGCACCACGCCGCATCTGGGCGCGGAGCTGCTGTTCCGGACGCTGGCCGGCGTGCAGGCGACGCCGGTCGCCTTCGGGCCGGCGCAGGCGGCGACCGCGGTGGTGGGGAACCAGGCGCCGATCGGCAGCACCAGCCTGCCGCCGGCGCTGCCGCTGATCCGCGATGGGCGCGTGCGGCCGATCGCGGTGGCGGGCGCACAGCGCGACCCGACGCTGCCGGATGTGCCGACGGTGGCCGAGCAGGGCTATCCCGGCTTCGAGGCGAGCACCTGGTTCGGACTTTTCGCTCCGGCACGCACTTCAGCCGAGGCGATGCGCCTGCTGCTGGAGCAGGTGCCGAGGGCGATGGCGGCGCCGGATTTGAAGGCGCGGCTGGCGGCGCTGTCGCTGACCGATCCGGGCCTGTCCGGGGAGGCGGCGCAGCGCTTCGTGCGGGCGCAGGCGGAGGTCTGGGCCGGGGTGATCCGAAGCTCCGGCGCCACCGCGGATTGAGGAGGCCTGGCTACAGGGCGCCGTGGATTTCGCCGCGCGGCGCGATCCAGTCGTCCGTCAGGCTCAGGACCGGGTCGAGGAGCTGCGCGGGAACTTCGAAACGGGCCCAGAATTGGCGGCTCGCCCCGGCCGGCACGGCGGTGTGGGAGAATCCCTCGACCGGTAGGTGGATCTGTCCCGGGGTCAGGATGCGCACATTGTTGCGGACAAGGTCCAGCGGGGTCGCGCCCGCCGTGACGCGAAAGGTGACGCGGATATCCCGCACGTCGCCCCCCAGGGCGTCGTTCTGGACATCCAGGACCTGGAAGGCGGCGCCTGCGATGTCCTGCCGCTGGTCGAGGGCGAGCGGCCGCGGGCCATCCGCCTGTGCGTCCGGACCAGCCGCGACCAGGTGCCCGATCGGCATCCGGACCTCCCCCCTGGGCGCGACCCAGTCATCCGTCAGGCTCAGGATGGGGCTGGGGATCGGCTCCCTGATCTCGAATCGGACCCAGAACTGGCGGCTGGTGCCGGGCGGTACGCCGGTGTGGGACAAGCCCTCGACCGGCCTGTGAACCGCGCCGGGGCTCAGGATCCGGACGTTGCTGCGGATCAGTTCGAGCCTGGACGCACCGGCGGTGACCCTGAACGTCACGCGGAACTCCCGCAGGTCGCCGCGCCGCGCGTTGCTCTCGACCTTCAGCACCTCGAAATGCGCGTCCGCGATCGCAACCGGCCCACTGGCCGGGAGGGCTGGCGCGGCTTCGGCAGGTGGCCCGGGCGCTGCGAGCCTCGCGGGCGGGGGGGGCCGCGGCACGGATGGGGCGGGAGGCTCGGCCCGCCGTGCCGCAGGTGGCGGCACGACCGCGGGTGTCACGACCGCGGGAGCCGCGGCGGGGGGCGCGACGATGGCCGCCCGCTGCTCCGCCCGGCCATGGAGCAGGGGCAGCAGCACGGCGAGCAGCCCGGTCACGGCCGTCAGCAGGGCGGCCACGCCGGTCAGGATGCCCGGAAGGGTCGTCCACCAGGATCGTCCCGGAGCCGGCTCCGCCATGCCTGCCTCGCATTGCCGATGCGTTGGACCTGTGGCGATCCTGCCTGGGCCGGCACGGCATGCCAATCATCGTTGCGTGTTGCAGGGGGCCGTCAGTCCGGTTTCGCGGCATAGCGCCCTTCCAGCGCGTAGTAGGCGTTGAAGCCGACGCGGTCGTACAGCTCATCGAACGGCAGCAGCCGGTCCGGGCCGGGGTGCGCGCCCTGGGCGATCAGCGCCAGCGCGTCCTGCTGCGCGCGGATGGTCGCGTTCAGCAGGGTGATGCCGAGCAGCAGGATGCGGTAGCCGATGGCCTGCGCCTCGGCCGGCGCCAGGAAGGGGCGGCCGGGCTTTTCCACCTGCGCCAGCATGGTCGGCGTGGTGCCGGTGACGCGGTGCAGCGCGGCCATCTCCGCGGTGGATTGGGGGGCCTCGAAATAGACGATGTCGGCGCCGAGGTCGCAGAAGGCCTCGGCGCGCCACAGCGCTTCCTCCAGGCCGATGGCGGCGCGGCTGTCGGTGCGGCCGATCACCAGCAGGTCGCCGCCGGCGGCGCGGATCGCATCGCGGGCGTCGAGCGCGGCGCGCAGGCGCAGCAGGGCCTCGGCGCGGGGGGCGACTTCCAGCCCCTGGGCGAAGCCGCAACGCTTCGGGAAGACCTGGTCCTCGATCATGACGCAGGCGAAGCCGGCCTGGTGGTAGCCGGCGACGGTGCGGCGGACATTCACCGGGTTGCCGAAGCCGGTATCGGCATCACCGATGATGGGCAGGGTGGTGGCGGCGCAGACCTCGCGGCCGGCATCCAGCATCTCCCGGTACGAGATCAGGCCGGCATCGGGCAGGCCGAGGCGGGCGGCGCTGACGGCGTAGCCGGACAGGAAGGCGGCCGGCAGCCCGGCGCGGGCGATCAGCCGGGCGCCGAGCGCATCGTGGCAGCCGGGGACCACGGCGATGCCGGGTGCCGCCAGCACCGCGCGGAGCCGGGCGGCGGGGGAGGGCAGCGGGGCGTCGGGGGCGGGGTCGAGCATGGGGTTCCTCCGGCTTTCGTTGCCGGGGATGCTGGCAGCGGCGGTCGCTGTCAGCAAACTGTCACGCCGCGCCGGCGGTGGCGCCGCTAGATCATTGCGATTGGGCTTCAAGGAGATGGCTGGTGCAGTTCGACGTGGTGGAGATCTCGCCCTCGGCCAACAAGGTGGTGATGCTGGGCCGGCTGGACGCGGCCGGCGCGGCGGCGGTGGAGACCCGCTTCACCGCATCGGTCGCCGCATCGGGGCGCAGCGCGGTGCTGGACCTGACGGGGCTGGAGTTCCTGTCCTCGCTCGGCATCCGGATGCTGCTCGCCTCCGCGCGGGTGGTGGCGCGGCGGGGCGGGCGGGTGGTGCTGTTCGGGGCGCAGCCGATGGTGGCGGAGGTGATGGAGGCGATGGCGCTGGAGGAGGTGCTGCCGCTGGTGGCGACCGAAGCCGAGGCGCGGGCGCTGCTGCCCTGACCTTCTTCCGGATCGAGATCCCGATCGACCTGGAAGGGCTGGCCGTGGCGCAGGATGCGCTGGAGGAGTGGGCCACGGCTTCTGGGGTGCCCCCGCCGGCGGCGCTGCGGCTGCGGCTGGTGGTGGAGGAGTTGGTCGCGAATCTGGTCGAGCACGCGGCCTGGCCGGGCGACCCGGTGCCGGCGTGGCTGGAGGTGGCCTGGCGGCCGGGCAGCCTGGCGGCGGTGCTGGAGGATCAGTCGGCACCCTTCGATTCGGCCGGTGCCCGGGAGGTGGCGGCACCGCGCCTGGACCAGGACCGGGTTGGCGGGCTGGGGTTGGGGCTGGTGCGGAAGATGACGTCGGCGCTGCGGCATTCCGCGCCGGAGGGCGGCGGCAACCGGGTGGAGTTCAGCGTGCGGCTGGGCTGACGTGCGGTTGGCTTATAGACAACACGCAATGGTTGTGGAGGCGAGTGTCATCGAAGCTTCATCGAACTGCAATCAGGCGGTCGCCTGCCGCGCCTAGAAGGCGCGCCACGGGGATCGCGGCTTCCGGCCACCCCCGTTCAAACAGGACCGGAGAGACACAGTGAACAGGCGCACCCTTCTGCTCGGCACCGGCGCGGCGCTCGGGGCCGGGATCATCCCAGCACGCCAGGCCTTTGCCCAGCCGGCGACGGTCACCGGCGCTGGCGCCACCTTCCCCCGTCCGCTGTATGAGCGCTGGTCCGCCCAGGCGCGCGACGCCGGCGTGGCGCAGCTCAACTACCAGTCGATCGGCTCGGGCGGCGGCATCAACCAGATCACGGCGCGCACCGTGGATTTCGGCGCCTCCGACGCGCCGCTGACGCAGGAACAGCTGACCGAGCGCAAGCTGCTGCAGTTCCCGACCGTCATGGGCTCCGTGGTTCTGTCCGCGAACCTGCCGGGGGTTGCCGACCAGGCGCTGAAGCTGACGCCGGAAGTGATCGCCGACATCTTCCTGGGCAAGATCACGCGCTGGCGCGACCCGAAGATCGTCGAGCTGAACCGCGACGTGACGATCCCGAACATGCCGCTGAGCGTCGCCTACCGCGCCGATGGCTCGGGCACGACCTGGGTGTGGACCACGTATCTGTCCCGCGTCAGCGAGGAATGGAAGAACGGCCCGGGCGCCGGTACCTCCGTCCGCTGGCCGGTCGGCAACGGCGCGCGGGGCAACGAGGGTGTGTCCAACATCATCCGCAACAGCCCGGGCACCATCGGCTACATCGAGAACGCCTATGCGGTGGTGAACCGCATGCCGACGACGCAGATCCGCAACAAGTCTGGCAACTTCGTCCGTGCCGAATCGCCGGCCTTCATCGCGACGGCGGCCGCGGCGGATTGGAACGTGCCGAACTTCCAGGCCGACACCATCGACCTGAACGGCGCGACCGTGTGGCCGATCACCTCGCCGACCTATATCCTGCTGCCGACGGACCCGCCGGCGGACAAGGTGGCCGGCAGCCAGAACGCGATGCGCTTCTTCGACTGGGCCTTCAAGAACGGCAGCGAGGCGGCGACGCGGCTGGAATACATCCCGCTGCCGACCAGCGCGCATGACGCGATCCGCGCGGCCTGGGCGGCCAACGTCAAGGGCCCGAACGGCCAGTCGCTCTGGCCGGTGAGCTGAGGGGCGATCGCGCCGGGCGCCTCGCGCGCCCGGCGCATCTTAAGTCATGATGGCCTGAGCACCACCCGGGAAGACCCGTCTTGCAGCAGACCCTGACGGCCCACGGGCCAGCCATCCCGGCGGGCGGCACCCGCCGGCGGACCGGCAGCTTCGGCGACCGGCTTTTCGCCGGCCTCTGCACCGGCGCCGGCGTGCTGGTGCTGCTGGTGCTCGGTGGCATCATCCTGACGCTGTTCCTGGGTGGGCTGCCGGCCTTCCAGCATTACGGCCTGGCCTTCATCACCAGCGATGCCTGGAACCCGGTGGAGGATCACCGGGAGGAATATGGCGCGCTGGTGTCCATCTTCGGCACCGTGGTCAGCGCCGTGCTGGCCATCATCTTCGCGGTGCCGGTCGCCTTCGGCATATCGTTCTTCCTGACCGAGCTTGCGCCCGACTGGCTGCGGCGGCCGGTGGGAACGGCGATCGAGCTTCTGGCCGCGGTGCCCTCCATCATCTACGGCATGTGGGGCCTGTTCGTGGTGGTGCCCTTCGTGCAGATGCACATCCAGATCGCCCTCGGCGAATACCTGGAAGCCATCCCGCTGATCGGCTTCATCTTCGAGAGCCGCTCCTTCGCCGGAACCTCGCTGTTCACCGCGGCGCTGGTGCTGGCCATCATGATCCTGCCCTTCATCGCGGCGACGATGCGCGACGTGTTCCTGCAGGTGCCGCCGGTGTTCAAGGAAAGCGCCTACGGGCTGGGCGCCACGCGGTGGGAGGTGGTGCGCGGCGTTGTGCTGCCCTACACGCGCATCTCCGTCGTCGGCGGCATCATGCTGGGGCTGGGGCGTGCGCTGGGGGAGACGATGGCGGTGACCTTCGTCATCGGCAACGCGAACCGGATGCCGCAGAGCGTCTTCGACCCGGCGACCACCATCGCCTCCGTCATCGCGATGGAGTTTCCCGAAAGCCTGTCGGGCAGCATGAAGCAGTCGGCGCTGTTCGCGCTGGGCTTCCTTCTGTTCGTGATTTCCTTCCTGGTGCTGGCGGCGTCCCGCTGGCTGCTGCGGTCCCGGCTGAAGGCCTGACGCCATGAGCACGACGATGATGCCGCCGCTGGCGCGGGCGCGGAACGAGGCGGCGGCCCGGGCGCTGGGACGGCGCCGCAGGCTGGTGGATGCGGCGGTGAAGTGGCTGTGTCTGCTGGCGACGGTGGCGGGGCTGTTCTTCCTGGCCTCGATCATGGGCACGCTGCTGTGGCGCGGGCTTGCGGCGCTCGACTGGACCACCCTGACCTCGGAATTCCGCCCGACCAGCTACGGCGAGGACACGGCGGAGCCGGGCGGGCTGCGGCATGCCATCATCGGAAGCCTGATCCAGACCGCCATCGGCACCGCCATCGGCACGCCGATCGGGCTGCTGGTGGGCACCTACCTGGCGGAGTACGCGCGGGGGTCGGCCTTCGGCAATGCGGTGCGCTTCGTGTCGGACGTGCTGCTTTCGGCGCCTTCGATCCTGATCGGACTGTTCATCTACCAGCTTGTGGTGCTGCCGATGGGCGCCTTCTCCGGCATCGCGGGCGCGCTGGCGCTGGCCATCATCGTGATCCCGGTGGTGGTGCGGACGACGGAGGACATGCTGCAACTGATCCCGAACACGCTGCGGGAGGCGGTGATCGGGCTCGGCGCGCCGAAGTGGAAGATGATCACGCTGGTCTGCTACAAGGCGGCGGCGTCCGGCATCCTGACGGGCATCCTGCTTGCGGTGGCGCGCATCGCCGGGGAGACGGCGCCGCTGCTGCTGACCAGCTTCGGCAACAACGTCACCAGCCTGGACCTGTCCGGCGCGATGGCCAGCCTGCCGATCGCCATCTACCAGCAGGCCAACAGCGGCTTCCCGGACCTGATCGAGATCGCCTGGGCCGGCGCGCTGCTGGTGACACTGGGCGTGCTCGCCATCAACATCATCGCCCGCGCCGTGCTGCGCGGGCGGAACTGACGCAGAAGGGACGGGTCGATGGACTCCACCACCGAGCGGGCGCCGGCCACCACCTCCGGCTTCGGCGGGATGCAGGCGCGCTCCGCCGAGGCGTTGAACACCCAGGCACGGATCTCGGTGCGCAACCTGGATTTCTACTACGGGACCAATAAGGCGCTGAAGGGCATCGACCTCGACCTGCCGGACCGCCAGGTGACCGGCATGATCGGGCCATCCGGCTGCGGCAAGTCCACCCTGCTGCGGGTGCTGAACCGGATGTACAGCCTGTATCCGGGCCAGCGCGCGGAAGGCCAGGTGATGATGGACGGGCGCAACATGCTCGATGCCGATGTCGACCTGAACGAGCTGCGCTCGAAGATCGGCATGGTGTTCCAGAAGCCGACGCCGTTCCCGATGACGATCCATGAGAACATCGCCTTCGGCATCCGGCTGCATGAGAAGCTCTCGAAGTCCGAGATGGACGACCGCGTGGAATGGGCGCTGACGCGGGCGGCCATCTGGGGCGAGGTGAAGGACCGGCTGCAAACCTCCGCCATGGGGCTTTCGGGCGGGCAGCAGCAGCGGCTGTGCATCGCGCGGTCCATCGCGGTGCGGCCGGAGGTGATGCTGTTCGACGAGCCGACCAGTGCGCTCGACCCGATCAGCACGCTGAAGATCGAGGAGCTGATCGACGAGTTGAAGCGCGACTTCACCATCTGCATCGTCACCCACAACATGCAGCAGGCGGCGCGCTGCGCCGACCAGGTGGCGTTCTTCTACCTGGGCGAGCTGGTGGAGGTGGCGCCGGCGGCGCAGCTGTTCACCGCGCCGCGCGAACGCCGCACGCAGGAATACATCACCGGCCGGTTCGGCTGAGGAGCAGGCAGATGCCGATGGAAGCCCAGTCCGACCACATCGTGCGGTCCTACGACGAACAGCTGCGCCGCGTGCGCGACATGCTGGCGCGCATGGGCGGGCTGGCGGAGCGGCAGGTGAACGACGCGACGGTGGCGCTGACCCGGCGCGATGCGACGCTGGCGGCGGAGGTGATCGGCCGCGACGCGGCGCTGGACCAGCTGGAGCGCGAGATCGAGGCGTTCTGCATCCGCATCCTGGCGACGCGCCAGCCGATGGCGATCGACCTGCGCTTCATCGTCGCCGCCATGAAGGTGGCGCACAACCTGGAGCGCATCGGCGACTATGCCCGCAACGCCGCCAAGCGCAGCGTGGTGGTGGCGCAGCAGCCGGCGCTCGGCAGCCTGAACGGCTTCCAGCGCATGGCGCGGCTGGTGCAGGAAAATCTGAAGGCCGCGATCGATGCGCTGGTGAACGACGATGCCGAGGCCGCGGCGCGGGTCTGGGGCAATGACGAGCCGGTGGACGATGTCTACAACGGCATCTTCCGCGAGATGCTGACCTTCATGATGGAGGACCCGCGCAACATCACCGCGGCGACGCATCTGCTGTTCATCGCCAAGAACCTGGAACGCATCGGCGACCACGCGACGAACATCGCCGAGACCGTGCACTACGCCGTGCGCGGCGACAGCCTGCCGGATGAGCGGCCGAAGGCGGACAGCTCCGCCTACGCCGTGGTCCGGCCACCGGAATAACGGAGGGGATGCGACCATGCCGGATGCCCTGGGCAGCCTGGCCAAGCCGACCATCCTGGTGGTCGAGGACGAGGCGCCGCTGCTGACGCTGCTGCGCTACAATCTGGAGAAGCAGGGCTTCCGGGTGGAGGAAGCGACCGACGGGCAGGAGGCGCTGATGCGCGTGGCCGAGGGCCGGCCCGACCTGATCCTGCTCGACTGGATGCTGCCGGCGCTGTCGGGGCTCGAGGTCTGCCGGCAGATCCGCCGGCGGCCGAACACGCGAGACCTGCCCATCATCATGGTGACGGCACGCACCGAGGACCAGGACGCGGTGCGGGCGCTGGATACCGGGGCGGATGACTACATCTCGAAGCCCTTCGTCATGGACGCGCTGATGGCGCGCATCCGGGCGCTGCTGCGGCGGTCCGGCAGCGTGCCGGTGAAGGGGCGGCTGGCCTATCGGGACCTGGTGATGGACCAGGATGCGCATCGGGTGACGCGCGGCCCGCGGTCCCTGCACCTGGGTCCGACGGAATACCGGCTGCTGGAATTCTTCCTGCAGCACCCCGGCCGTGTCTTCACGCGGGAGCAGTTGCTGGATGCGGTGTGGGGGCGCGACATCCATGTCGAGCCGCGCACGGTGGACGTGCACATCAGGCGCCTGCGCAAGGCGGTGAACGGGGAGGAGGAGGCGGACATCATCCGCACCGTGCGCTCCGCGGGCTATGCGCTGGACGTGGAGGAGTAGGGTCAGTCCTCCGGCTTGCGGTACAGCGGCTCCAGCGCCAGGCGGCGCAGGGCGTTGCGGGACAGCGCCTCGATCTCCCGCCGGTCCGTGGTGGCGGGGTCCACCGCGAGCCAGGCGGCGGCCAGGCGGTGCCAGAAGACGGAAAGGTCCAGCAGGCGGTCGCGCATGTCGTGCTGTTCGCGGATCAGGCGGGTCGGCGCCTCCAGCGGCAGCGGCCGGCGCATCGCCTCCTCCGCATGGCGCAGCAGCGCGGTGGCGGTGCGGGCGGGGCGGGCGATCACCGGTAGCAGCCCATCCATGGCGCGGGTCAGCAGGTCCCCGACCCAGCGGCGGTCATTGTTCAGGGAATCGCGGGTGCGGCGGACCATCCGTTCCATCGCCGCGTAGTCGGGCTGGCCGGCGGCGGCGGCCAGGACGCGGGCATGGGCGTTGGCCAGCAATTGCAGGCGGCGGGCCAGCGGCGCGATGGTGGCCATGGGCAGGCCATCCGCGGTGATGCAGTGGGCGATGGCCGATTCGAACATGTCCGGGCCGGGCGGGCGGCGCCGCATGGCTTCCGCCAGCGCCTCCCCTTCCTCGCCGGCCGTCGCGGCCAGGCGGGCGACCAGGTCGCTGGTGGCGGCGTAGAGGTGGTGGTCCTCGATCGGCTCGGGGTCCTCGTCCAGCAGCGGGCCCGGGACCGGGTCGCCGGGGGCGATCCGCTCGACGCAGCGCAGCGCCGCCGGGACCAGGCGCAGCAGGCGGAAATCATGCGTGCCGGGCGGGACATCCAGCAGCAGGTGGGCGGCCTCGACATCCACCAGCATGCGCAGGTGGGCGAAGGACCGGACCAGGCCGATGCCGCCGTTCAGATCCCGCTCGAAGGCCAGGCCAGGCTCGCGCAGCCAGGAGGATTCGAAGACGAAGTGGGAGGGGGGCCAGACGGCCCCCTCGGGCGTGCCGGGAAAGCGGACGGGGTCGAAGCCACGCGGGTCCGGAAGGGTCGGGGTGAGGGATGACACGGGCGCAGGATGGGCGACAAAGCTTAACGGGCTCTGAGGCTTGACCAGGAAGCGGCGCGAAGCCGATTGACGGGGCACGATCAGGCGCGCGACCTATGCGGCCTGTCTGCCCCCCGGAGTCCCGCACCATGCGTCGCCGCGCCCTTGCCCTGACCCTGCCGGTCGCCTTCCTTGCCGCCTGCGCCTCCGATCCCGCGGAGCTGGTGGGGCAGCCGCCGCGCGTCGTGTTCTTCGAGGGCGAGAGCGCCGAGCTGGGCGAGGCCGCCACGGCGGTGCTGGCCAATGCGGCGCGGCTGGCGCGGCGGCATCCGGAGGTGCCGGTTCAGGTGCGCGGCTATGCCGGGCCGGCCGGCGGGGTGGCGCACAACCAGGTGCTGTCGGCGCAGCGGGCGGAGGCGGTGGCGGCGGCGCTGGTGGCGCGCGGCGTGCCGCGCGGGCGCATCAACGTCTCCGGCCGCGGCCCGGTGCCGTTCGAGATGTCCTCCATCGAGAGCCGGCGCGTCGAGGTCCTGGTCGGCTATCCCTGACAAACCGGTCGCGGCGTGGCAGAGAGGCGCCATGCCCGATGACGGCCGATTCCCGGTTGCTACGCCCGATTATCCCGATGAGAGCACCGATCCGCTCGATGTTCTGAGCCGCGTCTTCGGCCACCCTGGCTTCCGGGGGCGGCAGGAGGAGGTGGTGCGGCATGTCGCGGGCGGCGGGTCCGGCCTGGTGCTGATGCCGACCGGCGGCGGCAAGTCGCTGTGCTTCCAGGTGCCGGCGCTGTGCCGGCCGGGGGTGGGCATCGTCGTCTCCCCCCTCATTGCGCTGATGGAGGACCAGGTCGCGGCGCTGCGCCAGCAGGGCGTGGCGGCGGCGGCGCTGCATTCGGACCTGCCGGAGGGCGAGTCCCGCAACGTGCTGCGCGACCTGCATGAGGGCGGGATCAAGCTGCTGTATGTCTCGCCGGAGCGCCTGGCGCTGGAGGGCATGCTGAGCCGGCTGGAAAGCCTGCCGGTGGCGCTGTTCGCGGTGGACGAGGCGCATTGCGTGTCCCAGTGGGGGCATCACTTCCGGCCGGAATACCGCACGCTCGGCGTGCTGGCGCAGCGCTTCGCGCGGGTGCCACGCCTGGCGCTGACCGCGACGGCGGACCCGCGCACGGTGGAGGATATCCGCCTGCAGCTGGGCCTGGCGGAGGACCCGGTGTTCCGCGGCGGCTTCGACCGCCCGAACATCCGCATCGAGGCGGCGCCACGGGAGCAGGAACGGGCGCAGTTGCGGGCACTGCTGCGGGAGGAAGCCGCGAAGGGCGGGGCCGGCATCGTCTATTGCGGCACGCGCAACAAGACCGACCAGACCGCCGAATGGCTGCGCGGCGAGGGGCAGGACGCGCTGGCCTTCCACGCCGGCATGGAAAGCCAGGCGAAGCGGGAGGCGCATCGGCGCTTCGCCCGTGGCGACAGCGTGGTGATGTGCGCCACCATCGCCTTCGGCATGGGCATCGACCGGCCGGATGTGCGCTGGGTGGTCCATCTCGACCTGCCGAAATCGCCGGAGAGCTGGTACCAGGAAATCGGTCGCGCCGGCCGTGATGGCCTGCCGGCGCGGGCGCTGCTGCTGTACGGCGCCGGGGATATCGCGCTCGGCCGGCACCGGATCGAGGAAAGCCCGGCGGCGCCGGAGCAGAAGCGGATCGAGCGGCAGCGGCTGGAGGCGATGGTGGCGATCGCCGAGGCGGCCTCCTGCCGCCGGCAGATCCTGCTGCGCTGCTTCGGAGAGCCGGAGCCGCCGCCCTGCGGCAATTGCGACGTGTGCCTGAGCCCGCCGAAGCTGTTTGACGGGACGGTGGCGGCGCAGAAGATGCTCTCGGCCGTGCTGCGCACCGGGCGGCGCTTCGGGGTCGCCCATGTGGTGGACGTGCTGCGCGGCAAGCTGACCGACAAGGTCGCGCAGTTCGCGCATGACAAGCTGCCCACCTTCGGGGTGGGCAAGGACCTGTCGGACGTCGCCTGGCGCGGCGTGGCGCGGCAGTTGGTGGCGCGCGGCGCGCTGGACGTGGCGGTGCAGAACCATGGGGAGCTGGTGCCGACGGATGCGGCCAAGCCGATCCTGAAGGGCGAGCAGCAGGTGATGCTGCGGGAGGATCTGGTGCAGCCGGGCGGCCGCGCCGCGCCGGCCTCGCGCGGCGCGCGGGCGGCGGGGGCGGCGGCCCCGGTGGGGGATGCGGTGTTCGAGGCGCTGCGGGACTGGCGGCGGGGGGAGGCGCAGGCGCAGTCGGTGCCGGCCTATGTCATCTTCCAGGATCGCACCCTGGCCGAGATCGCGGCGCAGAAGCCGCGCAGCCTGGACCAGCTGGGCCAGATCGCCGGGGTCGGGCGCACCAAGCTGGACCGCTACGGTGACGCGGTGCTGCGGGTTCTGGCAGGCTGACCTGCCTCGACGCAGGAGGATGCCGATGACGCAGGATGAGACGGGCGCGCTGGACCTGGTGTTCACGCGCGTGGTGCCGATTTCGCCCGGGCTGGTGTGGGACGCCTGGACGACGCCGGAGCATCTGGTCCGCTGGTTCACCCCGGCGCCCTGGCGGACGCTGGAGGCGGAGGTGGATTTGCGGCCCGGTGGCATCTTCCGGACGGTGATGCAGGGGCCGGCCGGCGAGCGCTTCGACAATGTCGGCTGCTGGCTGGAGGTGGTGCCGCATCGGCGGCTGGTCTGGACCGATGCGCTGGAACCCGGCTGGCGGCCCTCGGCCAAGCCCTTCGTCACGGCGATCCTGACGCTGGAGCCAGTGGCGGAGGGCACGCGCTACACCGCGCGGGTGCTGCACAAGGATGCGGCGGACCGCGACCGGCATGCGGCGATGGGGTTCGAGGTGGGCTGGGGCAAGGCGCTGGACCAGCTTGTGGCGTTGATGCGCGACCGGCCTGGCTGAGCGTCAGGCCGGGTTGGGCTGCAGCGTGGCGTCGGAGACCTGCAATTCGCGGCCATGGAAGGCGGCGACCGCCGGGCGGTGGGCGATGGACAGGATGCCGGCCTCCGGCAGGCGCTGCGTGACCAGGCGATACAGCATCGCCTCGGCGGCGGGGTCCAGGCTGGCGGTGGCCTCGTCCAGGAACAGGAAGTCGGGCTTTGCCAGCAGCGCGCGGGCGAAGGCCAGGCGCTGCTGTTCGCCGCCCGAAAGCCGCCGGTCCCAGATATCCTCGATATCGAGCCGGTCCTGCAGATGCGCCAGGCCGACATCGGCGAGCGCCGCGCGGACCTGCTCATCCGGCACCAGCGCGGCATCCAGCGGGTAGCAGACGGCGCGGCGCAGGGTGCCGAGCGGCAGATAGGGGCGCTGCGGCAGGAACAGCGCGCGGGCGCCGTCGGGGATGTGCAGGCGCCCCTGGCCGAAGGGCCAGATGCCGGCGATCGCCCGGAACAGCGTGGATTTGCCGCTGCCGGAGGCGCCGGAGATCAGCACCGCCTCGCCCTTCTCGACGCGCAGCGAGACGTCCCGCAGCAGGATGCGGCCATCGGGCAGGGCCAGCGTGGCGCCTTCCAGCGTCACGGCCTGGCCGGTGCCGGGGACCGGCTGCGGGCCGGTGGTGGTGGCGCGGGCGATGGCGATGGCCTGCTGGAAGCCGGTGAGGCGCTGCACCGTGGCCAGAAGCTCCGTCAGCCGGGCGTATTCGTCGACGAACCAGGACAGCGCGCCCTGCACCTGGCCGAAGGCGGTGCTGGTCTGGATCAGGCCGCCGAGCGGGATGCGGCCGGCGAAATAGCCGGGCGCGGCGACGACCAGCGGGAAGATACTGGCGACCTGGGTGTAGCCGGCGGTGAAGAAGGTCAGGCGCTTGGTGGCGGTCATGATGCCCCACCAGTTCTCGGTCAGCGCCTGGAAGCGGGCCAGCAGGCCGCGCTTTTCATCGGCCTCCCCGCCATGCAGGGCGATGCCCTCGACGTTGTCGCGGAAGCGCACCAGGGCGTAGCGGAAATCCGCCTCGACCCGCTGTTGCAGGAAGTTCAGGCGGATCAGCGGCCGGCCGATCAGGTGGGCGAGCCAGGTGCCGATGGCGGAATACAGCAGCGCCACCCACACCATGTAGCCGGGGATGGAGACGCCGAGGATTTCCAGCGGGCCGGACAGCGACCACAGCACGAAGATGAAGGAGACCAGCGTGACGACGCTGTTCATCAGGCCGAGGCCGAGGCTCAGGATGTCGTCCACGAACAGCCGCAGGTCGTCTGCGATGCGCTGGTCCGGGTTGTCGGTCTGCGTGTCGGTCAGGGCGATGCGGTAGTAGGCGCGGTCGGCCAGCCAGGCGTCGAGGGTGTTGCGCGTCAGCCAGCGGCGCCAGCGGATCTGCAGCGCCTGGCGCAGGTACAGCTGGTAGACGGCGACCAGGATGTAGGCGGCGGCGATGACGCTGAAGCCGGGGAACCAGGCGCCGTCGGCCTCCCCGCCCAGGAAGATCAGCGACCAGAAGGTGCCGGCGTCCTTCGCTTCCAGCGCGTTGTAGAAGGCGCGCTGCCAGTAGGTGAGCACCACCGTCATGCCGACCAGCGACAGGTTCAGGATGATGACGGCGGCGAGAAGCAGCCGGGCGCGGCCGCGTTCCTCGCTGGACCAGTAGGGGCGGGCGAGCGCCCAGGCGTCACGCAGGAAGGTGCCGAGGCGGCGCATGGGCGAGGGGTATCCGGAGCGCGATATCGTGGTTTCTTCGCGTGATTCACGCCTCCGGCAGTTCCAGCCTTCGGCGATCACGCTCTAGCGGGTGCGGAGGGCGTCTTCCAGCCGGGCCCGCCAGGCGAGCATGCGGCGCTGGTTGGTGCCGAAATCGGAATAGCCGATCAGGCTGCGCGAATACAGGAAGATGCCGGCGCCGCCGACCAGCGGCACCGCCTGGCCCACCACGATGTCCGGGAAGTTGGCGAGGCGGGAGCGCACCACCCACTGCACCTGCCGCAATTCAGGCCATTCGGCCAGCTTCCAGCAGCGCGGCTCGCCCTCGCCCAGCATGCGCAGCGCGGCCCAGGCGGCCTCCAGCGAGACCGGCAGCAGCGGCAGTGTGGTGTGGCGCTGCGTCGTCAGGCCCGGCGGGGCCAGCAGCGCCGTGTTGGGCGAGGCGGGCAGTTGCAGGGCGGCGAAGTTCAGCGGCGTGGCGGGCGGCAGGCCGGCGGTGCCGCGGCCGCGCAGCAGGTCGGCCGTGCTCATGCCTCGGATGGTCCGGAAGGCGCACGCAGGCGGATGACGCCGCGGATCTCGGAGTCGGGGCTGGCGGGCTTGCCCTTGCGCAGGATGTCGAGCTGGCCGGCGCGGGCGAGGCGGATGGCGGCGGCGCGGATCGGGCCCATCAGGCGGCGCCAGCGATCCGCATCGGGCTCCAGCGCCCGGGCGACCTCGCTGGGACAGATGCTTTTGGCGGGGCCGCGCTCGGCGGTCTGGCGCAGGATCTCGGCGGTGATGGCGTCGGGGGAGGTCATGCGGCGAGACTAGCCCGGATCGTGGCGCGCTGGAATCGCGGTGCGCGGGTCATGGCACCAGCCAGGTCGCCTCGGCCGGGCCGGTGGCGGGCCAGGTGAAGCGGGCGCGGCGGTGGCCGGCGGCGGCCAGGTGCAGGAACTCCAGCCGCGCGATGCGGAACAGCAGCACGCAGAACTGTGCGCGGCCGACAGCGGCATCGGTGGGCGCAGGGGGTGGTTCGGCGCAGGGCGTGCCGGGGGCGGGCTGGATGGCGTAGCACAGACGGCTGAAATCCCGGGTCGCGGCCCAGGCCGCATCCGCGATGCCGTCGTCCCGGTGCAGGGTGACGTGGCCGGACAGGCGCAGCTGGATGGCGGCGCCGGCATCGTACAGGTGCAGGGCGGCGCGCGGCTCGGCGGCCAGCTCCGCGACCTTGCCGGCGCGCGCATCGCTGTGCAGGCGAAGGATACGGGACGGCGCCTCGAAGCCGCGCAGCACCAGGGTGCGGGCGGTGGGGGCGCCGTCGGCGGCCAGCGTCGCCAGGGTCGGCGTGTGGAACGGGTGGCGGCGGTCCGCGACGCCGCGCGCCAGCAGGCGGAAGGTCTCCGCCAGCATTTCGTCGAGACCCGTCATGTGCTCCGGATGGCGGCGACCAGGGCGGCGGCGCTGTCGACCGCAGCCTCGGCGCGGGCGCCGATGCACCAGTCGCCGGCGGCGCCGAGGCCGCTGGCGGCATCCCACAGGCAGGGCGCGCCGAGTGGCACCTCGACCAGGGCGTAGCGCCAGCGATGCGCCGATTTGTAGAACGGCTCCGGCAGCGCGGTGCCGGCCTGCACCGCGAAAGCCTCCAGCAGCCGCGCGGCGGCGTCCTCGGCCGGAAGCTCGACATGTTCGCGCGACCAGGCCGGGCCACCCTGCACCACCCAGAGCTCCAGGCTGGCATCGCGGCCGGGCTTGGAACTGTCGCGGGCGGCCCAGCCGATCGGGCCGGCGGCGGGGCGCAGCGTGTCCGGCAGGTCGAGTCGCTCGGGGAAGGCCAGCATCAGGGCCCAGCAGGGCTCGAACCGGACCACGTCGAGTACCGCGGCCAAATGCGGGGCGGGGCCGGCCAGCAGGGCCTGGGCCTGCGGCGCGGGCACGGCCAGGATCACGGCCTGGAAGGGACCATCGCGTTCCGGCGCTGCGGCCGGCATCGGGCGACCGGGCCGGACCTGGCGGGCATCCAGGTGGTGCAGGTACCAGGCGCCGGGCGCGCCGGAGATTTCGGTGACGTGGCGGGAGAGGTCGATGTCGAGTCCCTCCGCCAGCGCGCGGGGGACGGAGACCATGCGCGGCACGCCGACGCGGCGCCCGGCATCGGGCCATTCCTTGGCATGGGCCGCGTCGAGCACGGCGGCGAAGGCATCGCCATGGGCGGTCAGGTATTGCGCGCCGTGGTCGAAGTTCAGCACATGCCCGTCGGCTTCGACGCGGCGCGTCGCCATGCGGCCGCCGGGGCCGCGGCCCTTGTCATAGAGGCGCAGCCGCACGTCGTAGGCGGCGAGGGTCTTGGCGCAGGCGAGGCCGGCGAGGCCCGCGCCGACGATGGCGATGTCTGTCGGTGGCATGTCTGCGTGTATGGCTTGCGTCGCGGCGGAGGCAAGAGGCGACCGGCCTCGCGCACTGCCGATTCATTCTTTTGCTGTGACAAGCCATCCGCCACGGGCGTCTTTCCGTGGCGATGCCGAGGCCCATCACGGTCACAAGGCGCGCGATCACGCACTCGTCACGGGTTGCGTAAACGCATTGGGCGCGCGGCGAGTCTACCTTGCGGGTGTCGAGGAGATTGGCATGCAGGCGGGGCCGCAGACTCTGCTACTGGTCGAGGATGATCCCCTGGTCCGGATGACCCTGGTTGAGGGGCTGACGGATGCCGGGTTCACCGTGCTCGAGGCGGAAGACGCCGAGGTTGCGCTGGGATTGCTGGCGCGGCGGCCGGAGATCGATGTGCTGCTGACCGACATCAACCTGCCGGGCGCGGACGGCTTCGACCTGTCGCATGCGGCGCGCCAGCTGCGGCCGTTCCTGCCGGTGGTCTATGCCTCCGGCCGGTTGCGGGCGGCGGAGCCGGGGCGCGGGCTGCCGGGCGCGCCGTTCCTCGCCAAGCCCTTCACCGTCGCCCGCGCCGCCGAGACGATCGACGCGCTTTTGCGCTGAGCCGACTCGCTGGGGCGCTTCAGTTCACCTGGATCCCGGCCTCGCGCACCACGCGCCGCCAGCGGGCGAGGTCCTCCGCCAGCAGCGTGCCGAGCGCCTCGCGCGATGTGGCGTCCACCGCGAAGCCGACCTGGGCCAGGCGCGCCGTGACCTCCGGCGTGCGCAGCGCGGCGACGATCACCTGGTTCAGCCGCTCCAGCGCCGGCTCGGGCGTCGAGGCCGGGGCGACGATGGCGGTCCAGGAGCCGGAGACGTGCTCGGGCAGGCCCTGTTCGGCCATGGTCGGCACATCCGGCAGTTGCGGGAAGCGGCGCGGGCCGCAGATGGCGATGCCACGCAGGCGCCCGGCCTGCACATGCGGGCCGACGGTCGCGGCGTTCAGCACGGCGAAGGGGGCGGTGTTCTGGATCACGGCGGTGGCGGCGGCGGGGCCACCGGCGAAGGGCACGGCGACCGCCTCCGTCTTCGTCAGCAGCTTGAACAGCTCCATCCCCAGCTGTTCGGAGGAGCCGACGCCGGAGGAGGCGTAGGCCGGGCCGCCGGGCTGGGTCTTCATCCAGGCCACGACCTCCGCCACCGTCGTCGCGGGGACGGAGGGATGCACCACCAGCATGTTCGGCGCCGTCATCACCAGCGTGACCGGGGTGAAATCCTTTTCCACGTCGTAGCCGGGGGTGCGCATGACCACCGGGTTGATGGTCAACGTGCCGCTGGCCGCGACCAGCAGCGTGTGGCCGTCGCCCGGCTGCTGCGCGACGAAGCGGGAGCCGATGGCGCCGGTGGCGCCCGGGCGGTTGTCCACGATGACGGTCTGGCCGAGGGCGGCCTGCATGCCCTGCTGCACCACGCGGGCGGCGAGGTCGGTCGGGCCGCCGGGCGGGAAGGGCACCACCAGCGTCACCGGGCGGGTCGGCGCCCAGACGGGCTGGGGGCCGGGCTGCGCCTGGCCGCGGCGGGGCAGGAGGAGGGGGGCTGACAGCAGCGCGAGGGCGTGGCGGCGACGCATTTTGGGGCTCCGGTTCCTGTTTGACCGGCGGCAGTGAAGCACGCCGTTTCGCGCGCGCCACCCCTGCTGGTTGACCTGGCCCCGCGCGCTTCGCAGGATCGGGCCATGCCCCCCACCCCCGAGGATGTCCGCGCGGCCCTGACGCGGATCCGTGACGCGCGCGGCTTCGTGCTGCCGCATCACGGCGCCATGGCCGCGGCGCTGCCCGAACTGCATATCGCCTACGAGGCGATGTACCGCGCCCTGACGCTGGAGCCGCGCCACCTGGCGCCGCTGGAGCGGGAGGTGGTGTGGCTGGCGATCCTGGCGGCCTGCGAGGAGCCGGTCGGCACCCACCACCTGCACAAGTTCCGCCAGGCCGGCGGCGACGACGCGCTGGCGCAGGCGGTGTTCCGGCTGGTGGGTTGGGCGGCGGGCGCGCGGCGCTGGGCCTGCATGGGGGAACACTGGCAGGCGCAGTTTCCGGCGCTGCCGGCGGCACAGGGGTATCTCGATGGTCTGGATGCGCTGCTGGGCGATGGGGTGCTGGCGCCGGGGCTGGCGCGGCTGGCGCTGATCGGCATCCACACCGCCTGCGAGGAGGAATGGGGGCTGCGGGTGACGCTGCGTTCGGCCTATGCGCTCGGTGTCGATGAGCCGCGGATGGCGGAAGCGATGAGCCTGCCGATCTGGCCGCGCGGGGTGAACCGCTTCGTCAAGGCGACCGCGGCGTGGCTGGATATGCTCCGGGCGGGGGAGGTGGCGCCATCGCCGCCCTTCCAGGCCTGGGCGGAGGTGGCGGGGCAGGGTGCCTTCACCCCACCTTCGGCATGACGCATCCTCGACGGACCCTGGAGTCGCCGATGGCCGAAGCCTTGCAGGTTCCGACCCACCTGACCGTGGAGAATGCCGATTTCAGCCGCGCGCTCGGCTGGATCGACGGCGCGGTGGTGCCGCTGGCGGATGCGAAGATTTCCGTCCGCGACCTCGGCCTGATGTATGCCGACATGACCTATGACGTGGTGCATGTCTGGCGCGGCGGGTTCTTCCGGCTGGAGGACCACCTGGACCGCTTCTTCGCCTCCATGGCCGGGCTGCGGCTGGACCCGGGCATGTCGCGGGAGGCGATGCGCGCGCTGCTGGCGGGGCTCGTGCGGCAAAGCGGGCTGCCGGATGCGCTGGTGTATTTTGCCTGCACGCGCGGGATGGCGGTGCCGGGGACGCGCGACCCCACGGCTTCGGCCAACCGCTTCTTCGCCACCGTCACGCCGCTGGTGCTGCGCGGGCAGCCGGCGGAGATGCAGCGCGGGCAGCATGCGATGATGGTGCGCGACGTCACGCGGATTCCGGCCTCCGCCGTGAACCCGGTGTGGAAGAACAGCCACTGGGGCGACTTCCTGCGCGCGGCCTTCCTGGCCAAGGATGCCGGGCATGATGTGCCCATCCTGTGTTCCACGGACGGCGCGGTGGCGGAGGCGCCGGGCTTCAACGTGGTGGCGGTGATCGGCGGCGGCCTGGTCTCGCCGGAGGCCGGGGTGCTGGAGGGGATCTCCTGCCGCACCATGTTCGAGATCGCGGGCGAGCTTGGCATTCCGGCGCGCTACGGGCGGCTGATGCCGGAGGCGCTGGCGGCGGCGGAGGAGGCGTTCCTGACCGCGACCTCCTGCGGCCTGTTCCCGGTGACGCGGCTGGACGGCGCGCCGATCGGTGCCGGCGTGCCGGGGCCGGTGACGACGCGCTTGCTGAATACCTACTACGCCCGGAAGAATGCCGGCTGGCACATCACGCCTGTCGAGACGATCCTGTCCGACCCCGACCGGAGGCCATGACCATGCGGCGCCTGCTTGCCCCCCTTGCCGCGCTGCTGCTGCTTGCTGCGGCGCCGGCCGTGGCCCGGGACCTGACGGTGGTCGCGGGTGGCGGCGCCTTGCAGGACCACATGCGGCGGACGCTGTTCTCGACCTTCGCGGGCGGGCCGGTGGTGGATACCGCCTACGACTACAATGTGGGTCCGATCCGGGCGATGGTGCAGGCGCGCAACGTCACCTGGGACGTGGTGATGGTGGAGGCGCCCGACCTGGTGCGCGGCTGCGAGGACGGCATCTTCGAGCGCATCGACTGGTCCGTGGTGAACCGGGACAAGTTCGTGCCGGGGGCGGCCACCACCTGCGGGGCGGGGGCGATCGGATGGGGTGTCTCCGTGTTCTACGACGAGGCACGGCATCCGGTGGGGCCAGCGAATTTCGTGGAGTTCTGGGACACGCAGCGCTTTCCCGGCCGGCGCAGCCTGCGGCGCGGCGCGCGGATGACGCTGGAGATCGCGCTGATGGGCGATGGCGTGCCGGCGGCCGAGGTGTACCGCGTGCTGGCGACGCCGGCCGGGCAGCAGCGCGCCTTCGCGGCACTCGAACGGCTGCGGCCGAACCTCAGCTTCTGGACCGGCGGGCAGCAGCCGATCGAACTGGTGAACAGCGGCGAGGTGGCCTTCGCGGTGGGCTTCGTCGGGCGGGTGGCGAACGGGATACGCTCGGGCGCGCAGTACAACCTGCGCTGGCCGACGCTGCTCTATGCCTATGACAGCTGGGCGGTGGTGCGGGGATCCGGGAATGCGGCGCAGGGGATGCGGCTGATCGAGCACATCACCAATCCGGGGCCGCTGCTGGAGCTGACCCGCGCCTGGCCGATCAACCCGGTGACGCGGGCGGTCGCGGAGGACCCGGATGTGCGGGCGCGCAACCCGCTGATGATGACGAACCACCAGGCGGGCGGGCTCGAGATCGATACCGAGTTCTGGCTGGAGCATGGGCCGGACCTGGAACAGCGCTTCGCCTCCTGGCTGACGCGTTGAACCGAACGAACCGGCTGGCGGCGCTGCTGATCGCGCCGCTGCTGCTGCTGATCCTCGGCAGTTTCCTGCTGCCGGTGGGCGTCACGCTGCTGCGGGCGGTGCAGGACCGGGAGGTGGCGGCGGCGTTGCCGCAGACGGCGGCGGCGCTGCGGGGCTGGGACGGGCAGGGGCTGCCGGATGAGGCCGCGTTCGCCGCGATTGTGCGGGAGCTGGGCGCGGCGCTGGAGGCACGGCGCATCGGCGATGTGGCGCAGCGTCTGAACTTCGAGCGGACCGGCAGCCGCACGCTGCTGCTGCGCACGTCGCGGGCGTCGGATCGGCTGCAAGCGCCCTACCGGGCATCGCTGCCGGCGCTGGATGCGCGGTGGGGCGAGACCGAAACCTGGGCGATGCTGGCGCGCGCGACCGGGCCGCTGACCTCGCTGTACCTGCTGCGGGCGATGGACTTCACGCGCAGCCCGGCGGGCGAGGTCAGCGCGGTGCCGGTTGACGAAAGACTGTACCGGACGCTGTTCCTGCGGACCTTCGGCATCAGCCTGCTGGTGACGGCGATCTGCGTGCTGCTGGCCTATCCGGTGGCCTACACCATCGCGCGGCTGCGGGCGCCGTGGTCTTCCATTGCGATGACGCTGGTGCTGATTCCGTTCTGGTCCTCCGTGCTGGTGCGCACCACCGCCTGGTTCGTGCTGTTGCAGCGGGAGGGGCCGGTGAATGCGGCGCTGCTGGCGCTGGGGCTGGCGGAGGCGCCGGTGCAGATGCTCGGCACGCGCTTCGCCGTGGTGCTGGCGCTGGTGCATGTGCTGCTGCCGTTCGCCATCCTGCCGATGCACAGCGTGATGGTGCGGCTGGATGCGACCTATCTGCGGGCGGCGGCCTCGCTTGGCGCCGGCGGCGTGCAGCGGTTTGTCCGCGTGTGGCTGCCGCTGAGCCTGCCGGGCGTGCTGGCGGGCGGTGCGATGGTGTTCCTGCTGTCGGTCGGGATGTACACGGCGCCGGCGCTGGTCGGTGGCGACCGCGACCAGATGGTGGCCTGGTTCATCGCCAACTTCATGAGCCGTGACGTGAACTGGGGCATGGCGGCGGCGCTGTCCGCCTATCTGCTGGCGATGACCGGGGCGGTGGTGGCGCTGGTGCGGGTGCTGACCGGCGGCGTGGCGCTGGGCGCGCGCGGCTGATGCGCGAACACGCGGCGGCGCGCCTCCTGCTGCGCGGCACCACGGCGCTGCTGCTGCTGTTCCTGCTGGCGCCGATGGCGGCGGTGGTGGTGCTGTCGTTTTCCCCGACCGAGGCGATGGTGCTGCCGCCGCGCGGATTTTCGCTGCGCTGGTACGAGGAGTTCCTGACCGCCGGGCGCTGGGTGCTGGCGACGCGCAACAGCTTCGTCGTTGCCATCGCGACGACCGTGGTCGCGACGTTGCTGGGGACGATGGCGGCGATCGGGCTGACGCTCGGGCGGTTCCGCGGGCGGGGGGTGCTGGTGGTGCTGCTGACGCTGCCGATGGTGACGCCTTATATCGTCACGGCGGCGGCGATGTTCTTCGCCTATTCGATTGTCGGGCTGACAGGGTCTCTGGCCGGGCTGGTGCTGGCGCATACGGTCGTCGCCGTGCCCTTCGTGGTGGTGGCGGTGCTGGCGACCCTGCGGACCTTCGATGCGACGCTGCTGCGCGCGGCGGCCTCGCTCGGCGCGGCGCCGGTTGCGGCGATCCTGCGGGTGATGGTGCCGAACATCTGGCCGGGGATCGCGGCGGGGGCGGTGTTCGCCTTCGCGACGTCGCTGGATGAGTTCGTCATCACGCTGTTCATGGCAGGACCCGGGCAGTTCACCTTGCCGCGGCAGATGTATGCCTCGGTGCGGGAGTTTCTCAGCCCGACGATCCTGGCTGCGGCGACGCTGCTGTTCCTGTGCTCGCTGGTGTTCCTGCTGGCCAGCGAGTTCCTGCGGAAACGCGCGCGGTGAGCGACGTGCTGGTGCGCTTCGCCGGTGTGTCGAAGAGCTATGACGGGCGGGTGCAGGCGGTGGCCGGGCTCGACCTGGAGGTGATGCGGGGCGAGGTGCTGACGCTGCTGGGGCCGTCCGGGTCGGGCAAGACGACGACGCTGATGATGCTGGCGGGGTTCGAGGATCCGACGGCCGGGCGGATCGAGCTGGAGGGCCAGCGCATCGACACGCTGCCGCCGCACAAGCGTGGCATCGGGGTGGTGTTCCAGAACTATGCGCTGTTCCCGCATCTGAGCGTGGCGCAGAACCTGGCGTTTCCGCTTTCGATCCGCCGCATGGGGCGCGCGGAGATCGCGGACCGTGTGAAGCGCGCGCTGGAGATGGTGCGGCTGCCGGGCTTCGGCGACAGGCGGCCGCAGCAACTGTCCGGCGGGCAGCAGCAGCGCGTGGCGCTGGCGCGCGCGCTGATCTTCGCGCCGAGCCTGGTGCTGCTGGACGAGCCGATGGGGGCGCTTGACAAGCAGTTGCGGGAGGAGTTGCAGGGCGAGATCCGGCGCATCCATGCCGAGACCGGCGTGACGATGGTGCATGTGACGCATGACCAGTCCGAGGCGCTGACGCTGTCCGACCGCATCGCCGTCTTCGACCAGGGCCGCATCCAGCAGATCGGCACGGCGGAGGAGGTGTATGAGCGGCCGGCGAACCCCTTCGTCGCCGGCTTCATCGGGGAGAACAATTTTGTGCACGCGACGGTGCTCGATGCGACGACGCTGCGCCTGGCCGACGGGACCTTGCTGGCCTGCGCGCCGCAGGACCTGCCACCAGGCGCCGCTGCGCTGGCCTCGGTGCGGCCGGAGCGGGTGGTGCCGGACGGGGCGCTGGCGGGGCGGGTGCTGGAGGTGGTGTATCTCGGCGACCACTGCCGGCTGCGGTTGGCCTTCGGCGGGCGGGAGGATTTCGGCCTGCGGGTGGCGCGGCGGGATGCGGCGGTGCCGGGCGCGGCGCTGCGCTTCTCGATCCCGGCGGAGGCGGTTCGGGTGTTCGCTGCGAATTCCGCTTGACTTGGGGCGCCGCCCCGCGTGGCATCGGTGCCGAGATGTTTGCTGCACCGCAACCGGGGCGAAGCCGATGACCCATCTGACCCGACGCCTGTTCCTCGGCGCCGCCGCGAGCCTCGGCGCGGCGCCGCTGCTGACCAACCCTGCGGCGGCGCAGGCGCGGCCGGGTGTGCTGCGCATGGGGCTTTCGGCCTGGCCGCCGAATTTGCAGCCCTGGCCTTCGACGGGCGCCTCGGCCGGCACGGTGAAGATGCTGATCCATCGCCGGCTGACGCGATTCGACGAGAAGGGCGAGGTGCAGGGCGAACTCGCCAGCAGCATCGAGCTGGATGCGGAGCGCGCCTGGGTCTTCAAGCTGCGGCCCGAGGCGGTGTTCCACAATGGCGAGCGCGTCACGTCGGAGGACGTGAAGTGGACCATCGAGCAGGTCGCGGCCGAACGCTCCACCGCCTATTACCGCACGCAGATGCAGTTGATCGAGCGCGTCGAGACACCGGATGCGCACACGGTGCGGCTGGTGATGAAGCAGCCGGTGGCGACGGTGCCGCTGTGGTTCGCGAACTACAACATGGCGATCGTCTGGCGCGGGTCGCGCGACATGAACGCGGCCGTGGGCTGCGGGCCGTACCGGGTGGCGTCGCAGGAGCGTGGGTCCTGGATCGAGTTGCAGGCGGCGCCGAACTACTGGGTGCCGGGCCTGCCGCGCAGCCGCACCATCCGCATGACGATCTATGCGGATGAGAATCTGCGGCTGGCGGCGCTGCAATCGGGCGATGTCGACATCATCGAATACGTGCCGTGGTCCGGCATGGCGGCGGTCGATGCCGATCCGCGCCTCAAGCTGGATGCGCAGATGGGTCCGTTCATGGACATCCTGTTCAACGGCACGCGGCCGCCCTTCAACAACCCGCTGGTGCGCCGCGCCGTCGCGCATGCGGTGAAGCGGGAGGATATTGTGCGGGTTGCCTTCTCGGGGCGCGGGGCGCCGATCGAGGGGATCCCGATCGTCGAGGGCACGCCGTGGTGGGACGCGGAGCTGTCGAAGGGCCACGCCTACAACCCGGAGCGTGCGAAGGCGCTGCTGGCGCAGGCGGGATTCCCGAATGGATTCTCCACCACGCTGCTGGCGACCTCGCAGTTCGGCATGCACAAGGACACCGCCGAGATCTCGCAGCAATACCTGGCCGCCATCGGCATCCAGGCGGAGTTGCGGCTGACGGATTGGTCGACGCGGGTGAGCGCCGGCATCCGTGGGCAGTACGACATCGCCATCCATGGCGTCTCCGCCGACTTCAACGATCCGGACGGGCTGACGGTGGTGCTGGATACCTCGCTGTCCGCCGCGCATGGCCGGTCCTTCGGGCTTTCGACACCGCGCACGGTGGAGTTGCTCGGCAAGGGCCGGGCGGAGTTCGATACGGCGAAGCGGGTGGAGATCTACAAGGACATGCAGCGCGCGGCGCTGGAGGAGGTGCCGGTGGTGGCGTTGGCCTGGCGTGAGCAGGGCTATGGCTTCGACCGTCGCGTCAGTGGCTTCGTCAACCTGCCGGGCGCCGTCTCCACCTCATCCGGCGCGATGCTGGAGTTCGCGGCGCTCGGCTGATGTATTGGCTCGCGAAGCGCATCGGGTTGTCGCTGGTGCTCATGTGGGTGGTGGCGACCATCGTCTTCCTGGCGCTGCACATGGTGCCGGGCGATCCGGCGGAGATGCTGCTGTCCACCGGCGGGGCGATGCCGGATGCCTATGCGATCGCGGAACTGCGCGAACGGCTGGGGCTGAACCGGCCGATCCTGGAGCAGTACACGGCCTTCATCACCGGGCTGGTGCAGGGCGACCTCGGCACGTCGCTGGTCGATGACTATCCGGTGGCCGCCGAGATCGCGTTGCGGCTGCCGCGCACGCTGGAGCTGATTTTCGCGGGCACGATCATCGCCGTCGCCATCGCGCTGCCGGCAGGAACCTTCGCGGCGGTGCGGCAGGGCGGGGCGTTCGACCGGGCGGCCTCGGCGGTGGCGGCGGTGTTGCAGGCGGTGCCGGTGTTCGTGCTGGGCACGCTGCTGATCCTGGTGCTGGCGCAATGGCTGCGCTGGATGCCGGCGGGGGGATATACGCCGTTTGCGGAAAATCCCGGGCGGCACCTGATGTTGCTGCTGCTGCCGGCGGTGGCGATCGCCAAGGGGTTGGCGGCGACGATCTTCCGGATGACGCGGGCCTCCGTGCTGGATGCGCTGTCCCGGGACCATGTGCGGACGGCGCGGGCGAAGGGGCTGACGCCGCAGCGGGTGCTGCGCCGGCATGTGGTGCGCAACGCGCTGATCCCGGTGACGACGGTGCTGGGGTTGCAGATGGGCACGCTGCTCGGCGGCACGGTGCTGGTGGAATACGTGTTCAACTGGCCCGGCCTGTCCACGCCGCTGCTGCGCGCGGTGGAGGCGCGGGATTATCCGATGGTGGTCGGCATCGTCATCACGGTTTCGGGGCTTTTCCTGCTGATCAACCTGGTCATGGACCTGGTCTATGCGGCGCTTGATCCGCGGATCACGCGCGGATGAGGAAGCTGTGGCTGCCTGGCGGCGCGGTGCTGCTGATCGTGCTGATCGCCTTCGCCGCGCCGATCCTGCCGCTGATGGACCCGGTGCGGCAGGATGTGGCGAACCGTTTGGCCTCCTACGTGCCGGGCAGCCCGCTGGGGCGGGACGAGTTCGGGCGGGATGTGCTGTCGCGCCTGATCTGGGGCGCGCAATCCTCGCTCGCGGTTGCCTTCGCCTCCACGGCGATCGCGGCGGTGGTCGGCACGGCGCTTGGGCTGCTCGGCGGCTGGTTCCGCGGGCTGGTGGAGGTGCTGGCGATCCGCGGCGCCGATGTGGTGCTGTGCTTCCCGCCGGTGCTGCTGGCGCTGCTGGTGGTGACGCTGCTCGGGCCGGGGACCGAGACGCTGATCCTGGTGCTGTCCGTGCTGTTCCTGCCGGGCTTCATCCGCGTGAGTTTCGCGGAGGTGCTGTCGGCGCGCAGCCAGGATTATGTCGAGGCGGTGCGGGCGCTGGGGGCGCGGACGCCGCGCATCCTGCTGCGCACGGTGCTGCCGAACATCGCAGGTCCCGTGCTCGTGCAGGTCTCGCTGGCGGTGGCCGCCGCGGTGGTGCTGGAGAGTGGGCTTTCGTTCCTGGGGCTCGGCGTGGTGCCGCCGACGCCAAGCTGGGGCCTGATGATCCGCGGCGCGCGGGCCACCATGGAACAGGCGCCGACGCTGCTGCTGTGGCCGTGCCTGGCGCTGACCATCACCATCCTGGCGATGAACCTGCTGTGCGATGCGGTGCGCGACGTGGCGGACAAGCGCGGCGGCGGTGGCGCCCGCAAGCTGCGGCTGATCGACCGGCTGCTGCCGGGGCTGTTCCCGGCGCCGGCGACGCCTGCGCCGCTGCTGGACGTGCAGGGACTGACGGTGGAGATCGCGACGCCGGGTGGGATCATCCGGCCGGTGGAGGAGATGAGTTTCCGGCTGGGGGCCGGGCGGACGCTGGCGATCGTCGGCGAAAGCGGGTCGGGCAAATCCATGGCGGCGACGGCCATCATGGGGCTGCTGCCGCCGGTGGCGCGGGTGGCGGATGGGGTTGCCCGCTTCGAGGGCGAGGATCTGCTGCGGATGCCGGAGGTTGAGCGCCGGAAGCTGCGCGGCGGCGCCATGGCAATGGTGTTCCAGGACCCGATGAGCAGCCTGAACCCGGTGCATCGCGTCGGCGACCAGGTGGCGGAGGCGATCCGCGCGCATCGCGACGTGCCGGCTGCGCAGGCGACCGCGGAGGCGGTGGAGTTGCTGAAGCGCGTCGGCATCGCCGACCCGGGGCGTCGCGCGCGGGCCTATCCGCATGAATTGTCCGGCGGCATGCGGCAGCGCGTGATGATCGCGATGGCCATCGCCAACAAGCCCCGGCTGCTGATCGCGGACGAACCCACCACGGCGCTCGACGTCACGGTGCAGGCGGCGATCCTGGAACTGCTGGCGGTGCTGCGGCGCGAGGAGGGGATGGGCGTCGTGCTCATCACCCATTCGCTCGGCGTCGTGGCGGAGGTCGCGGAGGATGTGGTGGTGATGTACGCGGCGCAGGTGGTGGAGCGCGGGCCGGTGGCGACCGTCTTTGCCAACCCGCTGCACCCCTATACGCGGGCGCTGCTGGCCGCCGTGCCGGATGGCGATATCGAGCCGGAGGGGATTGCGGGCGTGGTGCCGCGCCCAGATGCCTGGCCGCCCGGCTGCCGTTTCGCGCCGCGCTGTGGGCACGCGACCGAGGCGTGTTCCGCCGCGCCGCCGGTGCTGGAGGAGATGCCGGACCACGCCGTGCGCTGCATCCGCTGGCGAGAGCTGACGGCATGAGCGAGCCGCTCGTCGTCGCCGAGGCGGTGGAGATGACCTTCGCGCCGCGGGGCATCTTCGCGCGCGGGCGGCCGGTGCGGGCGGTGGCCGGGGTGGATGCGACGGTGGCGCGGGGCGAGGCGCTCGGCGTGGTCGGCGAGAGCGGCAGCGGGAAGTCGACGCTCGGGCGGGTGCTGCTGGGGCTGCTGGCGGCCACGGGCGGTGCGGTGCGCTTCGATGGCATGGCGCTGCCGAAGCCGGGCAGCGCGGCCTGGCGCGGGTTGCGGGCGCGGATGGGCATCGTGTTCCAGGACCCCTTCGGCAGCCTGGATGCGCGGCGCAGCGTGGGCGCGCAGGTCGAGGATGGGCTGATCATCCATGGCGCGCTCTCGTCCGCCGAACGGCGTGAGAAAATGGCGGAGATGTTCCGGCGGGTCGGGCTCGATCCGGACCGGATCGGCGCCTACCCGCACGAATTCTCCGGCGGGCAGCGGCAGCGGCTCGGCATTGCGCGGGCGCTGGCGACGGGGCCGGATTTCCTGGTGGCGGATGAGCCGGTCTCGGCGCTGGACGTTTCCATCCAGGCGCAGGTGGTGCGGCTGCTGGCGGATCTGCGGCGCGACCTGGGTCTCGCGATGCTGTTCATCAGCCACGACCTGCCGGTGGTGCGGCACCTGTGTGACCGGGTGATCGTGATGTATCTGGGGCGGGTGATGGAGGAGGGGCCGGTCGCGTCCGTCTTTGCCCGGCCGTCGCACCCCTATACGCGGGCGCTGCTGTCGGCGACGCCGATGCTGGACCCGGCGCGGCGGCTGACGCGGGAGATTCTGCCGGGGGAGCCGCCCAGCCCCTCCGACCCTCCGTCCGGCTGCGTGTTCCGCACGCGCTGCCGCCATGCGCGGCCAGCCTGCGCGGAGGCGGTGCCCCCCCTTCGCGAATTCGCCGGGGTGGCGCACCGTGTCGCCTGCATCCGTGCCGAAGAGATCAACTGAGGAACCCGCCAGCATGGTCGAAATAGCGCCGACGAAAGTCCGCATGGGTGAGATCACGGGCGACGAGGCCCGCACGCTGTACCCGCAGAACCCGGTGATCCTGCTGCCGATGGGCAGCCACGAGGACCAGGGGCCGCACGCTCCGATGGGCGACTACTTCCTGGCGGAGAAGATGGCGGAGCTGATCGCGCTGCGTGCGACGGCGGAGGGTACGCGGACCGTGGTGGCGCCGGTGCTGCCCTTCGGCAAGGGCGACTTCTTCGGGCCGATGCCCGGCGGCATCGCGCTGTCGGCCGCCACCTTCCGCGCCGTGCTGGACGAGGTGTTCGCCGAGCTGCTGCGGCACAAGCTGACGAAGCTGGTGGTGATCAACGGGCATGGCGGCAACGTCACCGTGGTGAACGAGGCGACGCGGGCGGTGATGCACAAGGGCGGGCCGGTGATCCCCGCGCTGTACCTGTGGCGCATCGCCTATGCGGAGATGCCGAAGCTGCTGGGGGCGGAGAAGGCGAAGGCCGTCTCCAGCCACGGGGCGGATCCTCTGACCAGCCTCGGGATGCATTTGTTCCCCGAGCGCATCCGCACCGACCTGATCCCGGAGCCGCGCAGCGGGAAGGCGGAGGCGCTGGGTCTGCCATTCTCCGGCTGGGGCGCGCTGAGCTTCCAGGGGGCGGAGGTGACGGTGCCGATCGAGTATGACGCGGTCAGCCCGAATGGGCTGGGCACCGGCGATCCGCGGCTGTGCAGCGCGGAATCCGGGAAGCTGATCGCGGACCGGCTGGTCGAGATCGGTGCGGGGTTCTGTCACCACTACGCGAAGCAGTGAAGGGCAGCGGTCTCCTCCTGCTCAAGGCCTTGCGGTCTGGGGGGACCCCCTCACCCAACCCTCTCCCCCAAGGGGGAGAGGGCTTTATTGTACGCGGTCCTGCTCGGGGATCGGCTCGCCCTTCGAGACGCGGACCATGTTGCCGAGCCAGTGCTCGATGCTGCGGCGGCTGTTCTCGTAGGCGGTGCTGGCGCAGTGCGGCGAGACGATGACGTTGTCCATGTGCAGCAGCGGATGGTCGGCGGGCGGCGGTTCCTGGTCGAAGACGTCGACGGCGGCGGCGCGCAGCTTGCCCGTGCGCAGCGCCTCGACCAGGTCGGCCTCGACCACCACGCCGCCGCGGGCGACGTTCACCAGGCTCGCGGTCGGCTTCATCTTCGCCAGCGCGCGGGCGTCGATCATGCCCTTGGTTTCGGGGGTGAGGGGGCAGTTCAGGGACAGGAAGTCGACCTCGGCCAGCAGGTCGTCCAGCGCGCGGTACTCGACGCCGATCGCCTTCGCCTCGGCCTCCGGCAGCCTGGTGCGGCTGTAGTACAGCACGCGGCAATCGAAGCCCTGCAGCCGCTTGGCCACGCCCTTGCCGATCGCGCCGAGGCCGATGATGCCGACGGTCTTGCCGGTCAGCATCACCGACTGCTTCCAGATCTCGTTCTTGGCCCAGCCGCCGGCGGCGGTGGTGTTGTGCGCCGGCACGATGCGCCGCGCGATGGCCAGCATCAGGCCGATGGTGAATTCGGCGACCGGGGCCGCATTGCTGCCGGTGGTGCGCGCCACCTGGATGCCGTGGGCGCGGCAGTAGTCGAGGTCGATGTTGTCGATGCCGACGCCCCATTTGTGCATCAGCTTCAGCTTCGGGGCGGCCGCCAGAACCTCGGCCGGCACGCCGACATCCCACCACAGGGCGTAGTCGGCATCGGCGATCTCGGCCTTCAGGTCCTCGATGCTGCGCCCTTTCACGGCCGTCGCGCGAAAACCCTCGGGCAGCAGGGACTGGATGATGTCGGCCATCTCGCCGGCGATGGGCTGCAGCAGGGCGATCTTCTGGGTCATCTGGCGATCCTAGACGGGAGCGGTCTCGAGGGTGAAGCGGACGCCGGCGCGGGCCAGCCCGCCGCCGAGGGCGACGATGGTGCCATCGGCGCGCCAGCAGGCGGCGCCGGTCATGCTGCCGTCCGGCTCGAAGCCGATGCCGTTCATGCCGCCGCCGATGGTGGCGACGCGGCGGATGTCGTGGCCGCGCGCGGCCAGGGCCGCGGCGACGTGCTGCGGGACCGCGGGTTCCAGTTCCAGCGCGAGGCCTTGCGTCCAGATGCGCGGCGCCTCGACCGCCTGTTGCAGGCTCATGCCGTGGTCGATGATGTTCAGAACGGCCTGGAAGGCGGAGGGAAAGATCTTCAGCCCGCCGGGCAGGCCGAGCGCGAAGGCGGGCCTGCCGTCCTTCAGCACGATGGTCGGCGCCATGCTGGTGAAGACGCGCTTGCCCGGCTGCACGGACAGCGCGAGGCCCGGGCGCGGGTCGAAATTGTGCATGTAGTTGTTGGCGATGAGGCCGGTGCCGGGGATGGCGATGCGCGCACCGAACAGCGCGTTGATGGTCTGCGTCGTCGCTGCGATGTTGCCGGCGGAATCGGCGACGGTGACGTGGGTGGTGCAGTTGGATTCGGCGAGCGAGGGATGCGCCTGCCAGGACTGTGCGCGGGACATGTCGATCTGGGCGCGGCGGAGGTCGGCGTAGTCGGGGGACAGCAGGCGCTCGATCGGCACGCGCACGAAATCCGGGTCCGCGGTGGCGGCGGAGCGGTCGGCGAAGGCGAGCTTCAGCACCTCCGCCACCAGGTGCCAGCCCTCGACAGTGCCGAAGCCGAGGCTGGCGACGTCGAAGCCTTCCATCACGCGTAGCATCTGCGCCATGTGCACGCCGGCGGCGGCGGGCGGCGGCGGGGCGTACACCGCGTATCCGCGGTAGTCGCCGCGGATTGGCGCGCGCTCGATCGGGCGGCTGGCGCGCAGGTCTTCCCGCGTCACGATGCCGCCGCCGCTGGACAGTGCATCGGCCACCAGGCCGCCGAGTGCGCCGTCATGCAGTGCGTCGGCGCCGTCGCGGGCGATGGTGCGCAGCGTCTCGGCATAGGCGCCCTGGATGAAGCGGGTGCCGGCGGGCAGCTTGGCGCCGCCCGGCAGGAAGCGCGCGGCGAGGTCCGGGTCGCGGGCCAGGTCGGCGGCGGCGTCGCCGATGCAGTCGGACAGGTAGGGCGTGGCCCGGAAGCCCTCGGCGGCCAGGCGGATCGCGGGGGCCATCACATCGGCCAGCGACCAGGTGCCGAATTGCGCCAGCGTGTGGGACCAGGCGCGCAGCGCGGCCGGCACGGCGACCGCCAGCGGGCCGAGGGCGTTGAGGCGGCCCTCCACCTCGCGTTCTTCCGGCGGGATGCCGGGGCGGGGGCGGTACATGTCCGGCGTCGCGGCGGCGGGGGCGGTGGACAGGCCGTCGATCACGGCGTGGCGGCCATCCGCCATGCGGACGTGGCCGACGCCGCCGCCGAGCACGCCGACCATCATCGGCTCCACCACCGTCAGGGCGAACAGCGTGGCGATGGCGGCATCGACGGCGTTGCCACCTTCCAGCAGCACCTCCGCCCCCGCGGCGGAGGCGCGGGGGTGGTTGCTGGCGACGATGCCGCGGGTGCCGCGGGCGGGGGTCTTTTCGCAGATCAGGGGGAAGCGGGCGCGGCCGACGTCGATGTGCATCGCGGCAGTGTGCGGCGCGACGTGCCGCGGTGGAAGGGGGGGCCTCAGAAGGCGATCTGCACCTTCATGGCGCGCGTCCGGTCTGCGGCGAGGTCGAAGGCGGCGACGGCCTGTTCCATGGGCAGCACTTCGGTCAGCAGCGGCATCGGGTCGATGGCGCCGCGCGCCAGGATATCGACGGCGAGGGCGAATTCCTCGTGGAAGCGGAAGGTGCCGCGCAGGGTGATCTCCTTCGCCACCAGCGCGTTCAGCGGCACCGTCGCATCGCCGCCGAGGCCGACCTGGACGATGGTGGCGCCCGGCCGGGCCGCGGCGATGGCGCCGGCCAGCGCGGCGCCGCTGCCGGCGCATTCGAACACCACGTCGAAATGGCCCTTGTCGGCGCCATAGGGCGCCAGCGCCTCGGGCTCCGCCCGCAGATCATGCGCCGCATCGGCGCCGAGTTGCAGCGCCAGCGCCAGCGGCTTCGGCGCGAGATCCGTCATCACCACGTGGCGGGCGCCGGCGTGGCGGGCGACCAGCAGGCACAGCATCCCGATGGGACCGGCGCCGGTGACCAGCACGCGGGCGCCAAGCAGCGGGCCGGCCTGGCGCGCGGCGTGCAGGCAGACGGCGAGGGGCTCGGCGAAGGCGGCGCGCTGCAACGGCATGTCGGCCGGCAGCTTCACCGCGCGCGCGGCCTCGCAGACCAGGGATTGGCGGAAGCCGCCGCCGATATGCGGCATCCGCATCGCGCTGCCGTAGAAGCGCATGTCGAGGCAATGCTGCGCCGCGCCGGACAGGCAATATTTGCAGGTGCCGCAGGGCAGGGAGGGGTTCACCGCGACGCGGTCGCCCACCGCCAGCCCGGCGACGCCCGGGCCGAGGCCAGCGACCTCGCCGGCGATCTCATGGCCCAGCACCATGGGTTCGCGCACGCGCACCACGCCGAAGCCGCCATGCTGGTAGTAGTGCAGGTCGGAGCCGCAGATGCCGCCGGCGCGGATGCGGATGGCGACCTGGCCGGGGCCGGGGGCTGCCTCGGGCTGGTCCTCCACGCGCAGGTCGCGGGCGGCGTGGATGACGATGGCTTGCATGGGCTGTGTGATCCCCCCTCACCCAACCCTCTCCCCCCAGAGGGGGAGAGGGCTTCATGTCAGTCTGCGTATTGGCCGGCGGCCTGGATCAGGGGGCGCCACTTGGCGATGTCGGCCTGCCAGAACTCGCGGTGTGCCTGCGGGGTGGCGCGGGCCACCGGCACCGGGGCGGTGCCGAGGGCGGCAAAGCGGGCGGCGACGTTGGGGTCCTGCAGGGCGGCGACGAGGGCCTGGTTCAGCCGCTGGATGATCGGCGCCGGCGTGCCCTTCGGCGCGTAGAGGCCGTGCCAGACGCTGACCTCGAAGCCGGGCAGGCCGCCCTGCGCCGCGGTCGGCAGGTCCGGCAGGGCGTCCAGGCGGTTCGCGGTGGTGACCGCGAAGCCGCGCACGCTGCCGGACTTGATCTGTTCGGTCGTGTTGGTGGTCTGATCGCACATCAGGTCGACGGTGCCGGCCAGCAGGTCGTTCATCGCGGGACCGGTGCCGCGATAGGGCACGGTGGTCATGCGGGTGCCGAGCGCCTGCATCAGCAGCAGGCCGCACAGGTGGCTCGCGGCGCCGATGCCGGCATTGGCGTAGTTGAGCTTCTCGCCCTCCCGCTTCACCAGCGCCACCAGTTCCGCCATGTTCTGCGCGGCGATGCCGTTGCGGCCGATCAGGGTCATCGGCACTTCGGTCACCAGGCCGATGGTCTCGAAGCCGTTGATCGGGTCGTAGGCCACGCGGCGGTACAGGGTGGGGATGGTCGCCATGCCGATGTGGTGCATCAGGATGTTGTAGCCATCCGGCCGCGCCTGGGCGGTGCGCTGGGCGCCGAGGGTGCCGCCGGCGCCGCCGACATTCTCCACCACCACGGTCTGGCCGAGCGGGCCGGTCATCGCCTGGGCGATGAGGCGGGCCACGGTATCCGTCGGGCCGCCGGCGGCGAAGGGCACCACCATGGTGATGGTGCGGCTTGGGAAGGCCGGCTGCGCCAGGGCAGGTGCGGCCATGGCGGCGGCGGCGAGGCCGAGCAGGCCGCGCTTTCCGATCTCGGTCATCTTCTGTCTCGTTCCCTCGGGCTGTAGGCGGCTCAGGCGTCCATCTTCAGGGCGGCGATGAAGGCGCTCTGCGGGATTTCGACCTTGCCGAACTGCCGCATCCGCTTCTTGCCTTCCTTCTGCTTGTCCAGCAGCTTGCGCTTGCGGCTGATGTCGCCGCCATAGCATTTCGCGGTCACATCCTTCGACATGGCGCTGATCGTCTCACGCGCGATGACGCGGCCGCCGATGGCGGCCTGGATCGGGATCTTGAAGAGCTGGCGGGGGATCAGCTCCTTCAGCTTCTCGCAGATCTGCCGGCCGCGGCGGTCCGCCTGGGTGCGGTGCGCCATGAAGGACAGCGCATCCACCGGTTCCGCGTTGACCAAAATGGAGATCTTCACCAGGTCGCCGGGCTGGTAGCCATCCACGGTGTAGTCGAAGCTGGCATAGCCGCGGGAGACGGATTTCAGGCGGTCGTAGAAGTCGAACACCACCTCGTTCAGCGGCAGGCGATAGACCGCCATCGGGCGGGTGCCGACATAGGTGAGTTCCACCTGTTCGCCGCGGCGTTCGTTGCACAGCGTCAGGACGGAGCCGAGATATTCCTCCGGCACCATGATGGTGGCCTTGATCCAGGGCTCGGAGATTTCCTCGATCACGCTCGGGTCGGGCATGTCGGCCGGGTTGTGGAGTTCGGTCTCCTCGCCGTTCGTCTTGCGGATCTTGTAGACGACGGAGGGTGCGGTCGCGATCAGGTCCAGGTCGAATTCGCGCGAGAGGCGTTCCTGCACGATCTCGAGGTGCAGCAGGCCGAGGAAGCCGCAGCGGTAGCCGAGGCCGAGGGCGGCGCTGTTCTCCATCTCGTAGTGGAAGCTGCTGTCGTTCAGCCGCAGCTTGCCGACGGATTCGCGCAGCTTCTCGAAATCATCGGCATCCACCGGGTACAGGCCGCACCAGACCACGGGGATGGAGGGCTTGAAGCCGGGCAGGGCCTCCGTCGCCGGGTTGCGGTCGTCGGTCAGCGTGTCGCCCACGTTGGTGTCGGCCACCGTCTTGATGGCCGCGGTGACGTAGCCCATCTCGCCCGGGCCGAGGCTGTCCACCGCCACCATCTTGGGGGTGAAGACGCCGACCTGCTCCACCGTATGGGCGGTGCCGTTCGACATCATGCGGATCTTCATGCCCTTCCGCAGATGGCCGTCGCGCACCCGCACCAGCACCACAACGCCGAGATAGGCGTCGTACCAGCTATCCACCAGCAGGGCGGTCAGGGTCTTGTCGGCATCGCCGATGGGCGGCGGCAGGCGAGTGACGATGGCTTCCAGCACACCCTCGATGTTCAGGCTGGTCTTGGCGCTGATCATCACGGCGTCGGAGGCGTCGAGGCCGATCACATCCTCGATCTGCTGCTTCACCCGGTCGGGCTCGGCGGCCGGCAGGTCGATCTTGTTCAGGATCGGGACGATCTCGTGGTTCGCGTCGAGGGCCTGGTAGACATTGGCCAGCGTCTGCGCCTCGACGCCCTGGGACGCATCGACCACCAGCAGGCTGCCCTCGCAGGCGGCGAGCGAGCGGCTGACCTCATAGGCGAAATCGACGTGGCCGGGCGTGTCCATCAGGTTGAGGATGTAGGTCTCGCCGTCATTCGCCTTGTATTGCAGGCGGACGGTCTGCGCCTTGATGGTGATGCCACGTTCCCGCTCCAGCTCCATGTTGTCGAGGAGCTGTTCCTTCATCTCGCGCAGCGCGACGGTGCCGGTGGTCTGAATCAAGCGATCCGCCAGCGTCGACTTGCCATGGTCGATATGGGCGATGATGGAGAAGTTGCGGATGCGGGAGAGGGGGGTGTCGGTCATCTGATTCCGGGTGCCGGCGTAACCGGGGAGATAGGGCAGAAGCCGCGGAAGTCCAAATATTTTGGCGAATGGTGTGGTTGGGGGCTACCTGACCAGGCGGACCTCGACCGCGAGGCCGAGGGTCGCCCAGATGCGGTCGGCGGTGAGGACCGGCAGCGCCAGGCGCTCCGCGGTGGCCAGGCAGGCGCAGTCGCCGAGGGACAAGGTGCCGCGGTGGCGGGCGATGAGGGCCGCTGCGCGATCGGCCTCGGCCGCCGTGAACGGGAGCACGGGCAGGGCAAGCTGATCCAGGGCGGGGGTTCCGTCGGCGCCGAAGCGTGCCAGGCGCCCGAGGATCTCGGTTCGGGTGACCGCGGAAACCAGCCCGCTTTCCAGTGCCGCCGCCACGGCCTCCGCACCGGCTTCGGCCTGCAGCAGCGCCAGGACGGCCGAGGCGTCGAGAAGGACGGACTCAGCCATTCTGGTGCGGCGCAGCCTCCTCGGCCAGGTCGCGTGCCGCCTCCGCGCGGCGTTCGGCGATCAGTTCGTCGGCCAGGCTGTGGCCAGGCGGCACCATGGCGGCCACCAGCGCCTGGGCCCGCCGGATGGCCGCGTCGCTCGGGCGCAGGTGCAGCCGACCCTCCCGCGCCTCGATCGTCACCTCGCCACCACCCTGCACGCCGAGCGAGACGCGCATGTCTTCCGGCAGGACCAGCCGGCCCTCCGCATCCACCTGCACCGTCACGACCCGGCCCATTGCCAGCCTCCTGCCTGCTATCCTCGTAGCACCGCGCCGGTCGCCTTCGCCACCGCGGCGACGACCTTGGCGGCGGCGGCCTCGATCTCCGCATCGGTCAGGGTGCGCTCGCGCGGTTGCAGGGTGACCTGGAGCGCCAGGCTGATCTTGCCCTCCGGCAGCTTGTCGCCGGCGTAGCGGTCGAACAGCGTGACGTCCGCGACCAGCGTCTTCTCCGCGTTGCGGGCGGCGCGGAGCAGTTGGTCGGCGGGCACCGTGGCGTCCACCACGAAGGCAAAGTCGCGCTTCAGGGGCTGGAAGGCGGGCAGGTCGGGCAGGCCCTTCTTGCGGCGCTTGGGCTCCGCGATCGCGTCCAGGAAGACTTCGAATGCGACGACTGGGCCGGCGAGGCCGAGGCTGCGGACCACCTGCGGGTGGAGTTCGCCGAAATGGGCGAGGACGGTCTTCGGCCCCTGGCGCAGCACGCCGGAGCGCCCGGGGTGGTAGAAGCCGGGCGCATCCGTGGTCAGCATCACCGCCGCCATCGGCACGCCGAGCGCCGACAGCACCGCCAGCGCATCGCCCTTGGCATCCAGCGCATCCACCGGGCGGGCGGGGGCCGCCCAGTTGGCCGGGGTCTGGCCGGCGCGGAGGCCGGCGGCGAGGGCCAACTGGCTGGGGCCGGCGGCGGGGTCGCGATAGGCGCCGCCGATTTCGGCCAGCGCCACATCGGCGAAGCCGCGCGCGGCGTTGCGGGCGGCGGCCATGGCGAGGGAGGCGACCGGGGTCGGGCGCATCTGGTCCAGGTCGCTGGCGATGGGGTTTTCCAGGTGCAGGCCATCGGGCGGAGACCATTGTCCAGGCTGCTCCGCAGCGGGGCCGAACAGCCCAGCCGTGGCGCGGTCGAGGAAGCCGTAGGTCACGCAATCCTGCATGCCGCGGGCGGCGAGCACCCGCCGGGCCAGCGCCGCGCGCACCTGCTTCGGGGCCAGCGCCGGGCGCGGCACCGGGCTCGCCACGGGCAGCGAGACGGCGGGCACGGCGTCCAGCCCGCCGAGGCGCAGCACCTCCTCGACCAGGTCGCATTCCGGCTCGATCGCGGCGCAGCCCTCGGCGGCGATGCGGGCGCGGTCGGCGGGCAGGGAGGGGTCCTGCGCGAGGGCGCCGAAGGCGGCGATGTCGTTGCGCCAGGACGGCACGGCGACGGTGACGCTGGCGGCGTCGCGGCGGGTCACCTCGAAGCCGAGCCGTTCCAGCCGCCCGACGGCTTCCTCCGCCGGCAGATCAAGCCCGCCGAGGTCGCGGATGCGGACGAAGCGCAGCGTTGCCTCCCGCTGCCAGGCGGGCGCGGCGCCGGCTTCGGAAATCTCGGACGCCTCGCCGCCGCAGAGGTCGAGGATCATCCGTGTCGCCGCTTCCAGCGCCTTCGGCAGCAGCGCCGGGTCGATGCCGCGCTCGAAGCGGGAGCGGGCGTCGGTGCGGACGTCATGCCGGCGGCCAGTCAGCGCGATGCGCACCGGGTCGAACAGCGCGCATTCGATGAAGCATTCGGTGGTCGCCGCGTCGCAGCCGCTGTGTTCGCCGCCGACGACGCCGCCGAGCGCTTCCGGCCCGTTGGCGTCGGCGATGATACCGTCCTCCTCCGTCAGCACGTAGGTCTTGCCGTTCAGCGCCAGCAATTCCTCGCCCGCCCGCGCCATGCGCATGGTGAGGTCGGTGCCGGCGACCTTGGCGACGTCGAAGACGTGCAGCGGGCGGCCGAAGGCGAAGGTGAAGTAGTTGGTGATGTCGACCAGCGCGCTGATCGGGCGCAGGCCGATGGCCACCAGGCGGTCCTGCAACCACTGCGGCGAGGGGCCGTTCCTGACGCCGCGGACGGCGCGGCCGAGCACCCAGGTGCAGGCACGCGGGTCGGCGATGCGCCAGTGCAGCGGCGCCGGGTAGGATGCGGCGACGGGTGCCACCTCCCACGGCATCACGCGGCCGAGGCCGGCGGCGGCCAGGTCGCGGGCGATGCCGCGGACGGACAGGGCATCGCCACGGTTCGGCGTGACCTTGATCTCGATCACCGGGTCATCAAGTCCGGCCCAGGTGACGTAGCTGGCGCCGACCGGCGCATCCTCCGGCAGGTCGACGATGCCGGAATGGTCGTCGCCGAGGCCCATCTCGCGCGACGACAGCATCATCGCCTCGGACTTCACGCCGCGGATTTCGCCGAGCTTCAGGGTGATGCCGGTGCCGGGGATGAAGTCGCCGGGCAGGGCGAGCACGCCCTTCATGCCGGTGCGGGCATTGGGCGCGCCGCAGACGACGGACAGTTCGCGGCCGTCGCCGGCATCCACGCGAAGCTGGCGCAGGCGATCGGCGTTGGGGTGCTGCACCGCCTCGATGACGCGGGCGATGCGGAAACTGGCGAGGGACGCCGCCTTGTCCTCGATGCCCTCGACCTCGATGCCGATGGCGGAGAGGGTGGTGGCGATGGCATCGAGCGAGGCATCGGTTTCCAGATGCTCGCGCAGCCAGGAGAGGGGGAACTTCATCGGATCAGATCCCCTCGTGCAGGCTGGCGGGCGCCAGCGGATCGGCGGCCCAGTGGCGCAGCCAGCGCAGGTCGCTTTCGTAGAAGGGGCGCAGGTCGGGCATGCCGTGCTTCAGCATGGTGATGCGCTCGATCCCCATGCCGAAGGCGAAGCCCTGCCATTCGCGCGGGTCCAGGCCGCAATTCGCCAGCACCTTGGGGTGGACCATGCCGGAGCCCAGGATCTCCAGCCAATCCCCGCCGCCCCCCAATTCCCCGGTCTTCCGGTTCCAGCCGATATCGACTTCCATCGAAGGCTCGGTGAACGGGAAGTAGGAGGAGCGGAACCGCACCGGCAGGTCGGAGATGCCGAAGAAGGCGCGGAGGAAATCGGTCAGGCAGCCCTTCAGGTGGCCGAGGGTGATGCCGCGGTCGATCACCAGCCCCTCCACCTGGTGGAACATCGGCGAATGGGTGGCGTCGTGGTCGGCGCGGTAGGTGCGGCCGGGGGCGATGATGCGGATCGGCGGCGGCTCGGCCAGCATCGTCCGGATCTGCAGGGGGGAAGTCTGGGTGCGGAGGACGCGGCGCTGGCCGGCCTCGTCGGTGCCGGGCAGGTAGAAGGTGTCGTGGTCCTGGCGCGCCGGGTGGTGGTCCGGGATGTTGAGGGCGCCGAAATTGTGCCAGTCGGATTCGATGTCCGGCCCCTCGACCACCCGGAAGCCCATGGCGCCGAAGATGGCGGTGAGTTCCTCGATGGTCCGGCTGATGGGATGGATGCCGCCATCGGCGGCGGTGCCGGCGGCGAAGGGGCGGGGCGGCAGGGAGACGTCGAGGCGCTCCGCCTTCAGCCGCGCCTCCAACGCCAGGGCCTCCAGCGCCGCCTTGCGGGTTTCCAGCAGCGCCTCGACCTCATTCTTCAGGCGGTTCAGCGCGGCGCCGCGGTCCTTGCGCTGGTCGGCGGGCACGGCGCCGAGGCCCTTGAGAAGGCCGGACAGGCTGCCGGACTTGCCGAGCACCGCGACGCGCACGGCATCCAGCGCGCGGAGGTCCGCGGCACCGGCCAAGGCCGCCTCGGCTTCGGACCGAAGCGTGGAAAGATCATCCGTCATCATCGCCAGCATCCGGATACGGAAAAGGCCGCCCCCTGCGGGACGGCCCTCCTGTGTCAGTCTTCAGCCAAACCGCGAGCGGTTCAGGCCTGCGCGGGGAGGGCGCCCTTCGCCTTCTCGACGATGGCCGCAAAACCGGCCGCGTCGTCGAAGGCCAGCGCCGCGAGCATCTTGCGGTCGATCTCGACGTTCGCCGCCTTGATGCCGGCCATGAACCGCGAATAGGTGATGCCGTGCTCACGCACCGCCGCGTTGATGCGCTGAATCCACAGACCGCGGAAATCGCGCTTCTTGTTGCGACGGTCGCGATAGGCATACTGCAACGCCTTCTCGACGCGCTCGAGCGCCGGACGATAGGCGGTGGAGGAACGACCGACATAGCCCTTGGCGAGCTTGAGGATCTTCTTGTGGCGAGCGTGCTTGGTTACGCCGCGCTTCACATGTGCCATGGTTCAGATCCTTCCTTACCGGCTCGAACCGTAAGGCATCCACTGCTTGATCGTGTCGCCATCCTGCTTGTCCAGCACGAAGGCCCCACGGTTCTGCCGCTTCATCTTGTTCGTCTTGGCGGTCAGCATGTGGCGCTTGTTGCCGGCGCCAGCCTTGACCATGCCGGTCGCCGTCAGCGTAAAGCGCTTCTTCACGCTCGACTTCGTCTTCATCTTGGGCATTTGGACCTCCAGACGGTCAGGCCTCTCCCACCTCGCACCAACCACCCTCGCGAGCAGCCAGACCGCACCATGCGGCAGGGATCGGTATCCGCGGCCAGGCATGCCCACCAGAGGCCATGACGCGCGGAGGCGGGCTTGTAGCGGCGAGGCGCTGAGGACGCAAGCGGGCGGGTGTGGCGCTGGTTGTTCGCAGGGGGACGCTGTCCCCCTGCACCCCCTGCCAAGGGGCAGCGGCCCCTTGGAACCCTTCGAATCATGAACAGGATAGGGAGAGGGGCCCGGCACGACCGCTGGTCCGGCGGGTCCGCTGGCCCCTCTCCTTATCCTGTTCATAAGGTCCCGGCGGTCCAGGTGGCCCTGCCACCTGGTCGGGGGTGCGGGGGGCCGACGCCCCCCGCGAATCACCCAGTGCCAACCCCGACTACGCCGCCGCCGCCAGGGCCTCTCGCCGCAGCAGGGCTGTCAGGTGGGCGGCGATGGCGCCCATGCCGGTCTGGTTGCCGGTGCGGCCGGCGCGGGTTTCGGCTTCGGCGTTGTAGTTGGTGTTGGTGTTGACGTCGTAGGCGAAGGCCTGGCCATGGCGGTCGGTGATGAATTCGATGGCGCCGACGCCGATGGCGTTGGCCAGCAGGAAGGCTTCCATGCGGTGGATCAGGGGGTGGGTGAAGCCGTCCTGGATCACGAATTTCGGGCTGGGTGCGACGGCGGGGCAGGCGGCGCCTGCGTCGATGTCGCAGGCATCGGCCGGGCAGAGTTCGAAGCCTTCGGAGGTATCGACGCGAACCGCGTACAGGAAGCGGCCACCGACGAATTCGGCGCGGGTGATGAACGGCGCCGCCGCTTCGATGTAGCGTTGCACCAGCCAGATGCCGTCGCGCGGGTGGGCTTCGGAATCGGTGGTGACGTCGAGCGCGGCGAGGGCTTCGCGCAGCCCGGCCTCGCTGCGCAGCAGCCGCACGCCGAGGCCTTTGCCGGCGCGGTTGTGCTTCAGGATGATGGGGTAGCCAAGTTTTTCCGCGGCTTCGGGGATGTTCTCGCGGCCGACCACGGCGAGGGTCGCGGGCACCGGGATGCCGTGGGTGGACAGCGCCTGGTACTGCGCGACCTTGGACAGTTCCAGTTGCAGGGCGCGGCGGCCGTTCACCAGCGGGCGGTTGTGGCGTTCCAGCACCTCGATCACCGCGCCGGCGTATTCGGGGGCGTAGATGTGGCCGCGGGTGTGGGAGGAGGCGCTCATGCGGTTGTAGAAGACGCCCTCCGGCGGCGGGCGGGTCAGGTCGAGCACGCCGCGATCCAGGAACCATTCCTCGACCGGGGTGCCGAGGGTGGCGAAGGCGCTGCGCAGCGGCTCCACCCAGGCGTCGTTTTCGTGGATGACATGGACCTTGGTCATGGGCGGCTTCCCGTGTGGCGCTGGTTCTGGCGCCAGAGAAGAGGATTTTTCCACGCTGCCGCAAGAAGCGGCGCAGCAGAAAGATTTTCCTTTCCCATTTGGCTGCTTGAAGGCGTTTCCATTGCTTGAGGAGCCCGGCGCCGATGACGCCCGTCTCCGCCTGGCGGGGCGGGTTCCGCCGGCTGGGGTGGCGCTCTATATCCACCCGGTGATCATCCCCTTCCGCAAGATGCATGGCCTGGGCAACGACTTCGTCGTGCTGGATGGCCGTGCCACGCCGCTCGCCATCGCCCCCGCCGAGGCCGCGGCCATCGCGGACCGGCATTTCGGCGTCGGCTGCGACCAGTTCATCGTCATGGAGCCGGGCGTCGACGGCGCCGATGTGTTCATGCGCATCCGCAACCCGGATGGCTCCGAGGCCGGGGCCTGCGGCAATGCGACTCGCTGCATCGCCTCCCTGGTGGCGGACGAAGCCGGGCGGGACCGGGTGGTGGTGCGGACCATCGCGGGCGACCTGCCGGTGGAGCGCCTGGCGGGCGGGCTGTGGCGGGCCGATATGGGCCCGGCGCGGCTGGGCTGGCAGGACGTGCCGCTGGCGCGGGCGATGGATACGCTGCACCTGCCGTTGCAGCACGGCGCCGTGGGTGATCCGGCGGCGTGTTCCATGGGCAACCCGCACGCCACCTTCTTCGTCCGCGACCTGGACCTGGTGCCGGTGGCGGAGATCGGGCCCTCGCTGGAGCATGATCCGATCTTCCCGGACCGGGCGAATATCGGCTTCGCGCAGATCCTGTCGCCGGAGCATATGCGGCTGGTGATCTGGGAACGTGGCGCGGGGCTGACGCTGGCCTGCGGCTCCGGCGCCTGCGCGGCCATCGTCAATGCGCACCGCCGCGGGCTGACGGGGCGGCGCGCCACCGTCAGCATGCCGGGCGGCGACCTGCTGATGGAATGGCGCGAGGACGGCCATGTGCTGATGACCGGGCCGGTCGCCACCGCCTTCACCGGGACGCTGGAGCTTCGCGGAGACGCCTCGGGCCGTCACGCATGAGCGTGCGGACGCTGACCTTCGGCTGCCGGCTGAACGCGCATGAATCCGACGCGATGCGCGGGCTGGCCGAGGCGGTGGGCCTGGGTTCCGGCGCGATCATCGTCAACACCTGTGCCGTGACCGGGGAGGCGGAGGCGCAGGCGCGCCAGGCGATCCGCAGGGTGGCGCGGGAGGACCCGGGCGCGCGCATCATCGTCACCGGCTGCGCGGCGCAGATCGCGCCCGAGGCCTGGGCGGGGCTGCCCGGCGTGGTGCGCGTGATCGGCAATGCCGACAAGCTGCGGCCCGAGGCCTGGGTGCCCGGTGCCCCGCAAGGGCCGGTTGCCGACATCATGCTGGCCCCGCCGGCCCTGGCGGTGCCGGTGACGCAGAATGCGAACCGGGCGCGGGCGCTGGTGCAGGTACAGCAGGGCTGCGACCACCGCTGCACCTTCTGCGTCATCCCCTACGGTCGCGGCCCCTCCCGGTCCGTCCCGCTCGGGCTGCTGGTGGACCAGGTGCGGGCGCTGGTGGCGCAGGGGTTCCGGGAGGTGGTGCTGACCGGGGTCGATATCGCCAGCTACGGCCCGGACCTGCCCGGCCGGCCGAGCCTGGGCCAGGTGGTGCGGCGGCTGCTGGCGCTGGTGCCGGAGCTGCCGCGGCTGCGGCTGTCCTCGCTCGACCCGGCGCATCTTGGTGCCGAGGGCGGCGATGCCGATCTGTGGCGCCTGATCGCGGAGGAGCCGCGCCTGATGCCGCACCTGCATCTGTCCCTCCAACATGGCAGCGACCTGATCCTGAAGCGCATGAAGCGCCGGCACGGCCGGGCGGAGACCTTGGCCCTGGCGCGCCGGGCACGCGCGCTGCGGCCGGAGATGGCGCTGGGTGCCGACCTGATTGCCGGCTTCCCGACCGAAACCGAGGCGCAGTTCACGGACATGCTGGAACTGGTCGAGGAGGCGGGGCTGAGCTTCCTGCACGTCTTTCCCTTCTCCGCCCGTCCGGCAACGCCCGCGGCGCGGATGCCGCAGGTGCCGGTGCCGCTGCGGCGGGAGAGGGCGGCGCGGCTGCGCGAGGCCGGCCAGGCGGCGGCGGCGCGGCTGTTCGCCAGCCGGGTCGGCCGGGTGGAAACGGTGCTGCTCGAGCGTGGCGGGCGCGGCCATACGGAACAATTCGCCCCGGTGCGGCTGGCGGATGCGCGGGCGGGTGGCGAGGCGGCGGTGCCCGGCAGCCTGCGGGCGCTGCGCATCCTGGCAGCCGACACCGAGGGCCTGATCGGGGAGGCAGCATAGCCATGGCGCTCAAGGCCTTGTGGGACCGGATGCGCGGGCGGGAGACGCCGGCGACCGAGACCCCTGCGACCGCGACCCCGGCGCAGACACCGGTGACCCCACCGCCGGCCCAGCCCCCGACACCCTCCGTACCGCCGCGCGAGGCGCCGGCCGCGCCGCCGGCGTCGCCCCTGCCGCCCCTGCCACCGACCGCGCCGGTCGCACCGCCGTTCAGCGGCCCCTCGGACACGCCGGTGCCGGCGCCCGCGGCGACGCAGCCGGAGCCGGCCCCGCCCAGCCGTGACGCCGCCGCGCTGGCCGAAGCGCTGGAGAGCAGCGAGCCGGAGGCAGAGCCCGCCAGCACCGGCGGCTGGTTCTCCCGCCTCAGGACCGGCCTGTCGCGCTCCACCGCGCGGCTGACGGATGCGCTGACGACCGTGTTCCGCAAGCGCCGGCTGGACGATGCGGCGCTGGAGGAGCTGGAGGATACGCTGATCGCGGCCGACCTCGGCGTCGCCGCGGCGCGGCGCATCGTCGAGGGGTTCCGGAAAACCCGCTTCGGCAAGGAAGTGTCCGACGAGGAGGTGAAGGGCGCGCTGGCGGAGGCGATCGCGGAGATCCTGGCGCCGGTGGCCCGGCCGCTGGAAATCCGGCGGGAGAATGCGCCGCATGTCGTGCTGGTGGTCGGCGTGAACGGCACCGGCAAGACCACGACCATCGCCAAGCTCGGCCAGCAGTATCGCGGGCAGGGCCTCAAGGTGATGTTCGCGGCGGGCGACACCTTCCGCGCCGCGGCGGTGGAGCAGTTGCAGATCTGGGGCGAGCGGACCGGCTGCGCCGTCGTCGCCTCGCCCAAGATGGGCGCCGATGCCGCGGGGCTCGCGCATGACGCGCTGGCGCGGGCGCGGGCGGAGGGGATGGACCTGCTGCTGATCGACACGGCGGGGCGGCTGCACAACAAGACGGCGCTGATGGAGGAGCTGCGGAAGATCATCCGCGTGATCCGCAAGATGGACCCGACGGCGCCGCATTCGGTGCTGCTGACGCTGGATGCGACCACGGGGCAGAACGCGATCCAGCAGGTGAAGATCTTCAAGGAGATGGTGGATGTCTCCGGCCTGGCGGTGACCAAGCTGGATGGCAGCGCCAAGGGCGGCGTGGTGGTGGCGCTGGCGGCGGAGGTCGGGATTCCGGTGCACATGGTGGGCGTCGGCGAAAAGGCGGCCGACCTGCGGCCGTTCACGGCGCGGGACTTTGCCCGTGGCCTGGTGGGGCTGCCGCAGGGCTGAGGAGAAAATTGCGCCGCGTTGTCAACCCTGGATTGGGGTGAAAAGGGGCTGTCAAAATCAACTTAAAGTTCAATTATCTTGCCTTCGTCGCAACGATTCGTGGTCGTATGCTTTCTTCCGTACCGCCCGGGTCCCTCCCGCGCCAGCCGGAGAGGAAAGGCCGACGATGCGCCGATTGCTGCCAATTCTGGCCATCCTGCTTGGCCCGCCGCTGTCGGCCTGGGCGCAGAGCGGCAATCCGCTGCACGACCAGCTTTCCGCCCTGCAGGAACCCACGCGGCGCGCCGAGCTGGGGCGCAGCATCACCGGCAGCGGCGCGACCTGCCAGACGATCATCGTCACCTACTTCGCCGGCTTCGACGATCGCCGCACCGCCTACTGGGATGCGCGCTGCCGCGAGGGGTCGATGTACCGGATGGCGCTGCCGGCGCAGCGCTTCGCGCGCCTCGGCCTGAGCGTCTGCGGGGCGGTGGGGGGCGGCATCGCCTCCGGCCCCTGTTTCCAGGCGGTCGGCGCAGCGCCGTCCGCCACGGCCCAGCCGGGCAGCGGGATGGGCGTGCAATTGGCGGGCGGCACGACGGCGCTCGCGGCGGGCAGCCGCTTCGGCGCGGTCTACGCGACGGATGTGCCGGTGGCCGCCCATGGCTTCGGCAATGGCGCGCTGGACCGCCTGGCGATCAACACCGCGGCGGTGCGCGCCTGCCAGAACATGGCCGGGCGCATCCCCTGCAAGTTCCTCGGCGAGATCGTCAACCGCTGCGGCGCCCTGGTGCAGGGCGTGACGCGGCATCCGAATGCCGTGGTGATGACGAGCGACCTCAGCACGGTGGTGCTGAACCGCAATTTCCCCGGCCTCGGCGGCACGGTGGCGGAGGCCGAGGCGCAGGCGATGGAAGCCTGCCGCGCCGTGCCGGGCGTCACCTGCCGCCTCGCCGCGTCCGGCTGCTGAGGGCATGAGCATGCGATCCCTTCTTCTTGGTGCCGCCTTGGTGCTCGCCGCGCTGCTTCTCGCGGGGGCCGCGCTGGCGCAGCGGGCGCCGGATGCGCTGGGGGCGATCCGCGCGCGCGGCGCCCTGGTCTGCGGCGTCAACGGCGCGCTGCCGGGCTTCTCCGCCCCGGATGCGCAGGGCGTGATGCGCGGCTTCGACGCGGATTTCTGCCGGGCCGTGGCGGCCGCGGCGCTGGGCGATGCCGCCCGCGTGCGCTTCGTGCCGATCGAGACGCCGGAGGAAGGCCTCTCGGCGCTGGAGGCGCGGCGGATCGACCTGCTGGCCCGCAACACCACCTTCACCTACTCCCGCGAGGTCGGGCGGCCGGTGGCCTTCGCCGGGCTGACCTTCTTCGATGGCCAGGGGCTGCTGGTGGCGCGCAGTTCCGGCATCGCCAGCCCGCGCCACCTCGATGGCCGGCGCGTCTGCGTCACCGGCATCGCCGGCTCCACCGGGCGGGAGGTGGTGGAGAGCGAGGCGGCACGGCTCGGCATCACCGTGACGGTGGTGGAGGCCGGCGGTGGCCGGGCGCTGCTGGATGCGCTGGTCGCCGGGCGCTGCGATGCGGCCTCCACCGATGCCTCGCAGCTTGCGATCCGCCGGGTCACCGAGCTCGACACGCCGGCCAACTACGTCGTGCTGCGGGAGATGCTGAGCCGCGAGCCGCTCGGCCTGCTGGTCCGGGAGGATGAGGAGGCGCTGCGGCAGGTGGTGTTCTGGGTGGTGCAGGCGATGCTGGAGGCGGATGAGTTCGGCGTCACCAGCGCCAACCTGGTGTCCATGGTGCAGTCCAACGACCCGACGCTGCGCCGGCTGATCGGGGTGGAGGAGGGGCTGGGGCGCGCCATCGGCCTGGATGGCGACTGGTCGCAGCGGCTGCTGGCCCAGGTCGGGTCCTACGCCGAGGTGTTCGACCGCAACCTCGGCGCCGGCAGCCCCTTCGGGCTCGACCGCGGGCCGAACGACAACTGGCAGCGCGGGGGGCTGATGTTCCCTCTGCCGCTGCGCTGAGGAGCAGGGCGATGCGAACCAGGCTGATGCTCGGGCTGCTGGCCGGCCTTGCCACCCTGGCGCCGGTGCCCGCTGATGCGCAGGCGACGCTGGCCGCGGTTCGGGCGCGCGGGGAGGTGCTGTGCGGCACCAACCAGGGGCTGACCGGCTTTGCGCTGGCCGATGCGCAGGGCGTCTGGCGCGGGCTGGATGCGGATACCTGCCGCGCGGTCGCCGCCGCCACGCTCGGCGATGCCGGCAAGGTGCGCTTCGTGCCGCTGACCACGCCGGACGCGCTGGCGGCGCTGCGGGAAGGCCGCATCGACCTGGCGGCGCGCAACCTGACGCAGACCATGGGGCGCGACGCCGATCTCGGCCTGGCGCCGACCGCGGTGAATTTCTACGACGGCCAGGGCTTCCTGGTGCCGGCCGCGCTGGGTGCCGCCGACGCGCGGGCGCTCGCGGGCAAGCGGGTCTGCGTCGTCACCGGCACCTCCAACGAGGCGGCGATGGCGGATTTCGCGCGGCGCATCGGGATTGCCTACACGCCGGTGCCGAGCGCCGCCTTCGCCGGCATCCGGGACGACTATGCGGCGGGGCGCTGCGACGCGGTGAGCGCCGACCTTTCGAGCCTGGTGGTGCTGCGGCAGACCGGCACGGCCAACCCGTCCGCGCATGTGCTGCTGCCCGACATCATCAGCCGGGAGCCGCTCGGCCCGCTGGTGCGCGACGGTGATCCGAATTGGCGCAGCCTGGTGTTCTGGGTGGTGAACGTGATGCTGGAAGGCGAGGCGCGCGGCATCACCGCGGCCACGGCCACGGCGCGGCGGGCCGATCCCTCGGCGCTGGTCCGCCGGATCCTCGGCGCGGAGCCGGGGCTCGGCGCGCCGCTGGGTCTTTCGGATGACTGGGGGTTCCGGGTGCTCAGCCAGGTCGGCAACTATGCCGAGGTGTATGAGCGGAACCTGGGGCAGGGCTCCGTGCTCGGCGTGCCGCGCGGGTTGAATGCGCTGTGGGACCGCGGCGGGCTGATGTACCCGATCCCGATGCGCTGAACCGGTGCATTGAACCGGCGGCTACTCCAGCGGGATCCGGATGCGGGCGCCGGGCGCGAGGTCCTTGCCCAGGATCTCCTGACGGCTGGAGAGGTGTTCGCGGCCGAAGGTGAAGCCGCGGTATTGCTCCCGCTCATCGATGATGACCGGCTCCAGCGTCGCGCGCGGCGGGCCGGCGAAGATGTCGCGCGGCGCCTCGATGCTCCGGTTCGGGATCGGCGCGGGTTCGCCCCACAGGCTGGGCACCGCGGCCTGCGTGCCGGGCAGGGGTGGGGCGGGTGGCGGGGGCTCGGGCAGCGGTTGCTGGGTGCGGGCGCGCCTGCGGGCGGAGACGGGGCGCTCCACCGCCGTTTGCTCCGGCGCCACCGCGGTCGGCGCATCCGCGGTGGCGGCCCGTGCCGGTTCGGCGATGGCGCCACCGGCGATGAGCATCAGCGATGCGGCGAGCGTGATCGGGCGTCTCACAGCGCGGCCTCCAGCGGGGTGGTTCCGCGCCGGTCCACGGGCGGGTTGCCACGCGGGGCGCCGAGCGGGCCCGGCCCGGCCTCCCGCCAGGCCCGCAGCACCCAGTGGACGGAGGGGAAGGCGAGGTCGTCCCAGGGGATGTCGGCCCAGTCGAACAGCCGGACCTCCAGGCTCTCGGGCCCGGCGGCGAAGCCGGGGCTGGCGAGGCGGGCGCGGAACAGGATCTGCACCTGGCCGATGCGGGCGATGGAATAGATCGCCAGCACGCCATCCAGCGCGAGGTCGGCGCAGGCTTCCTCCCGCGCTTCCCGCACCGCACCTTCCTCCACCGTCTCGCCGAGTTCCATGTAGCCGGCAGGGATGGTCCAGAAGCCGCGGCGGGGTTCGATGGCGCGGCGGCACAGCAGGACCTGGCCCGCGACGTCGACGACGGAGCCGACGACGATCTTCGGGTTCTCGTAGGCGATGAACCCGCAATCGTTGCAGGTCAGCCTTTCCCGGTCTTCGCCTTCGGGAATGCGCCGGACGAAGCGGGTGCTGTCGGTGGTGTCGGAGGACATGGGGCGAAGGTGCAACCGGAGGGCGCGGACCGCAAGGCAAAGCTTATCACGCCGTCAGGAGGCTTTCCTGATGTGCCCGATCAGACACGCAGGTCGAGCAGCGACCCGCGTGGCACCGGGCCGCCGGGCATCGCGGGCATCGTGTCCAGGGTGCGTTGCTGCGGCGCCGGCAGCGGCTGCAGCGGTTGGGGGGAGGCGCTGGATCCGCGGGTTTTCGCGGCCCCTTGCGTCCGGGAGACTTCCGCCGTGAAGGCGGCCAGGGAGTTCATGGCGATCATGCGGACGACCATGAACCGCAGGTCTGAAGGATGCGTAAACCGCTGGGTGGATTTCGGCGGAAGCGGGCGGAGCGTGCGCATGCCCGGAGGATGCGACGCCGCGCCGTTAACACTCCAGCAACCTCTGGTGGAAACGGGACGAAGGTTGCCGAAAGCTGAATCAGGCCTTCAGCACCGCCACCCCCGGCAGCGTCTTGCCCTCCAGCCACTCCAGGAAGGCGCCGCCGGCCGAGGACACGTAGGTCAGGCGGTCCATCACCCCGGCATGGCGCAGGGCCGAGACGGTATCGCCGCCGCCGGCGATGGATTTCAGGCCGGAGGAGGCGGTGAGCGCCGCGACGGATTGCGCAACGGCGACGGTGGCGGTGTCGAAGGGCGGGATCTCGAAGGCGCCGAAGGGGCCGTTCCAGACCAGGGTGGAGGCCTGGCGCAGGCGGTTTTCCACGATGTCCACCGTCTCTGGCCCGACATCGAGGGCCATCATGTCCTCGGGCACCCGGTCGATCGCCACGGTGCGGTGCGGTGCGTTGGCGGCGAAGGCGCCGGCCACAACCAGGTCCACCGGCAGCAGGATCTCGCAATTGGCGGCCTGCGCCTCGGCCATGATGGTGCGCGCCATCTCGTGCATCTCGGCTTCCTGCAACGACTTGCCCATGGCGTGGCCCTGGGCGGCGAGGAAGGTGTTGGCCATGGCACCGCCGATGACCAGCACGTTGACCCGGCGGGTGAGGTTGCCGAGCAGTTCGAGCTTGGTGGAGATCTTGGCGCCGCCGACGATGGCGACGACCGGTCGGGCCGGATTGCCAAGTGCCGCGTCCAGCGCCTCGAGCTCCGCCTGCATCAGGCGGCCGGCATAAGCGGGCAGCAGGTGGGCGACGCCCTCCGTGCTGGCATGGGCGCGGTGGGCGGCGGAGAAGGCATCGTTCACGAACACCTCGGCCAGCTTCGCAAGGGCGGCGGCCATGGCTGGGTCGTTCTTTTCCTCGCCGGCGTGGAAGCGGGTGTTCTCCAGCAGCAGCACCTCGCCCTCCGCCAGCGCGGCTGCGGCCTGTTCGGCGACCGGGCCGATGCAGTCCGCGGCGAAGGCGACGGGGCGGCCGAGGGCGGCGGACAGCGCCTCCGCCATCGGGGCCAGCGACATTTCCGGAACCACCTTTCCCTTCGGCCGGTCGAAATGGCTGCAGACGATGACGCGCGCGCCCTTGTCCGCCAGCTCGCGGATGGTCGGCGCCAGGCGTTCGATCCGCGTGCGGTCGGTGATGCGGCCATCGCGGACCGGCACGTTCAGGTCGGCGCGCAGCAGCACGCGCTTGCCATGGGCGTCCAGCGAGTCGATGGTGCGGAACGGCATCGAGGAGGCACTCCTGATTCGGGATGGCGGCCGGGAGGAAACGAAGCGATGCGCTGGCTTGTCGCGGCCCTGGTCTGCCTGCCGATCGTAGCATCGGCGCAGTAGGGCTTCCAGTTGCCGTCCGGGAACATCTTCTGCGAGATGGAGGAAGGCGCCATCCGCTGCGACATCGTGAACTACAGCTACGCGCCGCCGCCCAAGCCGCGCGACTGCGAATTCGACTGGGGCCATTCGGTGGCTGTCGGGCCGACGGGGGCTGCGCGGCTGCTGTGCGGCGGGGATACGGTGGTGAACCGAGGTGCGCGCAGGCTGCCCTATGGGACCGCCTGGCAGGGGCCGGGGCTGACCGGCACGGCGACGCAGGCGATGCTGCGATGTGCCAATGCGGCGGGGCAGGGGTTCGAGTTTTCGCGGACGCGGCTGCGGTTGTTCTGAGGGGGCGCGAACCCCCTCACCCAACCCTCTCCCCCTGAGAAGGGGGAGAGGGCTCAGGCGTCAGAGGCTGCCGAACAGGGCGGCGGTGTCGCTCATGCGGTTGGAGAAGCCCCACTCGTTGTCGTACCAGGACATCACGCGCACCAGCGCGCCATCCACCACCTGCGTTTGCGTCGCATCGAAGGTGGAGCTGTGCGGGTCGTGGTTGAAGTCGATGCTGACCAGCGGCGCGGTGTTGTAGCCGAGGATGCCCTTCAGCGGCCCGGATTCGGAGGCCGCCTTCATCACCGCGTTGATCTCCTCCTTCGTCAGCCCAACCTTGCCCGGCACGAAGTCGAGCGAGACGAGGGAGACGTTGGGCGTCGGGATGCGGATGGCGGTGCCGTCCAGCTTGCCCTTCAGCTCCGGCATCACCAGGCCCACGGCCTTGGCGGCGCCGGTGCTGGTCGGGATGGCGGAGACCGCGGCGGCGCGGGCGCGGTGCAGGTCCTTGTGCAGCGTGTCGACGGTGTTCTGGTCGCCGGTATAGGCGTGGATGGTGACCATGTAGCCGCGCACGATGCCGAAATTGTCGTGCAGCACCTTGGCGATCGGCGCCAGGCAGTTGGTGGTGCAGGAGGCGTTGGAGACGACCGTCATCTCCTTCGTCAGCACCTGGTGGTTCACGCCATAGACGATGGTGGCATCGGCGTTCTCGCCCGGCGCCGAGATCAGCACCTTGCGCGCGCCGGCGGTGATCAGGGCGGAGGCCTTGTCCTTCGCCGTGAAGATGCCGGTGCATTCCATGGCGACGTCGACGCCCTGGAACGGCACCTTGGTCGGGTCACGCTCGCTGCTGACGACGATCGGCGCGTAGCTGCGGCCATTGGCCGTGATCAGCAGCTTGTTGCCGTCCACCGCGACCTCACCGGGGAAGCGGCCGTGGACGCTGTCGTAGCGGAACAGGTGGGCGTTCGCTTCGACGCTGCCGAGGTCGTTGATCGCGACGCATTCCACGTCGGTGCGGTTGCTCTCGATCATGGCCCGCAGCACCAGGCGCCCGATGCGCCCGAAGCCGTTGATGGCGACCTTCACAGCCATTTTCGTCCAATCCCCTTCGGAGTGTTCAACCCAAACGCTTCTTCACGGCGGCGACCGTCGCCTCTGCCGTGATGCCGAAATGCCGGTACAGCTCATCCGCCGGCGCGCTGGCGCCGAAGCCCTGCATGCCGATGAAGATGCCCTCCGGCCCGAGCCAGCGGTCCCAGCCGAAGGGCAGTGCCGCCTCGATGCCGACGCGCAGCACGTCGCCCAGGACCTGGGCGCGGTAGCTTTCGTCCTGCAGCGCGAACAGCTCCCAGCTCGGCAGCGACACCACCGCGGTCGGGATGCCCTCGGCCTCCAGCAGCGCGCGCGCCGCGATGGCCAGGTGCACTTCGGAGCCGGTGGCAATCAGCGTAGCGCGGCGGGTGCCGGAGGGTTCCGCGAGCACGTAGCCGCCGCGGGCGCAGCGGTTCTCGCCATGGTCGAACCGCAGCGCCGGCAGGTTCTGCCGCGACAGGGCGAGGACGGAGGGACCATCGGCGCGCTTCACCGCCAGTTCCCAGCATTCCGCCGTTTCCATCGCATCCGCCGGGCGGAACACCGCGAGGTTCGGGATGACGCGGAGCGAGGCGAGGGTTTCGACCGGCTGGTGTGTCGGGCCATCCTCGCCCAGGCCGATGCTGTCATGCGTCAGCACGTGGATGACGCGCTGGCGCATCAGGGCGGCCAGGCGCAGCGCCGGGCGCAGGTAGTCGGCGAAGACCAGGAAGGTGCCGGAATAGGGGATGATGCCGCCATGCAGCGCCATGCCGTTCATCGCCGCCGCCATGCCGTGCTCCCGCACGCCGTAGTGGATGTAGCGGCCGGCGTAGTTGCCGGGGGAGACGGCCGGGATGCCCTTGACGTTGGTGTTGTTGGAACCCGTCAGGTCGGCCGAGCCGCCGACCATCTCCGGCACCGCCGGCACCAGCGCTTCCAGGGCGCGCTGGCTGGCGATGCGGGTGGCGATCTTCGGGCGGTCCTCGGCGTGCTTGGCGCGGAGCGCGGCGAGCGGCTCGTGCCAGGCTTCCGGCAGGCGGCCGGCCATGGCGCGGTCGAACTCATCCTTCTGCGCGTGGTTCGCCAGGCGCTTGAGCCAGGATCGGCGGGTGCCGGCGCCGCGGCGGCCGGCGTCTTCCCAGCGCGCCTTCAGCCCGTCCGGCACCTCGAACGGCCCGTGGTTCCAGCCCATCGCGGCCTTGGCGGCGGCGGCTTCCTGGGCGCCGAGCGGGGCGCCGTGGCTGGCGGCGGTGCCGGCCTTGGTCGGCGCGGCGAAGCCGATGATGGTGCGGCAGGCGATCAGCGTCGGCTTGCGGTTGCGTGTCGCCCAGGCGATCGCGGCGGCGACCTGTTCGTGGTCGTGGCCATCGACGCGGCGGGTCGCCCAGCCATAGGCCTGGAAGCGGCGCAGCGCGTCGTCCGACAGCGAGATGGAGGTGTCGCCATCGATCGAGATGTTGTTGTCGTCGTACAGCACACATAGCCGGTCGAGCTGCATGTGGCCGGCGAAGGACGCCGCCTCGTGGCTGATGCCCTCCATCAGGTCGCCGTCGGAGGCGATGACCCAGGTGCGGTGGTCGACCAGGGACTTGCCGAAGCGCGCCGCCAGCATGCGTTCCGCCAAGGCCATGCCGACGGCGGTGGCGAGGCCCTGGCCGAGCGGGCCGGTGGTGGTCTCGATGCCCGGATGCTCGCCGTATTCGGGGTGCCCGGCGGCGGGGGAGTGCAATTGCCGGAAATTCCTGATGTCCTCGATGCCCATGCCGGCGCCGGTCAGGTGCAGCAGGGCATAGAGCAGCATGGAGCCGTGGCCGGCGGACAGCACGAAGCGGTCGCGGTCGTGCCAGCGCGGGTCGGCGGCATCGTATTTCAGGAAGCGGGTGAACAGCACGGTGGCGACATCGGCCATGCCCATCGGCATGCCGGGGTGGCCGGACTTCGCCTGCTCCACCGCATCGATCGCGAGTGCCCGGATGGCATCGGCCATGCGGCGTTCCTCGCTGGCGGGCCGTGCCAGCAGCAGGGCTTGCGCGGCCTGGGCGGGCGTGGGCTCCGCGCGGGGTTGGGTATCGGGTTCCGTCGTGGCCAAGGCAGTTCTCCGCAAGCGCGAGCCTATAGAGGCGCCTCGGTCACGCGACAACCCGGGCGGCGGCGGCGGGGCGGGCATCGCCCGGGTTGAGGATGCGTCGCATTCCAGATTGTGCAGCAATCCCAACACCTTGCGGTGCGCGTGGGGCGTGACTCGGGGCCGGGCGCGGCGGTAGTCTCCGGCCATGCCAACCGCCACCCTCGCCGAGCCGACCCGCGACGGCCTGCCGCCCATGCCCCCCGGCCCGCCGCATGAGGAGCGCCACTTCGCCGCCGGGGAGACCATGCGGCAGGTGGTGGCCGGCGCGGCGGAGGGCCTGGTGCCGGGCACCGCGGTCGCCGCGGCCCTGTCGCTCGCCGGGATGGCCACGCCGGCGGTCCTGGCCGGCGGCCTGGCGAGCCTGGCGGCCTTCAGTGTCGCCGGCGCGCTGGAACGCGTGCGCGCGGTGCGGGCCGAGGCGGCGCTTTATGCGGCGGAGCGGCTGCGGGAGGAGGAGGAAAGTCACCTCTATCCCGAGCGCGAGAAGTGGGAGGTGGCGGCGATCCTGCACCGCTACGGCGTGCGCGGCGATGTGCTGCGCCAGGCAGTGGAGGCGGTGGCGGCGGATAGGCGGCGCTGGGTCGACTTCATGATGCGCTTCGAGCTGGACCTGTCGGAGCCCGATACCGCCCGCACCGGCCGTGCGGCGCTGGTTCGCGCCCTGGCGCAAGGCGGCGCGGGCATCCTGCCGCTGCTGCCCTATGTGGTGGCGCCCGGCAGCGCGACCGGCTGGTCCTGCCTGGTGGCGGGGATGGGCCTGGTCGGGCTGGGCTGGCTCCGCGCCCGCGGCGATGGCCTGCCGCCGGCGGGGCAGGCGCTGCGCGTGCTGGGTATCGGTGCCGCGGCGGCCGGCGTGGCCGCGCTGGTGGCGCGGCTGGTCGCCTGACGGGCCGGGGCGCCCGCGCGCCTCAGTTCGGCGCCGGGCTGCCGCCGCCCTGCTGCCCGGCATCCGGGGTCGCGGGCGCGGTATTCGCACCGCCGGTCAGCGGCGGCTGGGCGGCGCGAAGGCGGGTCTCGGCCTCCTGCACGTTCTGCCGCAGGCGGGACAGGGTCGCCTCAGCCTGGCGCGACTGCTCGCTGAGCGCCTGGACCTGGCGGGCGGCCTCGGCGGCGGCGCGCTGGCGCTCCTGAAGCTGCTCGCCGGCCTGGTCGACGGACTGGCGCAGTTCGGTCAGGCGGGATTCCTGGCTCTCGAGGTTGCGGGTCAGGCCGGACAGGCGCTGGTCGGCCGCCTCGGCGCGGGCGGTGAGGTCGGCCAGGCGCGTCTCGGCCTGCTGCGCGTCGCGGGCGGCGGCGTCGCGCGCCTGGGCGAGGCGGGCGGCCTCGGCCTGGGCGCGCTCCGCCTCCTGGCGGCGCGCGTCGCGCTGCGTCTCGGCGGCGGCGGCCTCGTTGCGCAGCGCGGCCAGGCGCTGCTGCAATTCGCCGGCCTCGCGCGTCGCGCCCGCGATCTCGGACTGCGTGCCGGTCAGGCGGGTGGCGGCCTGCTCGGCGCCCTGGGTCGCGCGCTCGAGCTGGGTCTGCACCTCGGCCAGCGCGGCGCGGCGGGCGGAGAGGTCGGTCTCCAGCAGCGCGGCCTGGTCGCGCAGGCCACGCAGGCGCTGGTCGGTGCCGGCCAGTTCGGCGGCGCGCGTGGTCAGCGCCTCCTGCACCTGGCCGGTTTCGGTCGACAGCGCGGCGAGGCGCTGCTCGGCGGCCTGGACACCGGCCGTCAGCTCGGAGGCGCGGGCCTGCAGGCTGCGCACGGCGTCGGCGGTGGAATCACGGGTCTCGGCGGCGCGGGCCTGCTCGGCCTCGGCCTCCTGCACGGACCGTGTGAGTTCGCCGAGGCGCGCCTCGGCCTGGGCCACCTGGTCGGTCAACTCGGCGCCCCGGGCGCGCAGCCGCTCCGTCTCGGCCTCGGCGGCACCACGGGCCTCGGTCGCGGTCTGCACCGCCTGTTCGGCCTCCCGCTGTGCCTGCGCGCCGGTCTCGGACTGCTGGCGCAGGGCGGCGAGGCGCTGCTCGGCCTCGTTCGCCTGGGCGGTGAGGTCGCGGGCGCGCGCCTCGGCCTGGGCGAGGGCCTGCTCGGCCTGCTGGGCGCGCGCCTCGATGGCGGGCAGGGCGCCGCTGGCGGCCCGTTCGGCGTCGAGCGTGTTCTGCAACTGCGAACGCTCGGTCGCGACCTGAGTCGCCTGCTCCCGCGCCTCGCGCACGTCGCCGTTCAGGGTGATGACGGTGATCCAGCCGATGAGGGCCAGAAGCAGCAGCAGGGCGGAGGCGACCTGCGCGGGGCGCGGCCAGAGGGATGGGTTCATGATGCGCGGGCGCTCCAATGGCGAGGCTGGCAGGGACCTCCCCGGAAGCGCCCCGGTGCCGCGAAAGTTGCAACGCGATCTACGTGCTGCGGTTGGCGCGGGCGACCACGGCCTCGAACAGCACCTGGCAGCCGGCCTCGGCCTCGGCCGGCTCGATGCTCTCGGCCTCGTTGTGGCTGAGGCCGTCCTTGCAGGGGGTGAAGATCATCGCGGCCGGCATGCGCCGGGCGACGTAGACGGCATCGTGGCCGGCGCCGGAGACCATTTTCCGGGATGGATACCCGAGACGTGTGGCGGCTTGTTCGACCAGGGCGACGCATTCCGGATCAAAGGGTTGGGCGGCGAAGCGGAGAAGTTCGGTCAGCTCCAGCGTGCAGCCGGTGGCGGCGACCAGGGCTGTCGCCTCGGCCGGGAAGGTCTCGGCCAGCCAGGCGATGCGGGCGCTGTCGGGGTGGCGGAACTCGATGCTGAAGGAGACCTCGCCGGGGATCACGTTGCGGCTGTTCGGCAGCACGTGCAGGAAGCCGACGGTGCCGCGGCCATCCTCCCCGGCCTCCCGCATCCGTTGGTCCACCAGCTCGATGATTCGGGCGGCGGCGACCAGGGCGTCGCGGCGGGTGGAGGGTGGGGTGGTGCCGGCGTGGCTGTCCTGGCCGGTGATGCGGGCATCCCACCAGATTTGCGCCTGCGCGCCGGTGACGATGCCGATCTGACGGCCCTCCCGTTCCAGGATCGGGCCCTGCTCGATATGCAGCTCGAAGTAGGAGTCGGCGGGGAAGGGCTCGGCGGGTTCGGCGCCGCGGTAGCCGATGGCATCCAGCGCCTGTTCCACCGAGACACCCTCGATGTCGCGGAGCGCGTAGGATTGCGCCAGCGGGTAGATTCCGGCCCAGGTGCCGCTGCCCATCAGGGAATAGCCGAAGCGGCTGCCTTCCTCGTCGGTCCAGTTCACCAGCTCCAGCGGCGCCTCGGTGGTGATGTTGAGGTCGTGCAGGGTGCGCATCACCTCCATCCCCGCCATCACGCCCAGCGCGCCATCGTACTTGCCGCCGGAGGGCTGGCTGTCCAGGTGGCTGCCGAACAGCACCGGCAGGCGGGACGGGTCGCGGCCGGCGCGGCGGGCGAACATGTTGCCGATGGCATCGACCCGCACCGTCAGGCCGAGCGCCTCGCACTGGGTGCGGAAATCGTCGCGGGCGGCGCGGTCGATGTCGGTCAGCGTCAGGCGGCGGACGCCGCCCTTGGGCGTCGCGCCGTGCCGGGCCATGGCCATCAGGCTGTCCCACAGCCGCTTGCCGTCGATCCGCTGGTTGGTGCCGCTCATCGGCCGAGCCCCCGTCTTTGCCGCTTCGATCTGCGCCGGATCGGGACATTTGGCCAGATGCGGTGCTTGCGGCGGGCGGGGTGTCCTGCGAATCATCGCGGGAACATCGAGGACGCCCGCCATGGCCCATGCGCTGAACGCCGCCCCCGCCATCCTGCGCAATTCGGAGCTCGACGCCGATGCGGTGCGCCAGGCCCGCGTCGACCTCGCGGCCTGCTTCCGCATGGCGGCGCGGCTCGGGATGCATGAGGGCATCTGCAACCACTTCTCGCTCGTGGTGCCGGGCCGGGACGACCTGTTCCTGGTGAACCCCTATGGCTGGGCCTTCGCGGAAATCACCGCGTCGCGCCTGCTGGTCTGCGACTTCGCCGGCAATGTCGTGGCGGGGGAGGGGGTGCCGGAGGCGACGGCCTTCTACATCCATGCCCGCGTCCACAAGAACGTCCCGCGCGCGCGTGCCGCCTTCCACACCCACATGCCGAATGCGACGGCACTCGCCATGCTGGAAGGCCCGCCGCTGGCCTGGGCCGGGCAGTCCGCGCTGAAGTTCTACGGCCGCACGGTGGTGGACGAGGAGTACAACGGGCTCGCACTGGACGAGCGCGAGGGCGACCGCATCGCGGCCAGCATCGGCGAGGCCGACATCGTCTTCATGAAGAACCACGGCGTGATGGTGGTGGGCCCCAGCGCCGCCGCCGCCTGGGACGATCTGTACTACCTGGAGCGCGCGGCGGAGGCGCAGCGGCTCGCGCTGTCCACCGGCCGCACGCTGAAGCCGGTGCCGCCGGAGTTGGCCCGCAAGACCTATGAGCAGATGCGCGAAGGCGACGGCGAGAGCGCGGTGCTGCACCTGGAGAGCATCAAGCGCCGCCTGGCGAAGGAGGAGCCGGACTTTCTGACTTGAGCCATAGCTTGGCCTTCAGACGCCAGGCGGAAACCTCCGGTTTCCTTGGCTTCGCGACAGGTGTCGCGGCGCCCATCCGGGCGCTCACCCGCCTGCGGCGGGCGCAGGGCGTGCGGCATGGGATCAGGTAGAAGCAGCCCCGCACGCCTCGACCCGCGCGGCCTGCTGCTGCTGCTGGTGACGGTGTTCGGCTGGGGCTTGAACTGGCCGGCGATGAAGCTGCTGCTGGCCGAGATCCCGGTGCTCAGCATGCGCACCGCCTGCGGCGCGCTCGGCATCGCGCTGCTGTTCGGCATCGCCCTGGCGCGGCGCGAATCGCTGGTGGTGCCGCGCGCGCTGTGGCCGCGGCTGGTGGTGGTGTCCTTCCTCAACGTCTCGGCCTGGATGGGGCTGGCGGCATTCTCGCTGCTGTGGCTGGCGGCGGGGGAGGCGACCATCGTCTGCTACACCATGCCGGTCTGGGCCTCGATCTTCGCCTGGATCATCCTGGGCGAGCCGCCGGGGCTGCGGCGGGTGCTGGCGCTGGTGCTGGGGCTCGGCGGGCTGTCGGTGCTGGTGCTGGGGTCGGGGGTGGAGGTCGGGGTGGCGAAGCTGCCGGGCGTCGCGGTGGCGCTGGCGGCGGCGGTGCTGTTCTCGCTCGGGACCGTGGTGACCAAGCGCTGGCCGCTGGCGCTGCCGCCGAATGCCGGGGCGGCCTGGCAGCTCAGCCTGGGCTGCGTGCCGCTGCTGCTCGGCGCGCTGCTGTTCGAGGCGCCGGACTTCACAGCGCTGTCGCCGCAGGCCTGGGCGCTGATGGCCTATGCGGGCATCGGGCCGCTCGGGCTGTGCTACCTCGCCTGGTTCGCGGCGCTGCGGCGGCTGCCGGCGGCGGCGGCCTCGGCCGGCACGCTGCTGACGCCGGTGGTGGGGGTGGCGGCGGCGGCGATCTTCCTCGGCGAGGCGCTGGGGGTGCGGGAGGTGGTGGCGCTGTCGCTGACCGTTTCGGGGGTCGTGCTGGCGGTGCGCGGCTGATCGGGGCATAGGCGTGCCATGCATACCCAGATCCGCCTCGCCCCCGGGGCCGACCGTCGCGTCAAGGCCGGCCACCCCTGGGCCTTCTCCAACGAGATCGCCATGACCCCGGCGCTGCGTGCCCTGCCGCCCGGCAGCGTGGTGCGGCTGGAGGGCGATGACGGCGTGCGGCACGGCGCCTGGCACTTCAACCCGCACAGCCTGATCGCGGCGCGACGGCTGGATGCTGACCCGGAGGCGCCGATCGATGCCGGCTGGTTCCGGGCGCGGCTCGGTGCCTGCCTGGCGCTGCGGGAGAGGCTGTTCGACACGCCGCATTACCGCCTGGTGCATGCCGAGGCCGATGGCCTGCCCGGCCTGATCATCGACCGCTACGGCGATGCGGTGGCGATCCAGGCGAATACCGCGGGGATGGAGGCGGCGACGCCCCTGATCCTGGAGGCGCTGCACGCCTTGTTCGCGCCGCGCCTGGTCATCGCCCGCAACGACAGCGCCGTGCGCAAGCTGGAGGGGCTGGCCGAATCCGTCACGGCCCTGCATGGCGATGGCACCGCGACGGTGGAGGAAGCCGGGCTGCGCTTCCCGGTGGACCTGCTCGGCGGGCAGAAGACCGGGTGGTTCTTCGACCAGCGCGCCAACCGGGCGATGGTGGCGCGGCTGTGTCCGGGGCGGTCCATGCTGGACGCCTTCTGCCACACCGGCGGCTTCGGCCTGGCCGCGGCGGCGGCCGGCGCACGGGAGGTGACGCTGCTGGACCGCAGCGAGCATGCGCTGGACCTGGCGATGCAGGGCGCCCGGCTGGCCGGCTTCGCGGACCGCGTGGTGCCGCTGAAGGCGGAGGCGCTGGAGCAACTGGAACGCATGACCGCCAGCGGGCGGCGCTTCGAGGTGGTGGTGGCGGACCCGCCGGCCTTCGCCAAGACGCGGAAGGACCAGCCGGCGGCGCTGCGCGGCTATGCAAAGCTGGCGCGGCTGGCGGCGGGGCTGGTGGCGCCGGACGGCATCCTGTTCATCGCCTCCTGCTCGCATCACGTGGCACCCGGCGACTTCGCGGAGGCGGTGGCCTGGGGCGTGCACAAGGCCCGGCGGGAGTGCCGCATCCTGGCCAGTGTCGGCGCCGGGCCGGACCATCCGGTGCATCCGGCGCTGCCCGAGAGCGCCTACCTCAAGGGGCTGCTGCTGCACCTGGCATGACGCCGCCGATTGGCGCCTTCCTGCGCACCCGCTACGAGGTTCCCGGCGTGGCGGTGCGGATCGGGCGGCGCAGTGCCGCCATGGATGCGCTGCTGGCGCGGCATGGCGTGCGGCAGGCGGGTTTCGTCACCGCCTGGAACCCGCGCAGCCGGCGGATGCCGGAGGGCTGGAACCTGCGGACGCAGGACCGGCTGCGGCAGGCGGCGCGCGGGCGGGTGCTGGCCGAGGGCTTCGGACGCGGTGCGGGGTGGGCGGAGCATCATCTGCTGCTGCGCGGCGATCCGCGCCGGCTCCGCGTGCTGGGGCGACGGTTCCGGCAATGGGCGATCGTGGTGGTGGCGGCGGGCCGTCCCGCCCGGCTGGCCGCCTGCCTGTCTCACTCCGGTCGGCGCGCGGGGTAGGGGCTGAAGCCGCCGATGACGATGCGGGCGAGGCCTTCGAAGCGGAGGGTCTCGGCGCCGAGGCGCAGGCGGCCGCTGACGCCCTGGGTGACGATCTCGCCCAGGCCGAGACGCGGCGCGGCGCCGGCGGGGTCGGCCTCGATCGCGGCGTGGATCTGCGCCAGGGTCAGGTCGGTATCCTCCAGCCGCAGGGTCGCCACGCCATCGCCCAGCGCGATGGTGCGGTCGCCTTCGCCGGGGTGCCAGACCAGGGTTTCCGGGCCGGCGCGCAGCCGCCGGGTCATCGGGCCGCCGCGCCAGCGGCCCTGGGCGGGCAGTTCCGGCATGACCATGTCGAGGTCCCAGCCGTTGCACCGCTTGTCCTTGTCGCTCATCGCTGCCTGCTCCGCCTGTCGTTGCAGGGGGCAGGAAAGCGCGGCGGGGGGTGTCGCCTCCAATCCGAAGGCCCTTTGGGGGCCATAGGCTCAGGCGATGTGCGCCGACTTCAGTCGGGGAGGATGACGTTGCCGAGGACCAACTCGTCCAGGCCGTGGAAGGTGACGGTCTCCCGCCCCAGCACGATGCGGCCGGTGACGCCGCGCAGGTCGATGCCGCCGCATGTGGTCAGCACCGGGCGCGGCAGGCCGGGATCGACGCGGATCGTGCGCAGCAGGTCGGGCAGGGTCAGCAGGGTGTTCCACAGTCGCAGCCGGTCGCCGCCGCCGCCGCCGATCACCGTGTCGTCGCCATCGCCGCGGCGCCAGTGGTAGGTGCCGGAGGGTGCGCCGCCATTGTCGTTGCCGGCCGGCCGGGCCGTGCCGGCGCGGAGGCCGACGAGCCAGGCGGCCCGGGCATCCAGGACGGGGCCGTCAGGCAGGGTTGGCATCGGATCCTCAGTCGTATCGGGTCGGTACGGCAACTATCATGCCTTGGCGGTACTCGCCAATAGGTTGTGTTGCGGCTAAAGGAAGCGTTCCCGGATATCGACGCTGCTCTCGCGGCCCAGCTTGTCGAAATGGGTGTCGAGCCAGCCCTCCGCCGCCTCCCGCCCGTAGCGCTTCAGCGTCATCAGGAAGTCCCAATCGCCGTTCAGCTTGGTGCTGAGCTTGAAGTCGCGCATCCGTGCCTCGTCCTCGATGCAGTGGATGAACAGGCGGCGGTAGCGCGGCTGTTCCAGGCGGCCGGCTTCCAGAAGGCGCTGCACGAAGTCGATGGCGCGCATTTCCGCCATCAGGGAGGCGTTGAAGCTGATCTCGTTCAGGCGGTTGACGATCTCGGTCGGCCGCGTCGGCAGTTCGTCGCGGACGATGGGGTTGAGCTGGACCAGCACGATGTCCGGTGGCCCGCCCTGTTCGTACAGCGGCCACAGCGCCGGGTTGCCGAGGTAGCCGCCATCCCAGAACGGCTCGCCGTCGATCTCCACCGCCTTGAAGAATTGCGGCAGGCAGGCGGAGGCGAGCAGCACATCCACCGTCACCTCGTTGCGCGCGAAGACCCGCGGCTTGCCGGTTCGGACGGAGGTGGCGGAGATGAACAGCTTCGGCCCCTGCCCATGGCGCAGGATGTCCGGCTTGATCTCCTCGTCCAGCACCTGGCGCAGCGGGTTGAACTCGTAGGGCGTGGGGTTGAGCTGGTAGGGCGACATGACGCGGGTCAGCGTCTCGAAGGCCTGGTAGGCGAAGGACCAGGTCAGGTCGTGGCCCCAGATCGCCTTCTCCAGCGGGGTGTTCTGCAGGGGGCTGTTCGCCATGCGGCCGGCGGCGTTGCGCCAGAAGCGGTCGAGCGCCCGCCGCGCGCCGTCGCGGCCGCCGTCGCACAGGCCCTGGACGAAGATGGCGGCGTTCATGGCGCCGGCGGAGGTGCCGGAGACGGCCTCGAACTCCAGGCGTTCGTCTTCGAGCAGGCGTTCCAGGACGCCCCAGGTGAAGGCGCCGTGGGTGCCGCCGCCCTGCAGCGCCAGGTTGATGCGGCGCGTGGTCGGCGCGTTGCGGGCGGGGCGGGGCAGGGGGCCGGGCGCGGCGCCGGCGGCCCCGAGGGTGTCGGCGGCTTCCGAGCGGAACTCGTTCTCGATCATGGGGCGGGGTTCGCGCCTTGCGGGCTAGTCCTCTCCACCCGCTGGGGGGAGAGGGTTGGGTGAGGGGGGGCTTGCGGGGAGGGTGCGCGGCAGGGGCTCAGGCGATACCTGGGTTGCGCGGACCCCCTCACTTAACCCTCTCCCCCAAGGGGGAGAGGGCTTATGGCTGGCCTCATTGCGCCGTCCAGCCGCCGTCGATGGACATGGCGGTGCCGTTGATGCTGCCGCTGTTCGGGCCGCACAGGAACAGCGCCATCTCGGCGACTTCCTCGACCTCGACCCAACGCTTGGTCGGCTGACGTTCCAGCAGGAAGTCGGTCAGCGCCTTGTCCTCGGAGACGCCGTGCTTCTCGGCGAGCGGCTTGACCTGCGCCTCCGCCAGCGGGGTGCGGACGAAGCCGGGGCAGATGGCGTTGCAGGTGACGGGGCCCTGCGCGACTTCGAGCGCCACCGACTTGGTCAGGCCGACGACGGCGTGCTTGGCCGAAACGTAGGCCGTCTTGTAGGGGCTGGCGACCAGGCCGTGTGCCGAGGCGACGTTGACGATGCGCCCGAAGCCCCGCGCCTTCATCCCCGGCAGCGCCGCCTTGATGGCGTGGAAGTTGGAGGTGAAGTTGATGGCGATGATCCGGTCGAACTTGTCCTCGGGGAAGTCCTCGACCGGGGAGACGAACTGGATGCCGGCGTTGTTCACCAGGATGTCGCAGGCGCCGAGCTCGGATTCGCAGGCCTTGACCATGCCGCGCACATCCTCGGGCTTCGACATGTCGGCTGGCGAATAGGGCGCCTCCGCCACGCCCATGGCGGCGCCGACCTTCTGGCGCGCTGCGGCGATCTCGGCGGCGCTGCCGAAGCCGTTCAGCATCACCTTGGCGCCGGCCTCGGCGAAGCCGAGGGCGATGGCGAGGCCGATGCCGGAGGTCGAGCCGGTGACCAGGGCCACCCGGCCCTCCAGCTTCCGCGTGCTTGTCATGCGAAAATCCTTCTGCATTGCAGCAAAGGTCGCCTACGGCAGGCGCTTGAGCAAGCCGACAACGCGCTTCACGGCCGGGGAGAGCAATCTCGGGGCGTAGAAATCGCCCGCCGCCCGTTTCGCCGCCTCCGCCAGGGTGGGGTAGGGCAGCACCAGGCCGGCGAGGGCGGAGAGCGGCAGCTTGCGGCCGATCATCAGGGCGAAGGTGCCGGCCATTTCCCCGGCATGGGGGGCCAGGATACCGGCGCCGAGCAGGCGGCCCTTCGGCGTCACCACCAGCTTCACCAGGCCTTCCCCAATGCCCTCCGCCACCGCGCGGTCGGTCTCGGCGACGGGGAAGCGCAGGATGTTGACCTCGTGGCCGGCGTCGCGCGCCTCGGCCTCGGTCAGGCCGATCTGGGCGAGTTCGGGGTCGGTGTAGGTGACGCGGGGCAGGGCGGCGTAGTCCACCCTGGCCGGAAGGCGGAACAGCATGCGGCGCGCCAGGATGCCGGCATGCTGGGAGGCGACGTGGGTGAAGGCGCGCGGGCCGATGCCCCGCGGGTCGGCGATGTCGCCCACCGCGAAGACGCGGCGATTGGTGAGCGAGCGCAGCCCCGCATCGGTCGCGATGCCCGCCTTCGTCGCCTGCACCTGGCCGGCCTGGAGGTCGAGTCCCGCCAGGCGCGGCGCGCGGCCGACGGCCAGCAGCAGGTGGGTGCCGCCGATCTCGCGCCCATCCTCCAGCACCGCCGTCAGGCCGGGGCCGCCATCCTCGGCGCGGGCGGAGACGACGCGGGCGAGCCTGGCGCCTTCCAGCAGCGTCACGCCATCGCGGGTCAGGGCGCGGCGCAGGCCATCGGCCAGTTCCGGGTCGTCGCGGCCGGCGATGCGGCCGGCCTCGATCACGGTGACGAGGCAGCCGAGGCGGGCGTGGGCCTGCGCCATCTCCAGCCCGATCGGGCCGCCGCCGAGGATGATGAGGTGTCCCGGCGGGTCCTCCAGCTCGAAGATCGTCTCGTTGGTCAGCCACGGCACCGGGCCAAGTCCCGGGATGTCGGGGACGATGGCCTGGCTGCCGGCGGCGATCACGCAGCGGCGGAAGGTCAGGCGGCGGCCGGCGGCCTCCACCGTGTCGGGGGCCACGAAATGCGCGGGGGCGCGGATGACCTCGACCCCCATGCCGCGGAAGCGGGCCTCCGAATCGATGGGGGCGATGGCGTCGATGGCGCCGCGGATATGGGCGCGCAGCGCCTGCCAGTCGATCTCCGGCTCCGGCAGGCGGATGCCGAATCGGCCGGCGCGACGGGCGCTGGCGGCAGCGTGGGCGGCGGCGAGCAGGGCCTTGGAGGGGACGCAGCCGTAATTCAGGCAGTCGCCACCCATGACGCCACGCTCCACCAGTGCCACCTTCAGGCCGAGGCCTGCGGATATCGCGGCGGTGGAGAGGCCGGCCGCCCCGGCCCCGATCACCACGACGTCGAAATCGGGCATCCTGTCGTCCCCACTCTGCCAATCCGCGCCTTGTGCCTCATCCCCGCGGTTGACGGCAGGGGTGGCGTCTCCCTATACGTCCGGGCCTTGCCGGGGCGGTCCAGGTTCGATCCTGGGCGGCCGCCGGCGTTTCCTTTAGATACCAGCCGGGCATCGGCGGACAGGGGTTTCCCCTGACCCGCCTGGAACCGGAGCCCACGGGAGTGTGTCGTGAAGCGTACTTATCAGCCCTCGAAGCTCGTCCGGAAGCGCCGCCACGGCTTTCGTGCCCGCACCGAGACCGTCGGCGGGCGCCGGATCCTGGCCAATCGCCGGTCCAAGGGCCGCAAGAAGCTCTCGGCCTGAGCGCCGGGCGGGCCTGAGCTGTGCCATGCCGGCGCGCCCGCCACGGTTGAAGCTTCGGCGCGAGTTCAAGCTCGTGGCCGCGCGCGGCCAGCGTGCGGCGCGCCCTGGACTCGTGCTTCAGGTGTTGAGGGACACCGGTGCGCCGCTGCGCGTCGGGTTCACGGTTACCAAGAAGGTCGGCAACGCCGTGATCCGCAACCGCACCAAGCGGCGTCTGCGGGAAGCGGCGCGTCTGCTGTTGGGGCAGGACGCGCCACCGGGCTTCGACTTGGTGATGATCGGCCGCGATGGTACGGCGAAGCGCGAATTCCGCCAGTTGCTCGGCGACCTGCGCGGCGCGTTGAAGCAGGGCGGGGTTCCCGTCCCGGACCGCGAGCCATGACGCCGCAGCAGCACCTGCTGCGTGGGGCGATTCGCACCTACCAGCTCACCCTGCGGCCGTTCATCGGCTGCAACTGCCGATTCTATCCGCATTGCAGCGAGTACGGGCTGGAAGCGGTGGCCACCCATGGCGCGATGCGCGGTGGATGGTTGACCGCTCGCCGTGTATTGCGCTGCAACCCGTGGCACCCGGGTGGCTATGACCCGGTTCCGCCACTTACCCAGAACGTCCCCGCATCGGCGCCGCTTGCCGAACCGCGCCCGACGAAAGGCTGAATCAGGCCGTCATGGACCAGAAGCGTCTCCTCGCCGCCATCGCCCTCTCGGTCGGCATCCTGCTGCTGTTCGACCTGTGGAACCGCCCGACGCGGGAGGCGGAGCAGCGCCGCCAGGCCGAGATCGCGGCCCAGCAGGTGCCGGCAACCGGCGCGGCCGCGCCGGATGCCGCCGTGCCGGTGCCGATGCCGAGCGGTGGCGCGCCGCTGGCCCTCCCGGGTGGCGCGGCCAGTGCGGCGGCGCCGACGCCGGGCCTGCCGCCGGAACAGCGGGTCGGGCTGGAGAATCCGGCCCTGCAGGGCAGCATCAGCCTGCGCGGCGCGCGGCTGGACGATGCCATCCTGCGTGGCTACCGGGAGACGGTGCAGCCGGGCAGTGCGCTGGTGCGCCTGCTGGCGCCGCGCAGCGATGCCAACCCGTATTTCGCGCAGTGGGGCTGGACCGCGGCGGATGGCCGCACGGTGGTGCCGGGGCCGGATACCGACTGGACCGCGGACGGCACCGCGCTGGCGCCGGGCGCGCCGGTGACGCTGCGCTGGGACAATGGCCAGGGCCAGGAATTCCGCATCCAGCTCGAGGTCGACCAGGATTTCATGCTGACGGCGCGCCAGACCGTGCGCAACACCGGCGCGGAGCCGGTGCAGGTGCTGCCCTGGGCGCGGGTGCGCCGCGAACGCACGCCGCAGACCGCCGGCTTCTTCATCCTGCATGAAGGCTTCACCGGCGTGCTGAACGGCCGCCTGTCCGAATGGACCTATTCGGATGCGAAGGAGGAGGCGCAGCGCCGCCGCGGCCCGGCCTTCGAGCAGGAGAGCACCGGCGGCTGGGTCGGCTTCACCGACAAGTACTGGCTGACGGCACTGACCCCGGTGGACCAGGCGACCGCGGTGCGGGCCGCCTATCGGCATTCCGCCGAGGGTGGGCAGGATCGCTGGCAGATCGACATGGCGCCGCCCGCGCCGCAGGCCGTGGCGCCGGGTGCGGAGGCCGGGCTGGCGACGCGGCTGTTCGCGGGTGCCAAGGAAGTGCGACTGCTCGATGCCTACCGGGACAACCTCGGCATTGTCGATTTCGACAAGGCGATCGACTTCGGCTGGTTCTACTGGATCACCAAGCCGTTCTTCTACGCGATCGACTGGCTGTTCCAGATCTTCGGCAATTTCGGCGTCGCCATCCTGATCTTCACCCTGGCGCTGAAGGCGGCGTTCTTCCCGCTGGCCAACAAGGCCTACATCTCCATGGCCCGCATGAAGGTGCTGGCGCCGAAGATGACGGAGGTGCGGGAGCGCTACAAGGACGACCCGGCCAAGGCTCAGGCCGAGATGATGGCGCTGTACCGGTCGGAGAAGGTCAACCCGGCCTCCGGCTGCCTGCCCATCCTGTTGCAGATCCCGGTGTTCTTCGCGCTGTACAAGGTGCTGTTCGTCACCATCGAGATGCGGCACGCGCCGTTCTTCGGCTGGATCCGCGACCTGTCCGCACCGGACCCGACGAACCTGTTCAACCTGTTCGGCCTGCTGCCCTACGACCCGATGCAGCTGTCCAGCTTCCTGCACATGCCGGCCTGGGCCATCGCGATGGGCATCACGATGTGGCTGCAGTTCAAGCTGAACCCGACGCCGCCGGACCCGATCCAGGCCAAGATCTTCGCCTGGATGCCGCTGATCTTCACCTTCATGCTGGCCAGCTTCCCGGCCGGCCTGGTGATCTACTGGACCTGGAACAACCTGCTTTCCATCGCGCAGCAGTACTGGATCATGCAGATGGACAAGAAGCGCCAGGCCCGCACGCCGGCCGCGCCGCCGCCGCCGAAGCCGGCCGCGGTCGCCAAGGTCGCGGCGCCCAAGGGCAAGAAGGGGTGAGCCTGCCTCCCCCCTCGCTCCCGGCCGGCGGGCTTGCCGAGGCGACGACGGAGGAGGAGCGCGCGGCGCTGCTCGAGGCCGGGCGGCTGCTGTTCGCGCGGCCCTGCGAGTTCTTCTACGCCTCCCAGGCCATCACGCAGTTGCCCGAGGCGAAGGGGCCGGAGGTGGCGTTCTGCGGGCGGTCCAATGTCGGCAAATCCTCCCTTCTGAATGCGCTGACCGGGCAGAAGGCGCTGGCGCGGGTGTCCGTCACGCCGGGGCGCACGCGCCAGCTCAACTTCTTCGCCTGCGACGAGGGCCGGCTGACGTTGGTGGACATGCCGGGCTACGGCTACGCCAAGGCCTCCAAGCTGCTGAAGGAGGATTGGCAGGGGCTGATGTTCGACTTCCTGCGCGGCCGGACGACGCTGCGCCGGGTGCTGCTGCTGATGGATGCGCGGGTGGAGACGAAGCCCGCCGACCGCGCCGCGATCGATTTGCTGTCGGATGCCGCCGTCGCCTTCCAGCTGGTGATCACCAAGGCGGATGACGTGAAGCCGGCGCAGCTCGACAAGCGGATCGCGGAGGTCGAGGAGATCGTGAAGAAGCGGACGGCGGCGCACCCGCTGATCCTGATCACCAGCAGCGAGTCCGGGCAGGGAATCCCGGAACTGCGCGCGGAGCTTGCGGCGCTGGCCTTACCGCCGACGTAATATAAAGTTAAATCCCGTGGCGCAGAATGCAACCGGCGCATCGCAACCCGCGGTGCCGCCGGTCCCACGAGGATACGTCCATGTTCCGCCGCCTTGCCCTGACCGCCGCATTTTCCGCCCTTCTCCTCGGGGCGGCCATCGCGCCCGCCGCCGCGCAGTGCGACACGCGCTTCACGCTCCGCAACGACTCCGGCCAGCAGGTGAACGAATTCTATTTCGGTCCCTCCGCGAAAACTGGGGCCGTGACCGCCTCGGCGAGAATGTGCTGCCGCCGGGCCGGTCGGTGACCTATACGCCGGGCGGGCGTGGTGGCGCCTATGACTTCAAGGTGGTCTGGGCGAATGGCGAGAATGCCGAGGTGATGCGGGTGAACATCTGCGAGGCGTCGGAGATCGTGGCGACGCGTCGCGGCATCGAGGCGCGCTGAAGCTGCGCGGCGCGGGCGGCGTCATCGCCCGCGCACTTGACCCGTTCCGCGACTGGCCCCAAACCGCGCCGCCCGCGGCGGAAGGCCCGTGGCACGGGGACTTTTGCCGATGACCGACGACGCGCTCGACCAGATGGCGATCCTCGCCGGGGCGCTGCCCTTCCTGAAGCGCTACGACGACCAGATCGTGGTGGTGAAGTATGGCGGCCACGCCATGGGGGAGGAGGAGACGGCGCTGCGCTTCGGGCGCGACATCGCGCTGCTCGAACAGGTTGGCGTCAACCCGGTGGTGGTCCATGGCGGCGGGCCGCAGATCAACGCCATGCTCAAGCGGCTTGGCGTGAAGTCCAACTTCGTGCAGGGCCTGCGCGTGACGGATGAGGAAATGCTCGACGTGGTCGAGATGGTCCTCGCCGGTCCGGTGAACAAGCAGGTGGCCAGCGCCATCACCCGCGCCGGCGCCATCGCGGTGGGCATCTCGGGCAAGGATGGCGGGCTGATCCAGGCGCGGAAGCTGACCCGCACCTACCGCGACCCGGACAGCCACATCGAGAAGGTGCTCGACCTCGGCTTCGTGGGCGAGCCGGAGCATGTCGACCCGCGCGTGCTGCAACTGCTGATCGGCGCGGATATCGTGCCGGTGGTGGCGCCGGTCGGCGTCGGGGCGGATGGCCAGACCTACAACATCAACGCGGATACGGTGGCGGGGGCGATCGCCGGCGCATTGGGCGCGGAACGGCTGCTGATGCTGACCGATGTGCGTGGCGTGCTGGGCATGGACGGCACGCTGATCCCGGAGATGACGGTGGCGGAGGTGCGCGCCGGGATCGAGGCGGGCTGGATTTCCGGCGGCATGATCCCGAAGGTCGAGACCTGCATCTACGCGGTGGAGCGCGGCGTGAAGGGGGCGGTCATCGTCGATGGCCGGGTGCCGCACGCCGTGCTGCTGGAGCTGTTCACCGGGCAGGGCGCCGGCACGCTGATCCGGCCCTAAAGCATTTTCAAGTCAGGCGGATACGCCTGACGGCTCGGAAAATGCGCCAAATCAACAGCTAGGGCCGTTTCACCTGTGCATGGCGCAGGTGAAACGGCCCTAGGGCGCGCGCGCGTCAGGCGGGCAGGCCTTCCAGCAGTTCCGCCTGCCACAGCAGTTCCGCCTCGCCCAGCGACCAGCGGCCTTCCGGGGTCGGCCGCACGACCTCGGGCGGGCTGAGGCCGCCGAGGACCGTCTGGACCTCCGCCGCCAGGGGCGCCGACCAGCCGGCGCTGTGGCACAGCCCGGCGATGGCGCGGCCGCTGCGGAGCGCGAGGGCGGCTTCCACCCGCGCCTCGGTGGCGCCGGCGGCCTCCGCCAGGCGTTGCAGCAGCAGGTCGCGGTCGCCGGTGCGGGCGGCGTAGAACAGCTCCGCCTCGCCATCGGCATCCGCCTGCTCCGCCGCCAGGCGCGCCGCGACCTGGTCGCGCAGCCTCTGCGTCAGTTCCGCCGGCAGGTCGCTGCGGGCCGCCAGCACGCCGAGCAGGTGCGAGGCGACCATCTCGCCCAGGAGGCGGGCGGCATTGGCCGGAAGCCGGGGACGGCGCACCAATGCGGCCTGCCAGCTGGTGTGCTGGCCGGCGCCGGCCACCAGGTGGTCCAGCGTCGCCTCCCGGATTGCGGCGGAGGGGTTGGCCAGCAGGGCGGCGATGGCCGGCGTGTCGGCCGTTGCGGCAATCGCCTCGGTGACCGGCTCGGTCAGTGCCGGGCGGCGGGCGACGGCGCGGCGGGTGGCCGGGGCGGGCGGGTCGGCGATGAGCTCCAGCAGGTCCTGCTCGGTCAGCATCGGCGACAGGCGGATGACCTGTTCCGCCACCGGCATGGCCGCGTCGCGCGCCAGGCGCAGGATCAGCTCGCGCGGCGCGTCGGGCATTTCCCGCACCGCATTGGCGATGGCGGCGCGCACCTCGACCTCGGTGTCCTCGACCAGCAGGGCCAGGGTGGCGGCGGTGAGCCGGGTGACGCGGGTGCGGGCCCTGGTGTCCAGGCTGGGCGCCAGTGTGGCGATGCGGGCGGCGAGCACGCGGCGGACTTCGGCATTGGCATCCTCGGCCAGCAGGCGCGCGACGGCGGCTGGGGTGCCGGGATGCGCCGCGACGGCCTGGCGGACCTCCGCCACCGGGTCGGCGGACAGGAAGGTCAGCAGCTCCGGCGAGATGTCGGGCTGGCGGGCGACGGCGGCGCGGGATTCGTCGTCGCCGTGGCGGGCCACGTGGATGGCGGCGGCGCTGTCGGTCATCGGCGACGCTCTCCGGCATTGGCGCGCTTGGCGACGTACATGGCGGCGTCGGCGCGCGACAGCAGCGCCCCCACTTCCTCCTCCGGCGTCGGCAGGGCGATGCCGAAGCTGGCGCGGAGCGCGGCGGGCCCGGCTTCCGGGATGCCGGGCAGGGGGCCGGGATTGCCGACATGGCGGATGCGGTCGGCGGCCTGGGCGGCATCGACGCCGTCCATCCAGAGGCAGAACTCGTCGCCGCCCAGGCGCCCGACCAGGTCCTGGCCGGTGGCGACGCTGCGCAACCGGGCGGCCATGGCCCGCAAGGCGGCATCGCCCACCTCGTGTCCCAGCCGGTCGTTCAGCGGCTTCAGGCCATCGAGGTCGAGGAACACCAGGGCGCCACCGGGCCGGCGGCAGGTGGACCAGAGCCGGCGGGCCAGGGCGTCGGTGAAGCCGCGGCGGTTCAGCAGGCCGGTCAGCGCATCGCCATCCGCGGCATCGGTGAGCTCGCGCTCGTGCAGGGCCTTGGCGCGCAGCGCCGCGACCGGCAGCGCGAGGGCCGCCAGCAGGTCGCGGTCATCGGCCTCCAGTGGCGGCTGGCCGGCCGCCCGCCAGACCACCAGGCAGGGGCCGGATTCGGCGGCGGCCATGGCGTGCAGGCCGGGCGGGGCCGGGATGCCGGGCGGCGGCAGGGCGTGCAGCGGCGGGCGGGCATTCACCGTGTGGGCGACCCGCCAGCCGCCGTCCTCGGGCAGCAGCAGGGCGGCACCCTCCGCCGAGAGCGCGGCGGGCAGGGCGGCGAGGATGGCGTCCAGCGACGCCTCCGTGCTGCCTTGCCGCGCGGCGAGGCGCAGCAGGCTGCCGAGCGCGTTGGCCCGGCGCAGCGCGCGGGCCGCGACCTCCCCCTGCCGTTCCAGCGTGGTGATATCCCGCGCGACGCCGCGCAGCGTGCCGTCGGGTTGCGGCATCAGGCAGAAGTCGAGGCAGGCCTCGGTGCCGTCGGCGCGGCGCAGACGGGCCCTGGCGTTGCGCCGGCGGCCGACGCTGGCGAAGGGACCGGGGCCGGGGGAGGCCAGCAGCGCCGCGGCCGGCGTGCCGAGCAGCGCCTCCGCCGCATGGCCCAGGACCTCCTCCGGGGCGAGGAAGGCGAAGCGGCCCTCCGCATCCAGTTCGAAGACCAGGTCCGCGGCGAGCAGGGCGAAGTCGCGCCAGCGCGCGCGGCTTTCGACCAGGGCCAGGGAAAGCGGCGCGGTGCCGGCCTGCGGGGGACCGGGCGCTGCGGCGGATGCGGGGGGGATGTGGCCGTCCATGCCGCGATTCTATGGGACGGCGATGAAGGCACGGTTAGCGTGGCGGGTGTCGTTGACGGGGCGCGGCAGGACACGCACAAGGCAGCACAGTCTCAACCCGGCAGAACCAGGACACGACCCCCGCCATGGACATGACGCGTTTGCAGGCCGGTATCGAGGCGCTGTGGCAACGGCGGGACCAGGTGAACGCGCAGACCCAGGGCGCCGATCGCGACCAGGTGGAGGCGGCGCTGGAGTTGCTGGATTCGGGCCAGGCGCGCGTCGCCCAGCCGGGCGCGGAGGGCGCCTGGGTGGTGAACCAGTGGCTGAAGCAGGCGGTGCTGCTGAGCTTCCGGCTGACCGACAGCGCGCCGATGGAGGTCGGCACCGGGGCCTATGACAAGGTGCCGCTGAAGTTCGCCGACTGGGGTGCGAACCGCTTCAAGGAAGCCGGCTTCCGCGCCGTGCCGGGCGCGATCGTGCGGCGGTCGGCCTATATCGCGCCGGGCGTGGTGCTGATGCCGTCCTTCGTGAACCTCGGCGCCCATGTCGATTCCGGCACCATGGTGGACACCTGGGCCACCATCGGGTCCTGCGCGCAGATCGGGAAGAACTGCCACATCTCCGGCGGTGCCGGGATCGGCGGGGTGCTGGAGCCGTTGCAGGCCAACCCGGTGGTGATCGAGGATGAGTGCTTCGTCGGCGCCCGGTCCGAGGTGGCGGAGGGCGTGATCGTGGAGCGCGGCAGCGTGCTGTCCATGGGCGTGTTCCTCGGGGCCTCGACGAAGATCATCGACCGGGCGACGGGCGAGGTCTTCATGGGCCGGGTGCCGGCCTATTCGGTGGTGGTGCCTGGCAGCCTGCCAGGCAAGCCGTTGCCGGATGGCTCGCCGGGGCCGAGCCTGTACTGCGCGGTGATCGTGAAGCGGGTGGATGCGCAGACGCGGTCGAAGACCTCGATCAACGAGTTGCTGCGGGACTGAAGGCCATGCCCTACATCAACCTGCAGATCACCGCGGGCGCGACACGCGAGCAGAAGGCGGAGATCGTGCGCGAGTTCACCGCCACCCTGGTGCGCGTGCTCGGCAAGAAGCCGGAGCATACGCACATCGTCATCCAGGAGATCGCGGAGCAGGATTGGGGCTTTGCCGGCAAGCTGACGGAGGAATGGCGCCGTGGCCGGGCCGATGGCTGAAGCCGCCGGATGAGGAACGACACGCCGGACCCGGTGCCGCTGGCGCAGGCGCTGATCCGCTGCCGGTCCGTCACGCCGGCCGATGATGGCGCACTGGCGGTGCTGGAGGCGGCGCTGGCGCCGCTCGGCTTCGCCTGCCACCGGCTGCGCTTCGGCGAGGTGGAGAACCTGTATGCCCGCCGCGGCGCCGGCGGCCCGCATCTGATGTTCGCCGGGCACACCGACGTGGTGCCACCCGGCGCCGCGGCCTGGAACGTCGACCCGTTCGGTGGGGAGGTGCGCGACGGCCTGCTGTTCGGCCGCGGTGCCACCGACATGAAGGGCGGAGTCGCCGCCTGGGTCGCCGCGCTGGCCGACGTGCTCACCCGCCAGCCGGGGCGGCCGGGCAGCCTGTCCCTGCTGATCACCGGCGACGAGGAAGGCCCCGCCACCGACGGCACCGTGCGGGTGCTGGAGTGGCTGGCGGCGCGCGGCGAAATCCCGGATGCCTGCGTGGTGGGGGAGCCGACCAGCAAGGTGGCGCTGGGCGACACCATCAAGGTCGGCCGGCGCGGCAGCCTGAACGCCGCCATCACGGTGCAGGGCACGCAGGGCCACAGCGCCTATCCGCAGCGCGCCGACAACCCGGTGCACCGCCTGGTGCGCGTGCTGGGGGCGCTGACGGCGGAGGCGCTGGACGGGGGTACCGCGTTCTTCGAGCCCTCGACCCTGCAGGTCACCAGCTTCGATGTCGGCAACACGGCCACTAATGTGATTCCGGCCAGTGCCACGGCGCGGCTGAACATCCGCTTCAACGACCGGCATACCGAAGCCTCGCTGACCGCACATCTGCGGGAGGTGCTGGCGCGGGAGGCGCCGCGGCATGAGCTGGCCGTCGTCTGCTCGGGCGAGGCGTTCCTGACGCAACCCGGACCCTTCGTCGCGGCGCTGGAGCGGGCGGTGCGGGCGGAATGCGGGCGGGAGGCGGCGCTGGATACCGGCGGCGGCACCTCCGATGCGCGGTTCATCGCGCGCTACTGCCCGGTGGCGGAACTCGGCGCGGTCGGCGCCACCATGCACCAGGCGGATGAATCGACCCCGGTCGAGGAACTGCGGGCGCTGGCCAGGCTCTATGCGCGGGTGATCGAGGAGTTTTCCGGCTGAGCGGCCCGCCCGACCCTCCGCCCGATCCCGCGCCCAATCCCCCGCCGGGTCCGCCGCTGCGGTTGACCATCACGGCCGGCATCCTGGGTGCCTTCCTGCTCGGCCGTGGGCGGGCGGAAGGGATGGCGCTGATGGAGGCGACGCCGGCCGGCGCGCTGCGGTCCTTCGCGGCCGCGGCGATCTGCCTGCCCGCCTTCGTGGCGCTGCGGCTGCTGTCCTGGTCCACCACGGAGGCACCGCCGGAGGCGCTGGCCCGGCCGCTGTTCGCGGAGCTGACCGGCTATGTCTATGGCTGGGTGCTGTTCGCGCTGGTCAGCCTGCCGGTGATCGCGGGCTGGGGCCGGGCGGCGCAGTGGCCGCGCTTCCTGTCGGCGTGGAACTGGATCAGCGTGGTGCAGTACCTGTTGCAGATCGCCCTCGCGGTGCTGCTGATGCTCGGGCTGCCGGGGATGCTGGCGCAGGTGGTGACGCTGGTGGTGGTGGGCTACTCGCTGTGGCTGGAATGGTTCATGGCGCGCGCCGCGCTCGGCATATCGGGCCGGCGGGCGACGGGGCTGGTGGTGCTGGATCTGGGGCTGGGCCTGTTCATCGCCGGCTTCGTGCAGCGGCTTTCGATCGGCTGAGGGGACAGGGCAGGACATGGACAAGCGATACGACGTGGCGGCGCTGACGCGCTTCGCCACCGCCGCCTGCGAGGCCGCGGGCCTGGATGCGGACAAGGCCGCGGCGGTGGCGGAGGTGCTGGTCGAGGGCGACCTGATGGGCCACGACACGCACGGCCTGGCGCTGCTGACGCCCTACCTGGATGCCCTGGCCGCCGGTGACATGCGGGCGGAGGGGGCGCCGGAGGTGATGGCCGTGACCGCCGTCGCCGAGACCTGGGACGGCCGCAAGCTGCCGGGGCCGTGGCTGGTGCGGCAGGCGATCGCCAAGGCCGAGGCGGCCGCGCAGGAGATGGGGATCGGCGTGGTCAGCATCGGCCGCTGCCACCATATCGGCGCGCTCGCCGCCTATGGCCCGCCGGTGGCGGCGGCGGGGCGGATGCTGCTGCTGACCTGCTCGGATCCGGCGACGGGGTCCGTTGCGCCCTGGGGCGGCACGCGGCGGGTCTATACGCCGAACCCGCTGGCCGCCGCCTGGCCGACGCCGGACGGGCCGGTGCTGATCGACGTGTCCATGTCCATCACCACCAACGGCATGACGGCGCGCAAGCGCGCCCAGGGTGCGCCATTCGACCATCCGGTGCTGCTGGACGGGGCGGGGGAGCCCTCCACCGATCCCAACGTGTTCTGGCAGGACGGCACGCTGCTGCCGCTCGGCGGGGTGGAGTCGGGGCACAAGGGCTTCGCGCTCGGCCTGCTGGTGGAGGTGCTGACCAGCGCGCTGGCCGGCCACGGGCGGGCGGATGCGCCGACCGGCTGGGGGGCTTCCGTGCTGGTCATGGTGATCGACCCGGCCCGCTTCGGCGGCACCGCCGCCTTCCTGCGGGAGACGGGATGGATGGCGGAGGCCGTGCACACGAACCCGCCGCGGCCCGGCTGGCCGGCGCCGCGGCTGCCGGGGGAGCGGGCGATGGCGCGCAAGGCTGCGGCGATGGCGGAGGGTGTCGTGCTGCATCCGGGAATTCCGGAGGCGCTGGAGAAGCTGGCGGCGCGTTTCGGGCTGGACCTGCCCACCACGCGCTGAAGCCCGCGGCCAGGCTGGCACCCGGAAGGGCGCCAGCCTGGCCTGCGGAAGGCGTCGGACGGCTCAGGCGAACCAGAGCAGGCCATCATGCTGCGACGGGGTCGGCAGGTCCGCCTGGGTCAGCCCGGCCCAGGTGACGGAGGTGTCGATCACGCCGTTGTTGTCGAGGTCCGCGTGCAGCGTCGCGCCGCGGTAGCCCTCGGTTCCGGCATTCTCCAGCCAGGTCGCCTGGCTGACGCCATTGACCCAGCCCCACAAGGCGAGTTCCTCCCCGCCCTGCCAGTCCGTGATGGTGGACCAGGTGGTCTCGCCGTTGCGGCCATCCAGGAAGAAGATGTCCCGCCCGGCGCCGCCGGTCAGGAAGTTGGACCCGGTGCCGCCATCCAGCACGTCGTCCCCGTCGCCGCCGTTGATGGCATCGTCGCCGGCGCCGAGGTGGATGAAGTCGTTGGAGGCGGTGCCGAACACCGCCTCGTTCGCCGCGCTGCCGGTGAAGGCGTAGGTCAGGCCGGCGACGGGGCCGGCATAGGCAACCGCCTGGGTCTGCCCGGCGACATCGGTCTCCGTCATGGTGAACTGGAAGAAGGGCACGGGCGGCGGCGCGGCGACCGGGGTCGGCAGCGAGGCGACGGCCTCATCCGTGCCCTGCTGGTCGGTGTAGCTGGCCAGGACGGTGATGGCGCTGCCGAGCTGCGCCGCCGTCAGGGTGAAGGTGGCGCTGTTGGCGCCGGCGATATCGGTGCCATCGGCGCGCCACTGGTAGGTCACGGTGCCCATGCCGTCCTCGTCGGCCAGCGCGTTGCTGGCGGTGAGGATCTCGCCCTCGGCCGGGGTGCCGGTGATGGTGACCGCGCCGGTGGGTAGGTCGTTGACGTTGGCGACGGGGTCGGTGGCGATGGAGGCGAGGCTTTCGTCGGTGCCCTGGCCGTCCGTGTAGCTGGCGACGACGGTGATGGTCGTGCCGACCTGGGCCTGGCCCAGGATGAGGGTGGAGCCGGTGGCACCGATGATGTCGATGCCGCCCGACCGCCACTGGTAGGACACGGGGCCCAGGCCGTCTGCATCGGCCAGGGTGTTGCTGGCGGTGAGCACCTGGTCCTCGGTCGGTGTGCCGGCAATGGTCACCGTGCCGGTCGGCGCGTCGTTGACGTTCCCGACCACGGCTGTCTGGGTGGAGAAGACCTGTTCTGGCGTGCCCTGGCCATCGGTGTAGCTGAGGACCAGGTCGATGACCGTCCCGACCTGCGCCTGGGTCAGGGTGAAGGTTTCGCCGTTGGCGCCGGCGATGTCGACGCCGTCGGCGCGCCACTGCGCGCTGATCGCGCCCATCCCGTCCTCATCGTCCAGCTCCCCCGTGGCGGTCAGGGTCTGGCCTTCCGCCGGGGTCCCGATGATGGTCACCACGCCCATGGGCAGGTCGTTGACGTTGAGGACCGTGGTGGTGGCGGTGGACGGAACGCTCTCGCTGGCACCCTGGCCATCGGTGTAGCTGGCGATGACGGTGATGACGGTGCCGACCTGTGCCTGGCCCAGCGTCAGCGTTTCGCCTGTGGCGCCGGCGATGTTGGTGCCGCCCGACTGCCACTGGTAGCTGACCGGGCCCAGGCCGTCCGGATCGACCAGGGTATTGCTGGCGGTGAGGGTCTGGTCCTCGGTCGGCAAGCCGCTGATGAGCACCTCGCCGCTGGGCAGGCTGTTGATGGCGAAGTTGAGCATCTCGATGTCGATCAGCGTATCGGTGCCGTCGGGGGTGCCGATGCGGTTGTCGACGACCTGCGTCGGGTTGCCGTCGATGTCGAAGGTGATGGTGTAGTCGCTGCGGGCGCCGGAATAGAAGGCGGTATCGATGCCCGCGCCGCCGTTCAGCGCATCGTTGCCGGCGCCGCCGGTGAAGCTGTCATTGCCACCGCCGCTGGTCAGGGAGTCGTTGCCGCCGTTGCCTTCCAGGATGTCGATGCCGTCGCCGCTGATGACGCTATCGTTGGACAAACCGCCCAGGTAGGTGAAGTTCTCGACGCCGACGAACTCGACGTAGACCTGACCCGTATTGCCGAGATAGCCGCTGTAGCCCGTCGCGAGGGTCCCGCCTTCGATGACGACGAACATGCTCGTGTCCTCATCCCGGAGATCCAGGACCAGGCGGTCATCATCGGCGCCCGCATTGATGGTCCCGCCGAGGGGGGCCTTGACCGTGATCAGGTCCGAGCCGCTGCCGGCCACGATGGTCATCGGGCCCCTGCCGGCGGTGATGACATCGGCGCCCGCGCCGGATGTGATGATGTTGGTGCCGTCGCCGCCGGTGATGGTGTTGCCGCCATCCAGCGCGGTGATCGTGTTGACCCCGTCGCCGGCGACGATGGTGTTGACGCCCTGGCCGGCGATGATCGTGTTGGCACCGTCGCCGGCATTGATCAGGTTGTCACCGTCGCCAACGGTGAAGGTATCCGCATCGGCGCCGCCGGTCAGCGTGTTGTTGCCTTCGCCCGCGGTGACGGTGTTGGCGCCGTCGCCGGCGTCGATGATGTCATCGCCGTCGCCCGTGGTCAGCGTGTCCGCGGCAGCGCCGGTCAGGACCGTGAAATTCTCGATCGTGCCGTCGGTGATGACGACGGAGCGACCGCCGCCGCCGGCCTCGGTGAAGTTGGAGGTCGAGTTGCCGGTGACGTCGCCGGTTGCGAGGCTGTAGTCGACGATCAGCCTGTCGACGCCGGCGCCGCCATTGACGGCATCGACACCGGAGGAGACGGTGATGACGTTGTCGCCGTCATTGCCGACGATGTCGGTGCCGTCCGGGCCGTCCAGGATGGCGATGGGCGCGTCGCCGGTCAGGGCGAACAGCGCGACGCCGGCGCCGAGCTGCAGGACGATGCCGGTGGAGGTCGCGGTGCCGTCGACCGTCAGGTTGTTCGTGGAAATCGTCGCGGTTTCGGTGCCGTAGCCGGCCTCGATCGAGAGGGTGTCGCCGGCAAGGGCATCGACCATCGCATCGGCGATGGAGGCATAGGTCGAGGTCGGACCGACCGTGAGAATGGCCATGGGTGTCTCCTGAGCGGAGACGGCGAAGAGATGACTGAATCCCCGAACCGCGTGCGCCGTGATGGTCTGCGGCCATGGCGGGTGCCAGGGCTGTGGGGCTTGTTCGGGTGAAGGCGAGGCCGGCCGGCTTTTGCACGGGCCATGCCACCTCGGGTTGTCATGATGGGGTTGCACCCCGGGGACAATCGCCTGCGCCTGATGGGTGCTGGCGGTTGTTCAACGACCTCTGGTTGTAGAGCGTTACGCTCCATACAGTATTCAGTCAATATGCTTTCGCACACTTTGACGTGCGCTGGCCTGGCCATGACTTCAATGCAAAGGCCCGCGCGTGGATCAGCCGCTGCCTATCTCGACCAGGCCGGTTCCGGGTCATAGCGGGCGAAGCGGAAGGTCAGGCCGTCCGGGGGGGCCGTCTGGCCGGCCCTGGCGCGGTCCAGGCCTTCCAGCACCTGGCGCGGCCAGGGGACGGGGCGGCGGCCCTGGCCGACCTCGACCAGCGTGCCGACCAGGTTGCGGACCTGGTGGTGCAGGAAGCTGCGGGCTTCGGCGGTGATCACCACCTCCTCCCCGCACCGTGCCACGTCCAGCACGTCCAGCGTCCGCAGCGCGGACTTGGCCTGGCAGGCGGCGGCGCGGTAGGCGGAGAAATCGTGGCGGCCGACCAGGGTCTGCGCCGCCGCATGCATCGCCGCCGCGTCCAGCGGGCGCTTGACGTGCCAGGCCTTGGCCGCGGCCAGCGCCGGGCGGGCGGGGCGGTTGAGGATGCGGTAGCGGTAGCCGCGGCCGAGGCAATCGAAGCGCGCCGACCAGTCCGGCGCCACCCGCGCCACCGCCCGCACCACCACCGGGTGGGGCTGGGTTCGGAAATTCAGCGCGTCGCGCACGCGTTCGGGCGGCAGGTCCAGCGCCAGGTCGAGATTGGCGACGGCGCCTTCGGCGTGCACGCCGGCATCGGTGCGGCCGGCGCCGGTCGCGGTGGGCGTGATGCCGTGGTTCAGCGGCGCGGCCGCTTCCTCCAGGACCTGCTGCACCGACAGCAGCGCGCCCTGGCGCTGCCAGCCGCAGAAATTCGTGCCGTCGAATTCCAGCAGCAGGGCGTAGCGGGGCATCAGGCGAGGTGGGTGGGCAGGGCGAAGCCGCGCAGGAACTCGGCGGCGGGCTGCGCGGCGCGGCCGGGGCGTTGCAGGCGCAGCAGGCGGAGTGCGCCGGTGCCGCAGGCGACGGTTTGCGCATCCAGCAGGGTGCCGGGTGGGCCGCTGCCCTCGGCGGGTTCGGCGGCGAGCACCCGGAGGGTCTCGGCACCGGCCTGGAAGAAGCAGCCGGGCCAGGGGGTCAGGGCACGGATGCGGCGGTCCAGCGCCACGGCGTCCTGCGTCCAGTCCAGGCTGCCATCGGCCTTCGCCAGCTTCGGCGCGGTGGTCACGCCCGCCTCGGGCTGCGGAACGGCCGGCGGGTTTTCCGCCAGGGCGCGCAGGATCAGCCGGGCGCCGATCCCGGCCAGGGCGTCGTGGAGTTCGGGCGTGGTGGTGCGCGGGCCGATCGGGCTCGCCTCGGCCAGCAGCATCGGGCCGGTGTCCAGCCCTTCCTCCATCTGCATGATGGTGATGCCGGTCTCGGCGTCGCCGGCCAGGATCGCCGCCTGGATCGGGCCGGCGCCGCGCCAGCGCGGCAGCAGCGAGGCATGGATGTTCAGGCAGCCGCGGCGCGGTGCGTCCAGCATCGGCCTGGGCAGGATCAGGCCATAGGCGGCGACCACCGCGACATCGAGGCCCAGCGCCGCGAAGGCCGCGTGTTCCGCGGCGTCGCGCCGCAGCCGGGCCGGGGTGCGGACGGGCAGGCCCAGTTCCAGCGCGGCGCGGTGGACCGGGCAGGGGGTTTCGCGCTGGCCGCGCCCGGCGGGCTTCGGCGGCTGGGTGTAGACGGCGGCCACCTCATGCCCCGCCGCGTGCAGCGCCCGCAGCGCAGGGACGCTGAACTCGGGGCTGCCCATGAAGGCAAGGCGGAGCGGCCGGCCGGCGGTCACGCCTTTTCCTGCGCCTTCAGCTTCAGCTCCTTGGCCAGCTTCCGCAGCAGCATGTTGCGCTTGAGCGGGGAGATGTGGTCGACGAACAGCACGCCGTCCAGGTGGTCGATCTCGTGCTGCAGGCAGGCGGCGAGCAGGCCGTCGCCCTCGATTTCCTTCCTGGCGCCGGTGAGGTCCTGGTAGCGGACCTTGACGCGGGCGGGGCGCGTCACCTCGGCGAACTGGCCGGGCAGGGACAGGCAGCCTTCCTCCCGCGCCGCCAGCTCGTCCGTGCTGGCGATCACCTGCGGGTTCACCAGCACCATGGGCGCCGGGACGTCGTTCTCATGCAGGTCGAGCACCACCAGGCGCAGCATTTCCCCCACCTGCGGTGCCGCCAGGCCGATGCCGGGGGCCTTGTACATGGTGGCCAGCATGCGGGCGGAGAGGTCGGCGATGCGCTGGTCGTCGGGCGCGACGGGCCGGGCCTTGGCGCGCAGGCGGGGGTCGGGGACGAACAGGATGGGCAGCAATTCGGTCTGGAGCGTCATCTTACCTGCTGACCCGCCGCGGCGGGGATGGACAGGGCCGAGAGGTAGCCCCCGCCGCCACCCCTTGCAACGGCGGCCGGCCTTGCCAAAATTGGTAACACGCGGGGTGCCTTTGGGCCCTGCAACCAAGGCTTCGCTCCTGAGCGAGGAGGCACCCGAGTCCGATGTCACGTTCATCCCTGTTCGGTTCGCCCCTGTTCCTCGGCTTCGATCATCTCGAACAGATGCTCGACCGGGTGCAGAAAAGCGCCGATGGCTATCCCCCCTACAATATCGAGCAGACGGCGGAGACGCGGTTGCGGATCACGCTCGCGGTCGCCGGGTTTTCCATGGATGATCTGCAGATCACGCAGGAGGACAACCAACTGGTGATTCGCGGCCGGCAACGGGATGATTCCGAAGGTCGCATCTTCCTGCATCGCGGCATCGCCGCGCGGCAGTTCCAGCGCGCCTTCGTGCTGGCGGAGGGCATCGAGGTGGAGGGTGCCTGGCTCGACAACGGGTTGCTGCATGTCGACCTGCGCCGGCCGGTGCCGGAGGTGCGGGTGAAGACCATCCAGATCGCCACCCGCGGCAACGGGCCGCAGCGTCCGGTGGTGGGGCAGGTGGCCGGCGAGACCCGGGTGAAGGAAAGCTGAGCCGTTTCGTGCGTTGACGGGTGCGGGCCATGATGGCCGCGCCGAAAGGAGAAGATCATGTCCGACTTCGATGGCGGCGCCGAAGAGGGCCGCGTGACCCTGACCCCTGCGAGCCTGCGCAGTCTGTCCAACCTGGATTTCGCCCGCCTTGGCGCGGATGCGGTTGCCTATCTGCGGCCGGTGGTGCTGAACGGCGCGCTCGCCTTCTCGATCCATGCGGCGGATGGCACGCCGATCGGGGCGGCCCCGGATGCGGCGCTGGCCGCGGCGGCGATCCGGCAGCATGACATGGAGCCGATGCTGGTTCACTGAGGGGGACCCCCTCACCCCAACCCTCTCCCCCAGGGGGGAGAGGGCCTTCAGGTCAGGTGGTCTTGGGGTCGATCCAGCCGATGTTGCCGTCGCCGCGGCGGTAGACCACGTTCAGGCCGTTCGTGGCGCGGTTGCGGAACATCAGCACCGGCACATGCGCCAAATCCATGCGCATGACGGCCTCGCCCACTGTCAGGCGGTCGATCACCGCGGGCGTTTCCGCCACCACAGCCGGGCTGTCGCCGCCCTCGGCCATCGCCGGGTCGGCGGTTTCCTCATCCTCCTCCGGACGCAGCACGACCTGGCGGGCGGGCTCGCCCTGCTCGGGGTTGCGTTCCGAGGCCAGGCTGCGGGCGTGGTCGTTCATGCGGCGGCGGTAGCGTCGCAGGCGCTTGGCCACGTGTTCGGCCGCGACCTCGAAGGCCCGGTGCGCATCGGCGCCCTCGCCCTCGCCACGCAGGAACAGGTTGCGGCCGGCCTTCAGGTTGATGTCGCAGAGGAAGGCGTGGCCCTTGGCGTCGCGGCTGAACGTCACGTTGGCTTCGACCGCGTGGTCGAAATACTTGCGTGATATTGTCGTCAGCCCGTCCCGCACATGGGTCTTCAGCGCTTCCCCGGTCTCGACCTGCTTGCCTGCGACGGTGATATGCATGCGAGCCTCGCTCCTTTCCCGTGTTGGGAAGGCCGCGCCCGGAGGGAAAGGCGGCGAAGTCCGTGCCGCGGATCAGGCCGGGACGGCCTTCTCCCGCTTGCGTTGCACCGATGAGGGAATGCGCAACGCTTCCCGGTATTTGGCCACCGTTCGGCGGGCGATGTCCACTCCCTCCTTGCGCAGACGTTCGACGATGGCGTCATCGGACAGCACATCTTCGGTGGTTTCGGCGCCGATCATCTCGCGGATGCGGAAGCGCACCGCCTCGGCGGAATGGCTCTCGCCGCCCAGCGTTCCGGCAATCGCCGTGGTGAAGAAATACTTCAGCTCGAAGGTGCCGCGCGGTGTGGCAATGTATTTATTCGCGGTGACGCGGCTCACGGTGCTTTCATGCATGGCGACATATTCGGCTACGTCGCGCAGGATCAGCGGCCGCAGGTGGCCGACGCCGAGGCGGAAGAAGGCGTCCTGCCGGCGGACGATCTCGGCGGCGACCTTCAGGATGGTGTTGGCGCGCTGTTCCAGCGACTTCACCAGCCAGGTCGCGGTCTGCAGCCGGTCCGCGATGAAGGCGCGGTCGTCGCGCGACTTGGCGCCGACCACGGCGCGCGCGTGGAAGCCGCGGTTGACCAGCACGCGGGGCAGGGTTTCCGGGTTGAGTTCCACCGCCCAGCCGCCATCGGGCATGCGCCGCATCAGCACATCGGGCACCACGGGCATCGCCGGCGGCGCATCGAAGCTCGCGCCCGGCTTGGGGTCGAGCCGCTTGAGCTCGGCGATCATGTCGGCGAGGTCTTCCGAATCCACCTCGCAGACCCGCATCAGGCCGCGCAGGTCGCGGCGGGCCAGCATGTCCAGATTGTCCAGCAGCCGGTCCATGCAGGGGTCGAGGCGGTTGCGGTCGGCCAGCTGCACGGCCAGGCATTCGCGCAGGTCGCGGCAGAACATGCCGACGGGGTCGAGGCGTTGCAGCTGCGCGCGCACCGCGGCGACGCGCCCCTCGGCGCAGCCCATGGCATTGGCGATCTGCAGATCCGTGATGGTCATGCGCCCGGCGGGGTCCACGAGCGCCAGCATCTGCGCCGCGATCAGGCGGTCCTGCGGGTCGCCGATGTTCAGCCGGACCTGTTCGCCGAGATGCTCGCATAGCGATTTCCGGCCATCCGCCAGATCCTCGATGTCGGACAGCGTGTCGTCGAAGCCGGTGGCGCCGCCGCGGCCACCGCCTTCCACAAAGCCGCCGCCGCCGTCGCTGTCATAGACGTTGCCCCAATCGGCATCGAGCGGCGCCGCGCCCTCGGCCGGCATATCGCCGGAGGTGGCGGCGGCGTGGCTGTCCGCGGGTTCGGGCGCGGCGGGTTCCGGGGCGCGTTCATCGGCGACGGTGCGGGGGTCGGTGCGCTCGTCGCGCTCCAGCAGCGGGTTGCGCTCCAGCTCCTCCTCGACGAAGGCGGTGACCTCGACGTTGCTGGATTGCAGCAGCTTGATCGCCTGGCGCAGCTGCGGCGTCATCACCAGGGACTGGGACTGCCGCAGGTCCAGGCGTGGGCCGAGCGCCACGACCCTCAGCCCCCGTCCCTGGAATGCGCGATCCGTTGCATATCCCGAGTCTAGCCCAGGATCCGCGCCGGTAGAAGCGCCGACCCTGGCCTAGCCTTTTGTTCTGGCGCGCGAATCACGCCGCCAGCCGGCCCGGCCCTGTGCGAGTGCGCCTCAGAGCGAAAACCTCTCGCCGAGGTAGACGCGGCGCACGCCCTCATGCGCCACGACGTCCCGCGGGTTGCCTTCCATCAGAACCTGGCCGTCGTGCAGGATGTAGGCGCGGTCGATGATCTCGAGCGTCTCGCGGACGTTGTGGTCGGTGATCAGCACGCCGATGCCGCGGTTCTTCAGGTGCTTGACCAGGTCGCGGATTTCGCCCACCGCGATCGGGTCGATACCGGCCAGCGGCTCATCGAGCAGGATGTAGGAGGGTTGCGTTGCCAGGGCGCGGGCGATCTCGACCCGTCGGCGCTCGCCGCCCGACAGCGCCAGGGCGGGGGCACGGCGCAGGTGCCCGATGCCGAACTCGGCCAGCAGGCTGTCCAGCATCTGTTCCCGCCGGTCGCGGACTGGCTCCACCACCTCCAGCGCCGCGCGGATGTTGTCCTCCACCGACAGGCCGCGGAAGATCGAGGCTTCCTGCGGCAGGTAGCCGAGGCCGAGGCGGGCACGGCGGTACATCGGCAGGAAGGTGACGTCGTGGCCATCCATGGTCACGGTGCCTTCGTCGGGCTGCACCAGGCCGGTGATCATGTAGAAGGTGGTGGTCTTGCCGGCGCCGTTCGGGCCGAGCAGGCCCACGGCCTCGCCCCGCCGCAGGCTGATCGAGACGCCGCGCACCACCGGGCGCTTCTTGTAGCGCTTGCCGAGGCCGGTCGCGACCAGGCCGGTGCTTTCCGCGGCGAGCCGGACGGGGGAGGGCTTGAGGTCCGCGTTGCGGTCGAAGCTGTTCATTGGGGTGACGCTCCGCGCGCAGGCGGCGGCGCCGGGCGGCGCGCGGCGGGGCGCTGCGGCTGCGGGACCTCCGCCTGCGCCGGCTGCTGCTGGCCCGGCAGGATCAGGCCCTGCACGCGCGTGCCCGGCGCGGAGACCAGGCGCGAGACGCCGGTGCGCAGGTTCACGATGGCTTCCTGGCCGTTCAACTGGTTCTCCCCGCGGGTGATTCGCACGCCGCCGACCAGGCGCGCGAGGCCGGTCTGCGGGCTGTAGACGCCACGGTCGCCGCGCACGATCTCGTCCGCCGTGCGGATGTCGACGCCGCCATAGGCCTCGACGCGGTCGATCCGGCTGCCCTCGTTGGCGGCCGGCAGCCCGGCGATGGGCGGCCGGGCGGCGGGTGCAGCAGCCTGCGTCGCGGCCGGTGCCGCATCCAGGAAGTAGGCGACCAGCGTATCCGCGGCGATTCGGCGATCGTCGGACGTCACCACCACGGCGCCGCCCCGCGCCACGGCCATGCGGCGCTGCGGCCAATACTCCAGGCTGTCGCGGGCGGTGATGGTCTGTTCCGGCGTGGTCAGGGACAGGCCGCGGCCGGACAGGACCATGACGGCCTGGTCCATGTCGTAGACGGCGCGCTGGCCTTCCGCGCGTTCGGTGGCGCTGGTGACGCGGACGTTGCCCTCGGCTTCCAGGCGCCAGATCTCGCCGCCCGACAGCGGGCTGTCGCCGGCCGGGCCGGCGGCGGGGGGCGAGCCGCCCTGCGCGGTGCCGCGTGGCCGGTAGCGGGCGATCAGGCGCTCGGCATCCACCGTGACGCCGCCGCGCACCGCGCGGGCATTGCCACGGGCGATCACCACCTGGTCCTGCTGGCGCCATTCGATGCCGTCATTCGCGGTGATCTCGACCGGACCGCCCTGGTTCAGGTCGAGGTTCTGCGCCACGGCCGGCGAGGCCAGCAGGGCGAGAAGAAGGACGAGCCGCTTCATTGGCCGCCTTCCAGCACGGCGCGGGCGCGGCCGGTGAACAGCACCACCTGGCCACGCTCGTACAGCCGGAAGCCCTCCGCCGTCAGGGTGCCGAACGGCCCCTGCACGGCGACGGGATCATCGCCGGTGGCGGAGCCGCCCTTCAGGTCCACGGCGGCACGGTCCGTCACGAACTGTGTTCCATCGTCGTGGTGCACGGTGACACGGCCGGCAAGGTCGAGCTTGTTGGTCGGGCGGTCGAAACGGCCCTCCCGCGATTCGAGGTACACCCAGGCGCCGTCGCCCATCAGCAGGTCGGCGCGCGGCGCGTCCAGCGCCACCACATTCTCCGTGCCGCCCTGCGTGGCGACGCTGGCGGTGACGGTGTAGGGGCGATCCTGGTCATCGACGCCCTGGTAGCGCGGGTCGACGATGCGCAGCGCGTCCGGTGCCGCCTGCAGCACGCGGCGGAAGGAGACGCGGGCGTTGTCCGCCGCCTGGTCCAGCTCCGGCCACAGGGCGACCGCCGCCAGCAGGCCGACGGCCGCCAGCGGCAGGACGCGCTTGGCGATGCTGACCAGGATGCGCCGGCGCGCGAGCTGCCCGGCGCTCGGGGCACGGCGGGCGCGCGATGGCGCCAGCACCCGCCGCGCCGCGGCGCGGGCGGCGGCGCTCGGCGTGTCGGTGGGCCGGACGGCAATGGGCGGCGGCAATCTCACGGGAGTCCTATGGGCCTCACTGGGCAGAGGGTCAACGCGAAGATGCGCCCGCGCCGGCCGGCGGACAAGAAACGTGCCAAGGAAACCCGGAGGTAAAAGGTCAGTGCGAAAAAATATCCGGGTCTTCGTAGCCGAGCAGATCGAGGCGTCCGCGCATGGGGAGGAAGTGGTAGCAGGCCATGGCGATGTCCAGGCGGCCCTCCCGTTCCAGCAGCGCCTTCAGGCGGGCCCACAGCGCGTGCAGGTGCAGCACGTCTGACGCGGCGTAGCTCAGTTGCTCGGGGCTCAGTTCTGCCGCGCCCCAGTCGCTGGTCTGCTGCTGCTTGGACAGATCGACGCCGAGCAGGTCGCGGCAGAGGTCCTTGAGGCCGTGCCGGTCGGTGTAGGTGCGCACCAGCTTGGAGGCGATCTTGGTGCAGACGACCGGGGCCACCATGATTCCCAGCGCGTTGTACAGCGCGGCGACATCGAAGCGGGCGAAGTGGAAGATCTTCAGCACCTCCGGGTCCGCCAGCAGGCGCTTGAGATTGGGGCAGTCCGCGCCACGGCCGCCGAGGCGCTCCGGCACGATCTGGACGCAATGCGCGGTGCCGTTGCCGTCCGAGAGCTGCACCAGGCAAAGCCGGTCCCGCCGCGGGTCGAGGCCCATGGTTTCCGTGTCGATGGCGACGGAGGACCCGAAGCTCAGGCCCTCCGGCAGGTCGTGCCGATGCAGGCGGATCACGGCGTTTCGGGAGAACAGGGTGCAGCCCACGTCGCGGAAACCCCAGTCGGTGGCGCCCAGGACGGGCCGATTCTGTCAGACACGTGCGCCCTGACCCCTGAAAAACCGGTTGAACAGGTTGCGGTCCCGGCTGGGGCCGCAGGTGGCGTCGCGCCGGAAATGGGCGGACCGCGGTTGGGAGTAGGGCATGGGGACGCGATGTGGCAACCGGCAGGGGGCGCCGGCCGGGCGGCGGCGTGGGGCTTGCGGGTGCGCGACCAGGCTGGCTACACAAGCTTTCGGGCGGCGGCGTCCGCGTTGGAGATCGCGTTGGATTTGTCGCAGTTCGCGGCCGGACTCAGGCTGGAAGCCGCCGGGCTCCGCATGCCGACCTCGACCCTGGATCGCTATTTCAGCCAGTTGTTCGCGGAGGATCTCCGCCGGCAGGCGCCCCGCTTCGCCCTGGCCGCCCTGGCCCACGCGGCGATGCACCGGCTGAACCACAAATTCGCGACGCGACGGATGGCGGCCATCGGCTGGAGCTGCGGCGACAGCCTGGTCTTCGACAATGCCTTCCGGAACACGCACCCCGACCTGCATTGCGAGGCGCGCGCCGGATTGTCGGGCGACCCTGCGCCGCTTCCGGAAGGACGCACCCTGGCCGCCGCCTTCTTCGAAGGTAATCCGCCATCCGGTTTCCTGGACCTGTCCGGCCTCGATGGCCCGCTGCTGCTGTGCGCGCTGTTGCCGGCCGGCGCTCGGATCGCCGCGGCGGCGGTGCAGCATCATGCGTTTCCGGACTTCACGCTGGCCGTCCGGTCATGAGGCTTCCGCAGGTGCTGCGCCTGCTGCCGATGGACGCCATCGAGCCGGTTGCCGAACTGGCCACGCTTCTGCAGGGCAGCCACCGCAGCCTGTCGGTCGCGCCTGCCATCGAGCAGCCGGCAACGCGCCTGCCGACCTTCCGCCATGGGCCTGCGCCGCAAGCCCTGCGCGGCTTCGATCTGCGCTGGCCCGAGATCCACCTGACGGCACTGTCGGACGCTGCCGTGATGGGCCGGGGCGAGGTGATCGACCGCGACGGGCGCCTGCTGGTCACGAGCATCGTCGATCGGCCCGAGGCTTTCGCGGCGGCGCCGCAGGACCATCCCGCCGTGCTGTCCCAGCATGGCCTCACCCTGCGGCCGGAGGGGCTGCGGCGCAGGGGCGGGGACCGGGGGGCGCCCGCGCTTCACCTGCGGGAGCCGGTGTTCCACCTGATCAACGCGCGCGACCACAACTACACGCATTTCATGTTCGAACTTCTGCCCAAGCTGGCCTTCTACTTCGCGCTGCCGGCGCCGCGGCCGAAGATCCTGGTGTCGGAGGCGGTGCACGCGACATTCGGCAGGTTCCTGGTCGCGCTGGGTGTGCCGGAGGGCGATCTTGTGCCGGTGCCGCCGAGGGGATGGATTCGCGTCGACCGCATCTTCGTGGCGCAGAGCCCGAGCTGGCTGCACCGTCCGGTCATGACGGCGCTGCGCCAGGCCGCCGATGTCGGGCGCGCGCCGGCGCAGCCGGTGGCGGGCAACCGGCTGTACATCCGGAGGATCGGCATCAAGGCCTGGTTCCGCAACCTGCTGAACGAGCAGGAGGTGTTCGAACAGCTTGCCGCGCGCGGCTTCCGCGCCATCGCGCCGGACCAGCTTTCCGCCGCGGAACAGGTGGAGGTTTTCCGATCCGCCGAGGCGGTTGCTGGCCTGTATGGCGGCGGATTGCTGAACTGCGTCTTTTCGGCACCCGGGACCCGCGTGCTCAGCCTGACGTCGACGGCCTACTGGCGCACGGGCCTGGACACGGCGGCGCCGGTTCTCGACCTGCGGGCGGCGCAGGTGGTGGGGGATTGCTTCCTGGCGCGGCAGGATCCCAACAACAGCGCATTCCTGATCGACATTCCGGCGCTGAACGGTGCCTGCGACGCGTTGGGGCTGTAGGCTTGCGTCGGCGGGACGCGCGCATCCCGCGGGATATATCCGTGCTGCCTGCGGATAGTCTGGAGGAGTGGTGCCCAGGAAAGGACTCGAACCTTCACGACCTTGCGGTCACTGGCACCTGAAGCCAGCGCGTCTACCAATTCCGCCACCTGGGCAATGGGGGCGTCCTGCGACATCGCGGGATTTACGGGGGGGGGCGTGACGCGTCAAGCGGGGTCGCGGCGGTTTCTTGCAATGCCGTGACCAGGCACCGAAGCTCGCCTTGGCTGGCGCTGCGGCCGCCCATATGTTCCGCGCAACGGCGGATGGAGTGCGGATGATGCAGGTGGGGCGGGATCGCAGGTTGGCCACGGTGTTCGGCGGCGCCGGCTTCATCGGCCGCTACGTGGTGCAGCGCCTGGCGGCGCAGGGCTACGTGGTGCGGGTGGCGACGCGGGACCCGGCCGGCACGCGGTTCCTCACCACGCAGGGACGCGTCGGGCAGATCGTGCCGCTGGCGGTTTCCGTGACCGACGCGCCGGCGCTGGCGCGCGCCCTGGAGGGGGGCGATGTGGCGGTGAACCTGGTGGGCATCCTTTACGAACGCCGGCCCGGCGACTTCCGGCGCATCCAGGGGGAGGCGCCGGGGCTGATCGCGCAGGCGGCGACGGCGGCCGGGGTGCGGCGGATGGTGCATGTCTCGGCGATCGGCGCGGATGTGGGCAGCGAGAGCCTGTATGCCAGCAGCAAGGCGCAGGGGGAGGCGGCGGTGCTGGCGGCCTTTCCGCATGCGACCATCCTGCGGCCTTCCGTGGTGTTCGGGCCGGAGGACCAGTTCTTCAACCGCTTCGCCAGCATGGCACAGATGCTGCCCTTCATGCCGGTGGTCTCCGGCGGGTCGCGCTTCCAGCCGGTGTATGTGGGCGACGTGGCCGATGCGGTGATGGCGGCGCTGGAGCGGGATGAGGCGCAGGGCGCGACCTACGAACTGGGCGGCCCGCGCGCGATGACGATGCGGGAGGTGCTGCGCTTCATCCTGGACACCACGCGACGTCGGCGCCGGATGGTCGAGATGCCGATGGGGTTCATGCGCTTCCAGGCGCGGCTGTTGGAAAAGCTGCCGAACCCGGCGCTCACCAGCGACCAGCTGCTGCTGCTGGGCAAGGACAACGTGGTGTCCGGCCAGCATCCTGGCCTGGACGCGCTGGGCATCGAGCCCAAGTCGGTGGAGTCCGTGGTGCCGGCCTATCTGCGGCGCTACCGGGTCGGCGGCGGCCGTCGGGATGTGGCGGCGGCCTGAAGGGCCACATCGGCCCGATCTGGCCTTATCGGGGTTGGGGACGGTAACCTTTCGGAAGGACAATCCCGGATAAAGGACAGCATGGCTGTCCTTGCATCGCAAAATGGACTCGCATCTGGAAAAGTCGTGGTGTAGGGAGGCGTCCGCCCCAGGGAGCTTCGCGCCGCCATGGCCGATCGGATGCTGCAATTCGTGCGCCTCGACCAGCACCAGCCGGACAAGCGGCCGGCGACGCTGCGCCGCGAGGATTTCGGTGAAATCTATGAGGAGTTCGCGCCGAAGGCGGCGGCGGAACAGTCCAGCCGGTGCAGCCAGTGCGGCGTGCCGTTCTGCCAGGTGCACTGCCCGCTCAACAACAACATCCCGGACTGGCTGAAGCTGACGGCGGAAGGCCGGCTGGAGGAGGCGTATGAGGTTGCCGCGGCGACCAATACCTTCCCGGAGATCTGCGGCCGCATCTGCCCGCAGGACCGGCTCTGCGAGGGCAACTGCGTCATCGAGAAGGGCTTCGGTTCCGTCACCATCGGCTCGGTCGAGAAGTACATCACCGACAATGCCTGGGCGCAGGGCTGGGTGAAGCCGCCGAAGCCGCGGCGCGAGTTGGACCGCAGCATCGGCATCATCGGCGCCGGCCCGGGCGGGCTTGCGGCGGCGGAGCGGCTGCGGGTGCGCGGCTACCAGGTGCATGTCTACGACCGCTACGACCGCGTCGGCGGCCTGATGATCTACGGCATTCCCAACTTCAAGCTGGAGAAGGAGGTGGTGCTGCGGCGCGCGAAGCAGTTCGAGGAAGGTGGCATCCACTTCCACCTGAACATCGCGGTCGGCCGCGACGTGACGCTCGAGGAGTTGCGCGTGAAGCACGACGCCGTGCTGATCGCGACCGGCGTCTACAAGGCGCGCGACATGGCGGCGCCCGGCATCGGCCTGCCCGGCATCGTGCCGGCGCTGGAATTCCTGACCGCGTCGAACCGCGCCGGCCTCGGCGAGGTTGTGCCGGCGATGGAATCCGGCGCGATGAACGCGGCCGGCAAGCGCGTGGTGGTGATCGGCGGCGGCGACACGGCGATGGATTGCGTGCGCACCGCGGTGCGCCAGGGGGCTGCCTCCGTCACCTGCCTGTACCGGCGCGACAAGGCGAACATGCCCGGCTCGATGCGGGAGGTGTACAACGCCGAGGAAGAAGGCGTGGTGTTCGAGTGGCTCGGCGCGCCGGAGGCCTTCCTCGGCGATGCCTCCGTCACCGCCGTCCGCGCGCACCGGATGCATCTCGGCCTGCCGGATGCGACGGGGCGGCAGCAGGTGGAGGCGATCGCGGGCAGCCAGTTCGACCTGCCGGCCGACCTCGTCATCATGGCGCTGGGCTTCGATCCGGAGGATCTGCCGGCGGCCTTCAACGAGCCGGCGCTGCCGGTGACGAAATGGGGCACGCTGAAGGTGGACCATCGCACCATGATGACGGCGCTGCCCGGCGTCTTCGCCGCCGGCGACATCGTGCGCGGCGCCAGCCTGGTGGTCTGGGCGATCCGCGACGGGCGCGACGCGGCGGAGACCATGCACCACTACATCGAGCAGAAGGCGAGCACGCTCGCCGTGGCGGCGGAGTGACGGCGATGCAGGATTATGTGGCGGACCACCTGGCCAACACCGCGACGCTGCGCGATGCCGGGCATATCGACCTGACGGAACACGATGCCTGCGGCGTCGGCCTCGTCGCCTCGCTGGATGGGAAGGCGCACCGCAAGGTGGTGCAGGCCGGCATCGATGCGCTGAAGGCGGTGTGGCATCGCGGCGCGGTGGATGCGGATGGCAAGACCGGCGACGGCGCCGGCATCCATATCGAGATCCCGCAGGATTTCTTCGCCGAGGTGGTGGAGCGCGGCGGCGACCGGCTGCGGCCGGGGCGGATCGCGGTCGGCATGGTGTTCCTGCCGAAGACCGACCTCGGCGCGCAGGAGCGCTGCCGGCAGATCGTCGAGACCGAGATCCTGGCCGCCGGCTACAACATCTATTCCTGGCGCCAGGTGCCGATCGATGTCGCGTGCATCGGCGAGAAGGCCAATGCGACGCGGCCGGAGATCGAGCAGATCCTGCTGTGGAACCCGCGCGGCGTCGACGAGGATTTGTACGAGCGGGACATGTACGTGATCCGCCGGCGGATCGAGAAGCAGGCGATCGCGGCGCAGATTCCGGAGCTGTACCTGTGCTCCCTGTCCTGCCGGTCCATCGTCTACAAGGGCATGTTCCTGGCGGCGTCGCTGGCGGATTTCTATCCGGACCTGCTGGATGCGCGCTTCACCAGCCGCTTCGCGATCTACCACCAGCGCTATTCCACCAACACCTTCCCGACCTGGCGCCTGGCGCAGCCGTTCCGGATGCTGGCGCATAACGGCGAGATCAACACCGTCCACGGCAACATCAACTGGATGAAGTCGCACGAGACGCGGCTGGCGCATCCGCTGCTGGATGCCGCGATGGATGACATCAAGCCGGTGGTGCAGGCGGGTGGGTCTGATACCGCGACGCTGGACAACGTGTTCGAGCTGCTGGTGCGCGGCGGCCGCGACGCGCCGATGGCGAAGTCCATGCTGATTCCGGAAAGCCTCGGCAGCAACGCGACGATGCCGGCGGCGCATCGCGAGATGTTCCTGTACTGCAACGCGGTGATGGAGCCGTGGGACGGGCCAGCGGCGATCGCGGCGACGGATGGCAAGTGGGTGATCGGCGGGCTGGACCGCAACGGGCTGCGGCCGATGCGCTACACCATCACGCAGGACGGCATCCTGGTCATCGGCTCCGAGACCGGCATGGTGAAGATCGCGGAGGACCGCGTCCGGGCGAAGGGCCGTGTCGGGCCGGGGCAGTGCGTCGGCGTGGAACTCGCGACCGGGCGCTTCTACGGCGACACGGAATTGAAGGATGCGCTTTCGTCGCGCAAGCCGTTCGGCGACTGGACCAGCCGCACCACGCGCATCGACGGCATCGTCAAGGCCGGCGCCGATGAGCAGGCGGAACTGAGCGGGGAGGCACTGCGCCGCCGGCAGCTTGCGGTTGGCTACACGCTGGAGGAGCTGGAGACGATCCTGCACCCGATGGTGGAGGAAGCCAGCGAGGCGATCGGCAGCATGGGCGACGACACGCCCATCGCCGTGCTGTCCACCCAGTACCGCGGGCTGCACCACTATTTCCGGCAGAATTTCAGCCAGGTGACGAACCCGCCGATCGACAGCCTGCGTGAGACGCGGGTGATGTCGCTGAAGACGCGGCTCGGCAATCTCGGGAACATCCTCGACGAGGACCCGACGCAGTGCGACATGCTGATGCTGGACAGCCCGGTGCTGTCCAACGCGGAATTCGCCGCGATGCGCGCCTATATGGGCGACACCGCCTGCGTGGTGGACTGCACCTTCGCCGTGGCGGAGGGTGAGGCGGGGCTGCGCAACGCGATCGAGCGCATCAAGCGGGAGGCGGAGGAAGGCGTGCGCAGCGGTTGCGCGCATGTGATCCTCTCGGATGCCGAGCAGGGGCCGGCGCGGGCCGCCATCCCGATGATCCTGGCGGTCGGCGGCGTGCACACGCACCTGGTGCGCAACAGCCTGCGCACCTTCACCAGCCTGAACCTGCGCTGCGCCGAATCCATCGACGTGCACTACATCGCCGTGCTGATCGGCGCCGGCGCGACCACGGTGAATGCCTACCTGGCGCAGGAGAGCATCGCGGACCGGCACCGGCGCGGGCTGTTCCCGGAGCTGTCGCTGAAGGATTGCGTGGCGCGCTACAAGAAGGCGGTCGACAAGGGGCTGCTGAAGGTGATGTCCAAGATGGGCATCTCCGTCATCAGCAGCTACCGCGGCGGCATGAACTTCGAGGCCATCGGGCTATCCCGCGCCCTGGTGGCGGAGTTCTTCCCCGGGATCGCCTCGCGCATTTCGGGCATCGGGCTTTCGGGCATCGCGCGGCGCGTCCTCGCGCTGCATGCGAAGGCGTGGGATGCGGATGCGGTGACGCTGCCGGTCGGCGGGCTGTACAAGCTGCGCAAGCGTGGCGAGAACCACGCCTTCGACGGGTCCCTGATCCACACGCTGCAGAAGGCGGTGGAAAGCGACAGCTACCAGACCTTCAAGCGCTATTCCGAGGGTGTGCGGAAGCTGCCGCCGGTGGCGCTGCGCGACCTGCTGGATTTCCGTGCCGATGGCCGCGTGGCCGTGTCGCTCGAGGAAGTCGAGAGCATCACGGAGATCCGCAAGCGGCTGGTGGCGCCTGGCATCTCGCTGGGTGCCTTGAGCCCGGAGGCGCATGAGACGCTGTCGATCGCGATGAACCGCATCGGCGCGCGCAGCGACAGCGGCGAGGGCGGCGAGGACCCGATCCGTGCGCGGCCGCGGCGCAATGGCGACAACGCCAATTCCGCTATCAAGCAGATCGCCTCGGGCCGCTTCGGCGTGACGGCGGAGTACCTGAACAACTGCCGCGAGATCGAGATCAAGGTCGCGCAGGGCGCCAAGCCGGGGGAGGGCGGGCAGTTGCCCGGCTTCAAGGTGACGGAACTGATCGCGAAGCTGCGGCATTCGACGCCGGGCGTCATGCTGATCAGCCCGCCGCCGCATCACGACATCTATTCCATCGAGGATCTGGCGCAGCTCATCTACGATTTGAAGCAGATCAACCCGGAAGCCACCGTCTGCGTGAAGCTCGTCGCGCGGTCCGGCATCGGCACCATCGCGGCGGGCGTTGCCAAGGCGAAGGCGGATGCGATCCTGGTCTCCGGGCATTCCGGCGGCACGGGGGCATCCCCGGTGTCGTCGATCAAGCATGCCGGCCTGCCATGGGAGATGGGGCTGACCGAGACGCACCAGGTGCTGATGCTCAACCGCCTGCGGCACCGCGTGAAGCTGCGCACCGATGGCGGCCTCAAGACCGGGCGGGACGTGGTGATCGCGGCGATGCTGGGCGCCGAGGAATTCGGCATCGGCACCGCGAGCCTTGTCGCCATGGGCTGCATCATGGTCCGCCAGTGCCATTCCAACACCTGCCCGGTCGGCGTCTGCACGCAGGATGATGCGCTGCGCCAAAAGTTTGCCGGCACACCGGAGAAGGTCATCAACCTGTTCAGCTTCGTGGCGGAGGAAGTGCGGGAAATCCTCGCCAGCCTCGGCTTCCGCAAGCTGACCGACGTGATCGGGCGCACCGACCTGCTGCGCCAGGTCAGCCGGGGTGCGGAGGACCTGGACGACCTTGACCTGAACCCGCTGCTGGTGAAGGCGGATGCCGGCGCGCATCCGGCCTACTGCACCATGGAGGGCCGGAACGAGGTGCCGGAGACGCTGGATGCCGACATGATCCGCGACGCGGCGGCGCTGTTCGAGCGCGGCGAGAAGATGCAGCTCGCCTACAACATCCGCAACACGCACCGCGCCATCGGCACCAAGATCAGCAGCAAGATCGTCCGCAAGTTCGGCATGGAGGGTCTGCAGCGCGGCCACCTGACGGTGCGGCTGCGCGGGTCCGCCGGCCAGTCGCTCGGCGCCTTCGCGGTGCGCGGGTTGAAGCTGGAGGTGTTCGGCGACGCCAACGACTATGTCGGCAAGGGGCTTTCGGGCGGCACCATCGTGGTGCGTCCGGCGCCGTCCTCCACGCTTGTTTGGAACGAGAACACCATCATCGGCAACACCTGCCTGTACGGCGCGACCAGCGGTGCGGTGTTCGCGGCGGGCCAGGCGGGGGAGCGTTTCGCGGTGCGCAATTCCGGCGCGCTCGCGGTGGTGGAAGGCGCCGGCGCCAATGCCTGCGAGTACATGACGGGCGGCACCATCGTCATCCTCGGCCCGGTCGGCGACAATTTCGGCGCCGGCTTCACCGGCGGCATGGCGTTCCTCTACGACGCCGAGAACACCTTCGAGCAGCGGGTGAATCCGGAATCGCTGCGCTGGTGCCGCGTCGGCGCCTCCGCGCATTGGGCGGCGGCGCTGCGCGAGCATGTCGAGCGGCATGTGGAGGAGACGGGCAGCCCCTTCGCCTCGCGGTTGTTGAACGACTGGGCGTCGGAGGCGGCGAAGTTCTGGCACATCGTGCCGAAGGACTATGCCCGCTACCTGCCGCAGCCGATGGAAGACGCGCTGGCCGTCGCGGCGGAGTGACGCTGCGACGGCGGGCTGCGCTGGCGCTTGCGGCCGGCGCGGCGACCGGCTGCGCTACGGCGCAGCCGGTGCCGGCGATGCCGGTGGGCATCGATGGTGCGGGCCTGCATCAACGCGCCGCGGCGAAGGGGCTGGCCTTCGGGGCGGCCGTCAGCACCCGCCAGCTTGTCGATCCGGCGATGGAAAGCCTCATCCGCGCCGAATGCGGGCTGCTCGTCGCGGAATACGAGATGAAATGGGCCGAGCTGGAACCGCAGGCCGGCGACCGGCGGTTCCGGCGCGCCGATATCCTCGTGGCCTTCGCCCGCCGGCATGGCATGGCGCTGCGCGGGCACACGCTGGTCTGGCATGAGAGCGAGCCGGCCTGGCTCGGCGGGCTGGATGCGCGGGCGACGGCAGCCGCGATGGCGGTGCATGTCGATGCCACGGTGCGGCACTGGCGCGGCGCGATCGGCACCTGGGACGTGGTGAACGAGGCGGTGGCGCCGGAGGATGGGCGGCCGGACTGGCTGCGGCGCACCCCTCTGCTGGAACGGCTCGGGCCGGATCATATCGCGCTTGCGTTTCACCTGGCGCATACGGCGGACCCGGCGGCGCGGCTGGCCTATAACGACTTCGGCTGCGAGCACGCGACCTTCTGGTCGCGGCGGCGGCGCGTGGGCGTGCTGGCGCTGCTGCGCGGCCTGCTGCGCGCCGGCGTGCCGGTGCATGTGCTGGGGATGCAGGCGCATCTCCAGGCCGGGCAGCCCTTCGAGGCGCGGGAGTGGCGCGGCTTCCTGGCGGAAGTCGCCGCGCTCGGCCTGACCATCGAGGTGACGGAGCTCGACGTGAACGATGCCGCGCTGCCGGCGGCGGTGGCGGCGCGGGACCAGGCCGCGGCGGCGCTGGTGCGGCGGTTCCTGGATGCGACGCTGGCCGAGCCGGCGGTGCGCGCGGTGGTCGCCTGGGGGCTGAGCGATCGTGACTCCTGGGTGCGGCAGGGGCGGCTGCCGGAGCATCGGCGGCGCGACGGCACGCAGGCCAGGCCGCTGCCCTTCGACGAGGCGCTGCGGCGCAAGCCGATGTGGGCGGCCATTGCCGGCGCATTGGATGCAGCCCCGGTGCGGGGCTGAGCGCCGCCGCTTGGCCCTGGGGGCGGCGCGTGCGATATTCCCGGGCGTCTCAGATCTAGGCCTGCATGCGAACCCTCTACCACCTTCCCCTGTCTCCTTTCGCACGCAAGGTCCGTCTCGCACTCGCCGAGAAGCGCCTGCCTTTCGACCTGCGGATCGAGCGCGTCTGGGAGCGGCGGGAGGAGTTCCTGGCGATCAATCCGGCCGGGACGGTGCCGTTGCTGCAGGAATCGAACGGGCTGTCCATCGCCGATTCCTACGCGATCTGCGAATACCTGGACGAAGCCTATCCCGACCTGCCGCTGCTCGGGCGGACGCTGGGGGAACGGGCGGAGGTGCGGCGGCTGGTCGCCTGGTTCGACCAGAAATTCTACGCCGAGGTCACGCGCAACCTGGTGTTCGAGAAGCAGATGAAGCGGCTGTTCGGCCGCGGCAACCCGGATGCCACGGCGATCCGCGCCGGCTACGCGAACCTCAAGCCGCATCTGGAATACATCGGCTGGCTGGCGGAAACGCGCGCCTGGCTCGCGGGGCCGCAGCTCGGTCTGGCGGACCTCGCGGCCGCGGCGCAGCTTTCGTCGCTGGATTATATCGGCGACGTGGATTGGAGCCTGTCGGATGCGGCGAAGGACTGGTACGCCCGGGTGAAGTCGCGGCCTTCCTTCCGGCCGCTGCTGGGCGACCGGGTGACGGGCGTGGTGCCGCCGGCGCATTACGACGACCTGGATTTCTAGCCGACAAATATCCGCCACAGCAGCGGCACCAGCAGCGCCGAGGCAATCGCGTTCAGCCCCATCGCCAGCCCGCTGAAGGCCCCCGCCGTTGCATCCACGCTGAGCGCGCGCGCCGTGCCGATGCCGTGCGAGGCCGTGCCGATGGCGAGGCCCCGCGCCCGCCAGTCCCGCACCCGCACCAGGTTCAGAACCAGCGGGCCGAGCGCGGCGCCGGTGATGCCGGACAGGATCACCACCACGGCGGTCAGCGAGGGCAGGCCGCCGATGCGCTCCGCGATGCCCATGGCGACGGGGGTGGTGACGGAGCGTGGCGCCAGGCTCGCCGCGACCTCCGGCGCCGCGCCGAAGGCGAGCGCGATGCCGACGCCGGCGGCCGCCGCGAAGGCGCCGCCCAGGCCGACCGACAGCAGAATGGCGACCGCGGATTTGCGGACACTGGCAAAATGCCGGTGCAGCGGGATGGCCAGCGCGACGGTCGCCGGACCGAGCAGGAAATGCACGAACTGCGCGCCCGCGAAATAGTCCCGGTACTCGATGCCGGTGGCGAGCAGCCCGCCGGCCAGCAGCGCCACCGAGATCAGCACCGGGTTCGCCAGCGGATGCCGTCCGAACCAGCGTTGCACCCGCAGGGCCGCGAGCCAGGCGAGCAGCGTCGCCGTCAGCGCAGCCAGCGGCTCCCGCGCCAGGTACACCCAGATCTCGGCGAGGTCGGTCACCCGAAGCGCCGCAGCAGGGCCTGGGCGAGGCGGCCGGTCGCCGCGATGGCGAGCAGCGTGCCGGCGAGGATGGCCAGTGACAGCGGCGCCCAGTCCCGCGCCAGCAGCGGCAGGTGCAGCACCACGCCGACGCCGGCGGGCACGAACAGCAGGCCGAGATTGTTCAGCAGCCCGTCCGAGACCTCCGCCAGTGGCGCCGGCGCCGGGCGGCCGCGCAGCAGCAGCACGGCCAGCAGCAGGACCATGCCGATCACGGGGCCGGGGATGGCAAGGGACAGGCTTCGGGTCAGGACCTCGCCCGCCAGTTGGCAGGCGAGCAGCGCGGTGATGGCACCGGTCATCGCACAGGCCGCATCAGCGCCGCGCCGGTCCCGCCTCGTTCAGCCCGGCCTCGTTCAGCGCCAGGTTCTGCGCGGCGAGGTCGGCGCTGGGCGAGCCTGGGGCGACGCGCACCGCGCGTTCCCAATCCGCCCGAGCGCCGGCCGCATCGCCCTGCAACTGGCGGAGGATGCCGCGTTCCAGCAGCGCCTCCGCATTGTCGGCCTGCAGCGACAAGGCGAGGTCGATGTCGCGGGCGGCCAGCACCTTCTCGTCGCGGTGGCGATGCGCGGCGGCGCGGAACACCAGCGCCTCGGCGCGGGTCGGGTCGAGGGTCAGGGCGCGGTCCAAATCCTCGATCGCCTCGCCGTAGCGGGACAGGTTGCCGTTCACCACGGCGCGGTCGACCAGCAGATCGACATCGTCCGGCGCCAGGGTCAGGGCGAGGGTGGCGCTGGCGAAGGCGCGGTTGATCTCGCCGGCCAGCAGCCAGGCCTGCGTCGCCTGGGCGTAGATGGCGGCGCGGGCGGGGTTGGCGGCGCGGGACTGGCTGGCCAGGGTCTCCAGCCGCTGCGCCGCCTGGTCGAGCTGGCCGAAGCCGAGCAGCGCGAGCGCCTGGCAATGCGCGGCACCCTCGCCGCCACCCTCCCGCGCCCATTGGTCGGCATGGGCCAGGGCGGCCTGTGGGTCGCGGCGCAGCAGGCCGACGCAGCGTTCGAAGGCCGGTCCGGCGGCGAGGCGAGGGGGAGTCTCGGCGGTCAGCGCTTCCCGCGGGGTCACGCCCAGCCAGCCGGCCAGGCCAGCCAGGGTGACGGTGGCGGCGAGGGCGCCGAGGAGGAGGGGGCGGGGCTGGCGTCGCATGCCGGGTGATCCTACGCATCGCGGGGTCGCCGCGCCAGTTCGCGCGGCGGCGGTAGGAGGAGTGCCGGGATGCGGATGGTGATTGCGGGGCTGGGCTATGCCGGAAGCGCCATCGCGGCGGAGGCCGTGGCGGCGGGCTTTGCCGTCACCGGCACGGCGCGCGATCCGGGCCGCGCGGCGGCGCCGGAGGGCGTTGCGATGGTGCGTTTCGACGAGGCGGGCGGGGCCATTGCGCAAGCGACGCACCTGGTGGTGACGGCGGCGCCGGAGGCGGAGGGGTGCCCGGTGCTCGCCGCCCATGCGGGTGCGGTGGGCGCCGCAACCGGCCTGCGCTGGATCGGCTACCTGTCCACCACCGGGGTCTATGGCGACCGCGGCGGCGCCGAGGTGGATGAGGCGACGCCGCCGGCGCCGGGCCAGGCGCGGTCCCAGCGCCGGCTGGCGGCGGAGGCGGCGTGGCGCGTGGCGGCGGCGGGACGGGCGCTCGACCTGTTCCGCATCGGCGGCATCTATGGGCCGGGCCGCAGCGCGCTGGAGGATGTGCGCGCGGGGACGGCGCGGCGGGTGGTGAAGCCCGGGCATTCCTTCAGCCGCATCCATGTGGACGACATCGCCCTGGCCGTGGTGGCCGCAGCCCGGCAGGACCCGGCGGGCGTGCGCGTGCTGCACCTGGTCGATGACGAACCGGCGGGCAATGCGGAGGTGGTGGCGGAGGCGGCGCGGCTGCTGGGCGTGGCGCCGCCGCCCGAGATTCCGTTCGAGGTCGCGCGCGCCGGCATGTCGCCGATGGCGCTGTCCTTCTGGTCCGAGAACCGGCGCGTGGCGAGCGGCGCGACCCGGGCGGCGCTCGGCATCACCTGGCGCTGCCCGACCTACCGCGAGGGGCTGGCGCGCATCCTCGCGGCCGGCGGGTAGGCCCCTCTCAACGCGGCTCCCGCGCCGGGGCGGGGGCGAGTGCTTCGGCGGCGGTGCTGGCGGCGGCGCGGATGGCGGCGGTGCGGTCGGCGCGGTCCAGCGCTTCCTCGGTCGACAGCCAGCGATGCAGCAGGCCGCCGACGACGCCGCCGATGATCGGCGCCACCCAGAACAGCCAGAGCTGTTGCAGCGCCACGCCGCCCACAACCAGGGCTGGCCCGGTGCTGCGCGCGGGGTTCACGCTGGTGTTGGTGATCGGGATGCTGATCAGGTGGATCAGCGTCAGCCCTAGCCCGATGGCGATCGGCGCGAAGCCGGCCGGCGCGCGGGCGGAGGTGGCGCCAAGGATGATGAGCAGGAACAGCAGCGTCATCACGACCTCCGTCGTGAAGCCGGCGAGCAGGCTGTAGCGGCCGGGCGAGGCCTCGCCGAAGCCATTCGCGGCAAGCCCGCCGGCGAGGTCGAAGCCGGGTGCGCCGGAGGCGATGGCCCAGAGCAGGAAGGCGCCGATGGTGGCGCCTGCCACCTGCGCCAGGATGTAGGGCACCGCCTCATTCGCCTGGAACCGCCCGGCGGCGACCAGGCCGAGCGTCACCGCGGGGTTCAGGTGGCAGCCGGAGATGTGGCCAATGGCGTAGGCCATGGTGAGCACGGTGAGGCCGAAGGCCAGCGCGACGCCGACCAGGCCGATGCCGACCTCCGGAAACTTCGCGGCCAGCACGGCACTGCCGCATCCGCCCAGCACCAGCCAGAAGGTGCCGATGAACTCCGCAACCAGCTTTCTCGACATGGGCGCGCTTCCACACGGGGTGATGCCGCACA
>NZ_JBHMFT010000010.1:0-184272 GCF_051433195.1 Falsiroseomonas sp. E2-1-a20 | reverse complement strand
ATGTCGAAGATACCGAAAAGACCGATGCGGCCGCCGTGCCACGCTTCAGCCTGCGCAACAGCATCCCATGACGCGGCGAAGTGTTTAGGTGAGCGGTGAATACAGAGCAGACGTACCGAGGGATATTTGAGTGCGAGATGGTCTAAGTGCAGTGCGTAATCGGGTAGCTTGTCCCCAAAATGCGCTACTTGGCCTTCTGCAAGCTTCGCGTTTAATACCGCGAGGTTGCGACCCCTGTAGCTGGCAGGCGGCGCAGCAGAAAACTTAGTGCGGACCTGACCAACAAAATCGTTCTCCTGCGTGGCGAATTCCAAGCCCAAAGAGGCTTCATGAGCACAAAAGACACCGGGCAAAAGGTTCAATGCCTGCGTGAGTGCGGAGGTTCCTGATCGTGCGACACCACCGACCAGAAAGTTGAATGAAGTGTTTTGCATTTCCATCGTTACGTCCAGCCAGTAAGCCAAATTGACGTAAATGCGAGCTTGGCACAAGGCGCGTACTTCGCTTCACCGGACCTTCGCCCTGCGCCAACAGCAGAAGCGACGGCCGACACGCTGCAGCCGCATTCAGATTCTCCGTCGTGGCCATCCGCGGCGGTGGTGCCCGTTTGAAGCCGCATCCGGAGACGAGCGAGTAAGCGTGTGGGCTGAAATGTGGGCTGACATGCCGGACACCGGAAGAATTGAGGGTTATCAGATAGATCTACTCCGTCCAACGCTGAAGCTGTCATAGCCGAACTGCCGCAGCGCCAGGCCGAGGCGCGCGGCGAAGAACGCCTCGGTATGCGACAGCGGTTCGGCGGCTGTGGCGGGTGCCGCGGGGGCAGGTCGGGCCGGGAAGGCCTGCGGCTCCACCGCCTGGGCGCTCGGCGCCGGCAGGGGGCCACCCAGTGGCGGCGCGCGGCCGGCGGCCGCGTCGCGCAGGCGCTGCAGGATGTCCTGCTGCGCCTCGGCCGGCAGGTTCGGCACCTGCAGGCCGTTCGGCAGAAGGCCGTTTGGTATCAGGGCGGGCAGCGCCGGGGGGGCCAGGGCCATGCCGTCGCCGGCCGCCGGAAGCTGCGCGAGCGCGGGGAGCCCCAGGCCCAGCATGGCAAGGAGGAGCACGAGCCTTCGGCCAGGGCGCAACCCAAGGGTGAATGTGTTCTTCATAATTCAGCCTGGATGTAGCATAGGCACGTCATTCATGTCTGACCAATTCCCCCTCATCGGTGAATCCGGCACCACGAGCTGGCCGCGCCTGGCGCGGCTTTGGCTGACGCTGGATGCGGCCTGGCGGCTTGGTTCGCGCCCGGTGGGGCTGATCCTGCTGCACCGTGCGCGCCTTGCCGCCGGACTGCCGCAGCGGGCGCTGGCCGGGCCGCATCCCGTGGCCGGCCGCTTCCTGCCGGCCTCCGCCCCTGCCGCGCCACCGCTGGTGGACGGCGTGGCGGCGGCCGTCCTGGCCGCCACGGCGGCGCTGCCGGAGGCACCGGACTGGCACGGCCGCTACGACCCGATGGCACCGGCGCTCGGGATGGACCTGTTCGCCCGGGGCGATGTCCGCCCGGTGTGGGAGGCCAGTCGCTTCGCCGACATCCTGCTGCTGGCCCAGGCGGCGCGGCTCGATCCGGCCGGCGGCCACCTGGACCGGGCGGAGGCCCGCCTGCACGCCTGGTGCGCCGCGAACCCCGCCTTCCGTGGCCCGGCCTGGGCCTGCGGGCAGGAGGCGGCGCTGCGGGCGCTGTCGCTCGCGCTGGCGCTGGCCCTGCTGGACGCCGACCGCGACCCGCCCCGATCCCTGCCCCCGGCCGCCCGCGCCTTGTTGCGGCTGTGCGCCCGCCGCATCGCCGCGACGCCGGCCTATGCCGCGGCGCAGGACAACAACCACAGCCTGTCGGAGCCCGCCGGCGCCTATGCCTGCGCGCTGCTGCTGGGCGAGGCGCGGGCGGCGGCGTGGGCGGCGCGGCGCCTGGCGGCGGCGGTGGCGCGGCTGGTGGCGCCGGATGGCGGCTTCGCGCAGGTCTCGCCGGGCTATGCGCGGCTGGCGCTGGATGTGCTCTCGGTGGCCGAGGTCCTGCGGCGGCGCCGCGGCGCGCCGGACTTTCCCGCGCCCCTCGCCGCCCGCGCCGGCGCCCTGGCCGCCTGGCTGCACCGGCTGGTGGCGCCGGAGGATGGCTCGACGCCGCATCTGGGGGTGGAGGATGGCTCGGCCTTCGCCGATCTCGGCCTGCGTGGCCCGGCAGATGCGCGCGGCAGCGTCGAGCGCGCGGCCCGGCTGTTCGCCGGATGCGGCGCCGACCTGCCGGAGGATGCCGGCGCCGCCTGGCTCGGACTCGCCGCGCCGGCATCGCGGCTGGACCGCCCGGCGCGCTGGCGTGCCGACGGCAGCATGGGCTGGGCGGAGGCCGGCGCCACCGCAGTGCTGCGGACCGGCACCGATGGCCACCGCGGCAGGCTGCGCTACCGCCCGGCGCAGTCGGACCTGCTGCACCTGACGCTGCGCGACGGCCCGCGCGCCATCCTGCGCGATGCCGGAACCGGGTCCTACAACCCGCCCGAGCCCTGGTGGCCGGCGGCCCTGGCCTCCGCCGCCGCCCACAACGCCGTGGTGTTCGACGACACCGAGCCGATGCCGCGCCTCGGCCGCTTCCTGTTCGCCCGTTGGCCGCGCCTGTCGCCGCTGGCGGATGGCGCGGCGCGGCGCGATGCGGCCGGGCCGGGCCAGGCGCGGAAGGTGGCGGTGGCGGGGCGGTGCTGGACCGTGACGGACCACCTCTCCGGCCGCTTCGGCGGCGCCACGCTGCGTTGGCGCCTGCCGCCCGGGCCCTGGCGACTGCTGGCGGATGGCGCGACCGATGGCGCCATCCGCGTCGCGGTCGCCGCCGAACCAGCGGGCGCGCCACCGGCGTTTCGCCTGGAGCGGGGCTGGGAAAGCCCGGCCTACGGGCAGATCCGGGGCGCGACCCTTCTGCGGATCGACGCCGGCCGCAGCGTTTCGACCATCGTGACGCAGGTAACCCTGGCTCCATAACCATAGGTTGATTTTGGTTTAAATCTTTAACATCATGCGGTCCTGGAGAGGCCGTGCATGCCGCTGGAAATGCTCGTCGCTCAGCTTTGGGGACGCCGCTGGCGCGTGGTCCTGCTCGCGACCACCCTGGTCACCGCGGGGCTCCTGCTGCTGCTGTCCCTGCCGCGCAGCTTCGTGGCGGAGGCGCTGGTGGCGCCGTCGGAGACCACGGGCATCGCCACCTCCTCCCTGCTCTCGCCCTCCCCGGCATTTTCCGGGCTGCTGGACCCGCGGCCGACCGGCAATTTCGCGATCTATCTGGGCGCCCTGCGATCCGTGGAGGCGGCGGCGATGCTGGCCGAGGCGACGCCGCTGCTGGCGGGGCTGACGGCGCGCCGGGCGGAGGGCCTGGCCGGGCTGCTGCGCGAGGCCATGGCATGGCGGATCACCGCCGATCTCGACGACGCGCGCGGCTGGCTGGAGCGCAACCTGGCGGTGACCCAGACGCTGGGCGCCGTCACCTGGACCCTGGCGCTGGCGCATCCCGACCGCGACGAGGCGCTGGACATGCTGCGCCGCCTGCACGGCTTCGCCGAGGCCAAGGTGCGCGCGGACCTGGAGGAGATGGCGCAGCGCCGCATCGCCGCGCTGGAACTGCGGCTGGCCCGCGAAACCGACCTGTATCTGCGCCAGTCCCTGTACGAGATGCTGGCCCAGCAGCAGCGCGTCGGGCTGGTGGTGGCGGCGGATGAGGCGGTGGCGGCGCGCATCGTCTCCGCGCCCCGGGTGGAGTTGCGGCCCTCGCAGCCGAACCGGGCGCTGCTGGCCCTGCTGCTGCTGGTGACGGCGCCGATGGCCGCGGTGGCGCTGGTGGCGGCCGGGGTGCTGCTGCGGCTGGCGCCCACGCCGCAGCGCCACCCGCTGCATCTGGAGCCGGCCGAGTGATCGGCGCCTCCTCCCTGCTGGCCGGTGCGACAGGGGGCCTCGCCGCCGTGCTGCAGATGTCCGGGGCCTTGAAGACTGCGCCGCTTTTGGACGCACTGCCCTTCGACCTCACCACCGCCAGCCTCGCGCTGCTGTGCCCGGCGTTCGCGCTGCTGGCGGTGACGCGGCGCTGGATCGTCGCCCCGGCGCTCGCCCTGCCCGTCGCGGCGGCGGCGCTGCTGTGGCTGTGGCTGGTGCTGGCCGGGGCGTGGACGCCCTCCCGCCTGATGGCGGAGGCCAAGCTGCCGGAGGTTGCGCTCGTTGCCCCCGTCATGCTGGCCGCCGGCCTGCTGGTCGGCGCCGAGGATGCGGCGCGGCGCGGCTTCTGCCGCGCCTGCCTCGGCATCGGGCTGCTGCTGGCGGCGCTGATCGCCTGGGGCGCCTCGGCCGGCTGGGCCACGCTGGCGCGGGACCTGGTCCGGGGCACGGTGCATCACCAGCTCGCCGGGCTGGCGCTCGCCACGGCGGCGGCGCTGGCGGCCGTGGCAGCGGTGGAGGCGCGCGGCTGGCCGGCGCGGCTCGGCTGGTGGCTGGCGGTGGTGGCGCTGGCGCTGGCGGCGCTGCTGCCGGGCGGCCGCACCGCGCTGCTGGCGCTGCTCGCCGGCATCGCCATCGCGCCCGCGCTGCGGTTGCGCGGCGGCGCCGGGTTGGCCTGGGTGCTGGCCGTCCCGGCCGCCGCGGCGCTTGGCGGCCTCTGGCTGCTGCTGCACCCGGAACTGGCCGAGGGTCTGCGGACGCTGGAGCGCCTGACCGCCGAGCCCGCCGGGCTGGAGGCACGCCGCGCCCTGTGGGCCGAGGCGTTGCGCTGGGGCGGGGAGGCGGCGCCGTTCGGCCTCGGCACCGGCGGCTTCGGCATCGCCGCGGGCCACGGCGAATGGCGCGGCCGCTACCCGCACAACCATGCGCTGGAGGTACTGGCCGAGGCCGGGCTGCCCGGGCTGCTGCTGTGGCTCGGTGCCTTCGGCGGCGCCGTCCTGGTGATGTTTCGGCTGGCGCCCTTGGTGGCGCCGGCGCGGCTGGCGCGCATCGTGGCGCTGGTGCTGCCGGTGGCGCTGACCATCATGGTCTCGACCGACCTCGGCAACCGCATGGCCTGGTTCGCCCTCGGGCTGGCGCTGAGCCTGGCGGTGGTGGCGCGCCCGCCGCAGCCGGCATGGCTGGGGCATGCCGCCCATGTATGAGCGCTTCGGCAAGCGGCTGCTCGACGTCGTGGCGGCCTTGCTGCTGCTGCCGCTGCTGACGCCGGTCTTCCTGCTGGTGGCGCTGGCGGTGTGGCTGCGGCTTGGGCGGCCGCTGCTGTTCGTGCAGCCGCGCGCGGGCCTCCGGGGGCGGCCCTTCACCCTGCTGAAGTTCCGCTCCATGGCACCGGGCGCGGCGCCCGACTCGGAACGCCTGACCGGCTTCGGCCGCGCGCTGCGCGCCAGCGGGCTCGATGAACTGCCGCAACTGGTCAACGTGCTGCGCGGCGAGATGAGCCTGGTCGGGCCACGGCCGCTGCCGCTGGGCTACCTCGCCTTCTACTCCGCGCGGCAGGCGCAGCGGCTGCGGGTGCGGCCGGGCCTGCTCGGGCCGGGCGTCGCCGCCGGCCGCAACGCGGTGGCCTGGCCGCAGCGCCTGGAACTGGGCGCCGACTACGCGGCCGGCCCGTTGCGCCTCCGCCGCGACCTGATGCTGGCGGCGCGAAGCCTGCTGGTGCTGCTGCGCGGGCAGGGACATGCCGCGCCCGGCCATGCAACCATGCCACCATTGGAAGGACGCCCGTTACCACCCGACGGAGAGCTGAAGCGTCCCGAGGCGTGAAACAGCCGCGATCGGAGGTGGCTGCACATGGAAAGCTTGCGCCTTCGTTACCAATTCAACTTAAATGCTGAACCAGCACGGTAATGATCAACCCCATGGTTCATCCCGCGGCGCATCAGCAGGCCCTGGCCTCCATCCTGCCCTTCCCGGCCCGCCTGCCGCAGCCGCGCCTTCTGCTGTCCCCGCCGCATCTGGCGGGCAGCGAGCTGGAGGCGGTGCGCCGGACGCTGGACTCCGGCTGGCTGGCCCCGGCCGGACCCGCCCCCGCCGCCTTCGAGGCCGGCATCGCCGCCACCACCGGCTTCCCGCACGTCCTGGCCACCACCTCCGGCACCGCGGCGCTGCACCTGGGCTACCGCATGCTGGGCGTGGCGCCGGGCGACGAGGTCTGGGCGCCGGCGATGACCTTCGTGGCCACGGTGGCGCCGGCGGTGCAGATGGGCGCGACCCCGCGCTTCCTGGACGTGACGCCGACCGGCTGGAGCCTGGACCCCGGCCTGCTGGCGGAGGAGTTGGCGCGGGCCGCGCGCCGGGGCCGGCTGCCGCGCGTGGTGGTGCCGGTGGATCTGTATGGCCAGTGCTGCGACCTCGATGCCATCATCGCCGCCTGCGACCGCTGGGGCGTGCCGGTGATGTGCGACAGTGCCGCCGCGATGGGCGCGACGCAGCGCGGCGGGCGCCATGCCGGGCACGGCGCGCTGCTCGCGGTGTTCTCCTTCAACGGCAACAAGATCGTCACCGCCGGCGGCGGCGGGGCGCTGGCCAGCGACGATCCCGCGCTGATCGCCCGCGCCCGCCACCTGGCGGGCCAGGCGCGGGAGCCGGGGGCGCATTACCAGCATGAGACCACGGGCTACGCCTACGGCCTGTCCTCCGTGCTCGCGGCGCTGGGCCTGGCGCAGCTGGCGGTGCTGCCGGCCCGCGTCGCGCGCCGCCGGGCGATCTTCGATTCCTATGCGGAGGGGCTGGGCGACCTGCCGGGCCTCGGCTTCATCGCCGAGCCGGCCTGGGGCCGCGCCAATCGCTGGCTGAGCGTGGCGCTGGTCGACCCGGCCGGCTTCGGCGCGGACCGCGAGCACCTGCGCCGTGCGCTGGAGGCCGCAGGCGTGGAAAGCCGCCCGGCCTGGAAGCCGCTGCACCTGCAGCCGGCATTCCGGGACGCGCCGCAGGCCGGCGGCGGGGTGGCGGCGGCCCTGTTCGAGCGTGGCCTGTGCCTGCCCTCCGGCAGCGCCATGACCGCCGCGGACCAGGACCGCGTCATCGAGGCGGTGCGCCACTGTGCGCGCTTCTGAAGGCGCCACCACCGCCGCCGAGGGGCGCATCGGGCCGGAGCCGCCCGGCGGACTGCGCATCCTGTACCTGCACCAGCATTTCTCCACTCCCGCCGGCGCCACCGCCACCCGCGCCTACCACCACGCCGCCGCCCTGGCCGCCGCCGGGCATGCGGTGACGCTGGCCTGCGGGCGCTACGCGGGGGCCGTCAGCGGCCTGTCCGGCCCCTTCGCCCGCGGCCGCCGCAGCGGGCCGGTCGCGGGGTTCGAGGTGGTGGAGTTCGACATTCCCTGCGGCAACGCCCAGCGCCTGCCGGCCCGCGCACACGCCTTCCTGCGCTTCGCCGCCCGCGCCACGCGGCTGGCGCTGGAGCGTCCGGGGGGACGCGGTTGGGACCTGGTGCTCGCCTCCTCCACCCCGCCCACCGTCGCCATTCCGGCACTGTTCGCCCGCCGGCTGCGCGGCACGCCCTTCATCTTCGAGATCCGCGATCCCTGGCCGGAACTGCCCGATGCCCTGTCCCGCGGCGCCATGGCGCAGGGCGGGCGCGGCGTGCCCGGCGCGGTGCTGTCGGCGCTCGGCCTGCTGGCCGACGCTGCCTGCCGGCGCGCCGCCTCGGTGGTGGCGCTGACCGATGGCATGGCGCGCACGGCGCTCGACCGCGGCGCCGATCCGGACCGTGTGCGGGTGTTGCCGCAGGGCGCCGACCTGGTGCTGTTCCACCCGGCGACGCCGCCCTGGCGCCCGCCCGAGATCGGGCCGGCGGAAATCCTGGCGGTCTATGCCGGCGCGCATGGCCCGGCGAACGGGCTCGGCCAGTTGCTGGAGGCCGCCGCCCGCCTGCGCGGCACCGGCCTGCGGCTGGTGCTGGTGGGCGAGGGGGCGGAAAAGCCGGCGCTGATGGCCCGCGCCGCCGCGGAACGCCTGCCGGTCAGCTTCCTCGACCCGCTGCCCAAGCCGCATCTGGCCCGGCTGCTGGCGGGTGCCGACATCGGGCTGCTGTGCCTGGCGCCGGTGCCGGAATTCGCCGAATGGACGGCGCCGAACAAGCTGGCGGAAGCCCTCGCCTCAGGGCTGCCGGTGGTGGCCAACGTGCCGGGCCGCGCCGCCCGGCTGCTGGCGGAAAACGGCTGCGGCCTGTCGGTGCCGCCGGGCGATGCGGATTCGCTGGCAGCGGCGCTGCTGGCGATGGCGATGGACCCGCCGAGGCGGGCGGCGATGGCGCGCGCCGCCCGCATCGTCGCCGAACGGCAGTTGGACAGCCGCCGGATCGCCGCGCGGCTGGTCGCGGTGGTGGAGGCGGTGGCCGGGCATGTGCCGCGCAGGGTCGCGGCGAGCGGGCCGGGAAGCCTGGGGCCGGGAAGCCTGGGACCGGGAAGCCTGGGACCGGGAAGCCTGGGGCCGGGAAGCATGGGGCCGGGAAGCATGGGCGGTTGAGCCTGGTCCTGATGCTCTCGGCCGCCCACCCGGCCACCGATGTGCGGATCGTCGCCAAGGAGGGGGCGGCGCTGGTGGCGGCCGGCTTCCGGGTGCGGCACCTGGCGCCGGGCGATGCGGCGCCGGAGACGTTGCACGGGGTGGGGCTCGAGACCTTCGGGCCGCCGCGTGGCTGGCTCGGCCGCCTGCGGGGCATCCCGGCCCTGGCGCGGCGGGCGGCGGCGGCGCGGCCGGCGGTGATCCATGCGCATGAGCCGGATAGCTGGCTCGCCGGGCTGCTGGCGGCGCGGCGCTGCGGCGCGCGGCTGGTGCTGGACGTGCACGAGCACTACCCCTCCCGCCTCGACGCAAGGCTGCCGGCGCCGCTGCGGCCGCTGGCGCGCGCGGCGCTGCGCGGCGCCTGCCGGGTGCTGGCGGCGCGGGCGGATGCGGTGGTGGTGGCGAAGGACGGGCTGGCCGGGGATTACGGCGGCGCGGCGCGCTGCACGCCGGTGCGCAACTACGCGACGCCGGTGGCGGTGGCGCCGCGGCGGCACCGTGCCGGGCCGGTGACCCTGCTGCATCTCGGCGCGCTCGGGGCATCCCGCGGGGCGCTGCTGATGCCGGCGCTGCTGGCCGGCCTGCCCAACGCCCGGCTGTGCCTCATCGGCCGCTTCACCGATGCCAGCGAGCCGGATTTTCGGGCGCGGGCGCAGGCGCTGGGGGTTGCCGGGCGCATCGCGCGGCATGGCTGGATGGACCGCGACGCGGCGGTGGCCCTGGCGGCGGCGTGCGACATCGGCCTGGTGCTGTTCCAGCCGGGGGTCGAGAACCATCGGCTGGCGCTGCCGCACAAGCTGTTCGACTGCATGCTGGCCGGCCTGCCCGTCATCGTGCCCGACTTCGCCGGGGAAGTGGCGGCGGTGGTGGCGGAGGCCGGCTGCGGGCTGGCAGTGGACGTGACCGATGCGGCGGCGCTGGCCGCGGCGGTGCAATCCCTGGCCGACCCCGCGCTGCGCGCCGCGATGGGCGCGCGCGGCCGGGACGCGGCGCTGCGGCGCTTCGGCTGGGCGCCGGAGGCGGCGCGGCTGGTGCGGCTGTACCGCCGGCTGCTGGCCGTGCCGGAAGCCTATTCGGCCGGGCGCAGCTTGGCGCCTCCATCGCCTGCACCCTGAGCGGCGCCATGGCCCGGCGCCTTGCGCACCAGCCAGCGCCAGACCCCGGCGGCGTTCAGCACCAGCAGCACCAGGTTGGTCAGGCCAAGCTGGCTTTCCTGTTCCATCTGCGCCGCCACCAGCCAACAGGCGGAGCCGGTCGCCAGCACGGCAAAGCCCCAGCCGGTGGCGCGCCGCCCGAGATCGGCCGCCGTCATCCCCGCGCCGAGGATGGTGCAGCCCGTCGCCAGCCACTTGAACATGTCGGCCGCCCCGGCCCCGAACAAACTCATCCGCCCGCCTCGTCTGGTACGGGTGGCGAACGCCGGGAGGTGCGTTGCGTTCGTTGCCTCAGCCGGTGACGGCGTAGCCTTCGCCGGTGATCGCCGCGGCCAGGTCCGCTCGGCTCAGGCTGGTTTCCGCCTTCACCCGGCCGGCCGCCAGGTCCACCTCGACCTTCGCCGCCGGGTCGCGCGCCTGGATCGCGGTGGTGACGGCGCGGGCGCAGTGGCCGCAGGTCATGCCGCTGACGTGCAGGTCCTGGGTCATCGGCGCACCCCTTCTAGTTCCGCAAGAATCGGGCAATCCGGCCGGTCGTCGCCGCCGCAATGCTGCGCCAGGTGGCGCAGGCTCTCGGCCACCGCTTGCAGCGAGGCGGCCTTGGTCTCCAGCGCCGTCACATGGTCCATCGCCATGCGCTTCACGTCGGCGCTGGCGCGGGACCGGTCGCGCCACAGGGCCAGCAGCCGGCGGATATCCTCCAGCGGGAAGGCGAGGTCGCGGGCGTGGCGGATGAAGCGCAGCACCGCGACATCCTGCGGGCCATAGGCGCGGTAGCCGTTCGGCCGGCGCTGCGCGTCGATCAGCCCGATCGCTTCGTAGTGGCGGATCATCTTGGCGGAGACGCCGGACTGCGCCGCGGCCTCGCCGATGTTCATGCCGCTGGCTCCGGCGTGGCGGGACCGCGCCAGCGGGCCAGCAGCAGGGCGTTCGCCAGCACCGAAACCGAGGACAGCGCCATGGCCGCCCCCGCCAAGGCCGGCGACAGCAGGCCGAAGGCCGCCAGCGGGATCCCGATCAGATTGTATGCGAAGGCCCATGCCAGATTCTCCTTCAGCTTGCGGTAGGTTCTGCGAGTGATGTCGAGCGCGGCCGGCACCAGCGCCGGGTCGCCGCGCATCAGCGTGATTCCGGCCGCCGCCATGGCGACATCGGTGCCGGTGCCCATGGCGATGCCGAGGTCGGCCGCCGCCAGCGCCGGGGCGTCGTTCACGCCATCGCCGACCATGGCGATGCGCAAGCCTTCGCGCTGCCAGGCCTGGATGTGCTCCAGCTTGTCCTGCGGCAGGACCTCGGCGGCGACACGGGTGATGCCGACGGCGCGGGCGGCGGCCTCGGCGGCGGGCTGGTTGTCGCCGCTGAGCAGCGCGACCTGCAGCCCCATGCCGCCCAGCGCGGCGACGGCGCCGGCGGCGCCCGGCTTCAGCGCATCCTCGAAGGCGAGCAGCGCCAGGACGTCCCGCGCCTCGGTGTCCAGCAGCCAGGCGAGGCTGCGGCCGGACGCGGCCTCCGTTGCCGCGCGCGCCGCGAGTTCGCCCGGCTCGGCGCCGGATTCCACCAGCAGGCGCGGGCTGCCGAGCGCCAGGCGGCGGCCCTGCACCACGCCTTCGACGCCGCGGCCGGGCAGGGCGCGGAAGCTTTCGGCGGCGGCGACCTTGTCCGTGCCGGCCTCCAGCACCGCGCGGGCCAGCGGGTGCTCGCTGCCGGATTGCAGGGCGGCGGCGAAAGCCAGCGCAGCCTCCGCCGTCATGCCGGGGGCCGGGTGCAGCGCGGCGAGGCGCGGGCGGCCCTCGCTCAGCGTGCCGGTCTTGTCGAAGGCGACCAGGGTGATGCGCTGGCCGCGCTCGATCGCCTCCGCGTCGCGCACCAGGATGCCGGCGCGGGCGGCGGCGCCGGTGCCGGCCATGATGGCGGCGGGCGTGGCGAGCCCCAGCGCGCAGGGGCAGGCGATGACCAGCACGGCGACCGCGTTCAGCAGCGCCACCTCGAACCCCGCGCCGGCCAGCAGCCAGAAACCGAGCGTCGCCAGGGCGATGACGATCACCACCGGTACGAAGATCGCGGAAATCCGGTCGACCAGCTTCTGCACCGGCGCCCGGCTGGCCTGCGCGGCGGAGACCAGGGCGGCGACGCGGGCCAGCGTGGTCTCGGCACCCACCGCCGTGGTGCGCAGCACCAGGCGGCCATCCAGCACGACGGTGCCGGTGGCAAGCTTGCTGCCCGGTGTCTTCTCGACCGGCCGGCTTTCGCCGGTCAGCGCGCTTTCATCGAGCCCGGCCTCGCCCTGTTCGACCAGGCCATCCACCGGCACACGCTCCCCCGGGCGCAGCACGACCAGGTCGCCCGGCATGACGGAGGCCGCCGGCACCTCCCGCTCCGAGCCATCGTCGGCCAGCAGGCGCGCGGTGCGGGGGCGCAGGTCGAGCAGGGCGCGCAGCGCGGCGCCGGTGCCGCGGCGGGCGCGGGCTTCCAGGTGCTTGCCGAGCATGACGAACAGGATGACGACCACCGCCGCCTCGAAATACAGCGCGTGCGCGTGGCCGCCGCCGTGCTGCAGCAGCAGGAAAAAGGACAGCAGGAAGGCGCTGGTGGTGCCGATGGCGACCAGCAGGTCCATGTTGCCGGTGCCGGCGCGCAGCGCACCCCAGGCGGCGCGGTAGAAGCGCGCGCCGAACCAGAACTGCACCGGCAAAGCGAGCGCCAGTTGCAGCCAGCCATTCGGCATCCAGTCCTGGCCCAGCGGCATGCCGAGCATGCCGACCAGGAAGGGCGCCGCCAGCAGCCCGGCGACCAGCAGGTCCCGCTTCTCGCGCCGCAGCTTTGCCGCCGCGGCATCCTCCGCGGCCTCCGGCGCATCCTCCAGCGCGGCGAGGCGATAGCCGGCGCGGGACAGCGCCGCGGCCAGGACGGCGTCCTCCACCGGCAGCAGCAGGCGCAGGCTGACGCGTTCCGAGGCCAGGTTCACCGAGGCTTCCGCCACGCCTGGCACCGCCCGCAGCGCGCGTTCCACGCGGCCGGCGCAGCTGGCGCAGGTCATGCCCTCCACGCCGATCTCGCGCCGCGTCTGCGGCACCGCATAGCCGGCGGCCTGGATGGCGGCGGCGAGCGCTTCGGGCGGGGCGGTGCCGGTGACGCGGACCTGCTCGGCGGCGAGGTTCACCTGCGCCTCCGTCACCCCCGGCACGCCGTGCAGCGCGCGTTCCACCCGGCCGGCGCAGCTGGCGCAGGTCATGCCCTCGATGGGCAAGGTGAGGCGGGTGGGGGCGGCGACGGGCGCCTCGGGCATCAGGGCGGTGCTTTCCATGTCCAGGCAGGTGGGGTTTCCCACAATGGGAAGGTCAAGGGGTGCATCAGGCGACCGGAAGAATGCCCGAGCGGTGGGCAAATTCATTGATCCAGCGCAGGTTCGCGGCCGCCCGTTTGACCTGCGCCCATTGACCTGCGCCCGTTGACCTGCGCCCGGCCCGGCCCGACATCGCCGGCATCATGAATCAAACCCTGCGCGCCCTGCTGCTGCTTCCCGCCCTGGCGCTCGCGCCGCTCCCGAGCCCGCTGGCCGCTCCCGCCTGGGCCCAGTCGGCGCCCAATGCGGCCGCACCTGATCCGGCGGAGCCGGTGCGCATCGTCAACCGCACCGGCCAGGCGGCCACGGCGCTGCATGCCGTGCGCAGCGGGCGGACCGATTGGGGCGGCAACCTGCTGAACCGCGGCCCGCTGCCCACCAACGCCGCCTTCGCCATGCGTCCCGGCGCCGAGGCCGGCTGCCGCTTCGACATCCGCCTGGTGCTCGCCGATGGGCGGGAGGCCCTGGCGCGCAACCAGGACATCTGCACGACGCCGCGGGTGGAGCTTTACACCGCCGCGGCACCGGCGGCCGCCGCGACGCCGCCGGCCACGCCTCAGGTGGCCGCCGCGCGGCCGAACGCGAATGCCCGCCGCGTCAGCACCGGCACCGGCTTCCTGGTGGCGCCGGGCCTGGTGATGACCAACCAGCATGTGGTGGGCGGCTGCGACCGCATCCTGGCGCGCATGCCGGGTGGCGCCTGGCTGGCCGCGGTGCCGCCGGCGCGGGTGGACCGGGCGCTGGACCTGTCCGTGCTCAGCATCCCCGGCGCCAACGGCCCGGCGCTGGAATTCCGCAACGCGCCGACGCTGCGCCGTGGCGAGGGCGTGGTGGCCTACGGCTTCCCGCTGAGCAACCTGCTCTCGGCCGACCCGAAGCTGACCCGTGGCGAGGTCAATGGCCTGGCCGGCATCCGCAACGACCCCAACACCATCCAGATCAGCGCCGAAGTACAGCCCGGCAATTCCGGCGGGCCGCTGCTGGACATGCAGGGCCATGTGGTGGGCGTGGTGGTGGCGAAGCTGGACAGCCGCCGCGTGCAGAACGTGGACAACGTGAACTTCGCGGTGCGGGGCGAAGCCGCGCAGGCCTTCCTGCGCCGCGCCGGAATCTCCTTCCGCACCGCCGAGAGCCGCGGCGCGGAGCTCAGCGCCGCCGATGTCGGCGACATCGCCCACCGCGCCACCGTGCTGCTGCGCTGCGAGGGCTGACCGGAACTTCGCGCCAGCGGCGCGTTCAGGTCCGCACGCGTGAGCAGCGTGGTGGAGGGCGACCCCGATGAGCTTCCGATGGCTTTGCCTGCCCGCGGCGTCGCTGCTGCTGGCTGCATCCCCGGTGTCTACATCCCAGGTCCTGGCCCAGGAGGAAGGGGCGACCCCCGGGACCGGTGCGCCCTTCTCGGTCGGCGATACCTTCACCCAGGGTGCCGGCGACTTCCAGTTCGAATTGGAGGGCGGCTTCGCGCGAAGCCGGGACGGCCGTGACCTCTTCGATGCCGGGCCGACGCTGAAATACGGCGTGACGGACCGGCTGGAGCTCAGCCTGGGCGGCGGCTACGGCTTTGGTGACGACGGCGGCGCCAACCAGGGCAGCGTCGCGCCGGCGGTCACCTACCGGCTGCTGGACCAGGCAGGCTGGGTGCCAAGCGTCGCCGTCTTCGCCGGGGCGAACCTGCCCTTCGGGCCGGGGCATGGCGGCATCGCCACCGATCTCGGCGCCGTCGCCAGCTGGATCACCGGCAGCGGCCCCGGCGCCTTCGGACTGCATTTGACGGGAAGCTGGGTGGCGCGGCCCGATCCCGAGCCGGGGGAGCGACGCCACGGCCATGTGCTGGGCGCCGCCATCAGCCATGTCGTCGCGCCGGAGACGTTGCTGGTCGCCGGCTATGTCGAGGAGAGCCAGGACAGGGGGGAGCAGGCGCAGCGCTTTGCCGAGGCCGGCTTCTCCCGCACCCTTTGGGGCAACACATCCCTCGGTGTCGCCGCCGGGGCGGGGCTGAACGATGATTCGGCCCGCTACCGGCTGCGCGCCGCGCTGATCTACAGCCTGCCGGCGGGCAGGTAGCGCAGGCTACCGGCTCCAGCCGCCGACCTGCGACAGCTCCGCCCGCGCCTCCGCCGCCGTCATCGTCTCGATGCCGAATTCGCGCAGGATGCGCACCGCGCGTTCCACCAGCACGGTGTTGCTGACGGCCAGCTCGCCCTTGTTCAGGTAGATGTTGTCCTCCAGCCCGACGCGGACATGGCCGCCGAGCAGCCAGGCCTGCGCCAGCATGGGGAATTCCATGCGGCCGATGGCGAAGGCGGCCCAGGGGCTGCCGGCGGGGATGATGGACTTCGCGTAGTGCAGCGTCTCCGGCGTCCAGTCGAAGCCCCAGCGGATGCCCATGCAGACCTGGAACAGGCAGGGCCCCTTCAGCACGCCCTGCTGCATCAGGTTTTTTGCCAATGCGATGTCGCCGCTGTCGAACACTTCGAGTTCCGGGATGGTGCCGACCGAGTAGATGAGTTCGGCCATCCGGGTGATCGACCAGGGCGCGTTGATGACCACGCCGCTGCCCGACCACATGGTGTTCATGTCGAGCGTGGCGATTTCCGGCTTCAGCTCCACGATATGCGCGACGCGGGCTTCCGGGGCGATCAGCGTGCTGCCCTCCGCCGCCTGGCGCGGATTGTCGCGGGAGGGCACGAAGCGGCCGCCGGGGCCGGTGGTGAGGTTGATGACCACGTCGGTGCCGGAGGACCGGATGCGGTCCATCACCTCCCGGTACAGCGGGATCTCCATGCTGGGGCGGCCCGTTTCCGGGTTGCGCACATGGATGTGCGCGATGGCGGCGCCGGCCTTGGCGCAGTCGATGGCGGCGTTGGCGATCTGCTCCGGCGTGATCGGCAGGTGCGGGGTCTGTTCCGGGGTGGTGATGTTGCCGGTGACGGCGCAGGTGAGCATGACCTTGCGGCGCATTGCGTTATTCTCCCTTGGGGCCGAAGGCCGGCCTGCCGCGCGTGATGTCGAGGAAGCGCGTGACCGTCACCTTCTCGAACAACCCGGCCTTTGCAAAGGGGTCCCCGGACGCGAAGGCCTCGGCCGCGGCGCGGTCCGGCACGTCGACGATGAAGACGGAGCCGATCGGCGTCTCCGCCTCATCCGTCACCATGGGGCCGGACAGCTTGAGGTCGACGGGGCTGGCGCGGAGGTAGGCGCGATGCGCCTCGTAATGCGCGGCGCGGATGCCGGCGCCCTCGGCGACCTGGGTGCATTGGATCAGGAACAACATGCGGGCGGCGCCTTTCGGGTCGGTGTCCCGCAGGATCGCATGCCCGGTGGCGTGGCGGAAATCGTGCCGGCAGGGCAGGATGGGGCGCCGCCCCACCCTGCACAGGATTCCGCATGCCGCTGATCGTCGCGCAGATTTCCGACTCGCACCTCGGCCCACGCACCACCGTGTTCCAGGCCAACATGGCCCGGATCGAGGCCGTGCTGCATGCGGCGCCGCCGCAGGCGCTGGTGGCCAGCGGCGACGTATCCCTGGATGGCGCCGACCGTGACGCGGACCTGTCCTTCGCTGCCGCGGCGCTGCGCCGCATGGCCGGCGCGGTGCCGCTGCTGGTGCTGCCGGGCAACCACGATGTCGGCAGCGACATCCGCAGCATGCCGACGCAGCCGGTGGACGCCGCCCGCATGGCGCGCTGGGCGGCGGAATTCGGGCCGGACCGCTTCGTGCTGGACCTCGATGGCCCGGGCGGCGAGGCCTGGCGCCTTCTCGGCCTGAACACCGAGATCATGGGCACCGGAATGGCCGAGGAAGCCGCCCAGGCGGCCTGGCTGGCGCAGGCGCTGGAGGGTCTTGGCCGGCGTCGCATCGCTGCCTTCCTGCACAAGCCCGCCTTCATCGGCGGCATGGACGACCCCTTCGACTACTGGTCCGTGCCGCCGGAGGGCCGCTTCGCCCTGGCGCCGCTGCTGGCGCATCCGGCCTTGCGGCTTGTGGCCTCCGGCCATTTGCACATGCACCGCATGGAACGGCGGGGCGAGGTGGTCTTCGCCTGGTGCCCGCCGGCCTCCTTCGTCTGCGAGCCGGAGATCCAGCCGGGGGTGCCGGATGGCGACCGCATCGGCGGCTTCCTGCGGCACACGCTGCATGCGGACCATGTGGAGACCGAGCTGGTGGCCCCGGCCGGCCTGCGGGCGCCGTACCTGGAGGAGGTGCGGGCGGAGAGCTATCCGCGGCAGGACTGAACCCGCAGATGTATTTCGCACGGTTTCACGCAACCTGCGGTGTCTTTTTCGCGGGGCGATGGCGGCGTAGACCCGCATGGTTACATCCGCGAAAGAATCATGTCGCAAGACCGGCAGCCGCGATCCGAATTCCTGGGGCTGCACGACCCCTATCGCGCGCCGGAGCCTGACGTCCAGGCGGCGCCGCGCCCGAAGGCGGGGCCGCTGGTGGACCGGGAGAAGGCCGGCGAACTGGTGCGGGCCGGCGGCATGCTGATGGCGCTGTTCATCCTGATCGCGGTCGTGATCACCGCCCTCAGCTGACATCGCCGGGCAGCTTGATGCCGGTCAGTGCCTGCCACACACGGATGACGAAGCCATCATCCGCGCGGCCATGGCCCATGGCGCTGGCCGCGGTGAACAGCTGCTGCGCCTGGCTGGCCAGCGGCACCGGATGGTCCAGCCCACGCGCCATCTGCGTCACCAGGCCGAGGTCCTTGACGAAGATGTCCACCGCGCTGCGCGGGGCATCGTCGCCCGTCAGGACGCGCGCCATGCGGTTCTCGAACATCCAGGAATTGCCGGCGGCGCTGGTCACCACGTCATACAGCTTCTGCGGGTCCGCGCCGGCGCGGATGCCGAGCGCCATCGCCTCCGCCGCCACGGCGATGTGCACCCCGGCCAGAAGCTGGTGCACCACCTTGACGGTGGCGCCGATGCCGGGCGCCTCGCCCAATTCCCACACCTTGGTGGCGACCGCGTCCAGCACCGGCTTCGCCTTGGCGAAGGCGGCGGCGCTGCCGGAGGCCATGACGGTCATCTCGCCCGACGCCGCCTTCGCGGCGCCGCCGGAGACGGGGGCATCGAGGTAGCGGAAGCCCGCTTCCTCCGCCCGCGCCGCCAGCCGCCGCGCATCGTCCGGGCCCATGGTGGCGGAGGCGATGATGACGGCGCCGGGCGCGAGCCGCGGCGCGCAGCCCTGCGGGCCGAACAGCGCGGCCTCGGTCTGCGCCGCGTTCACCACCAGGATCTGCACCGCCTCCGTGCCCTGCGGCAATTCGGCGGCGCTGGCGAAGGCCTGGCCGCCGGCCGTGGTGAAATCCGCGCGCGCCTTGTCGGAGAAATCGCAGCCGGCGGTCGCCAGCCCCGCGCGCAGGCAGGACAGCGCCGCCCCCATGCCCATGGCCCCAAGGCCGATCACCGCCACGCGCATCGTTGCATCCTCCACCGTCCCGCCACGCTGGCCGGATGGGCGGTTCAGCGCAAGACGAGCATCAGGATCTGCACCAGGGCGGAGACCACCAGCAGGATGATGACGATGCGGGACAGGGTGGACATCGGGGGCATCGGCCGCAGGTGGCTATGGCGGGGTCGGGATCAAGTCCCGCAGCAATGCCTTGAGCGCGGGCGCCGTGGCCGCATGGCGGGCCAGCAGCGCGGCCTCATGCGCGCGGGCCTCCGAGATCAGTTCGTCGGACAGCGCCTGGCCCTGGTCGGTCAGGGCGATGCGGGTCTCGCGGCCGGTGCGGGCGCGGCGCACCAGGCCGTCTGCCGCCATGCGGTCCAGCAGCTTGGACATGGTGGGCTGCTGCATCAGGCAGATTCTGGCCAACTCCCCCACCGGCCTCGGCTGACCCGACAGGCTGGCGAGGACGCGCCAGGCGGGAACCGCAACGCCGCGCGACTTCAGCCGCGCGTGGAAAGCCGCCGAGGCGGCGTGCGAGGCGCGCGCCAGCAGGGCCAGAAGGTAATCCTCGACGAAAGGCGGCGGCGCGGCCATGGCTGAACATATGACTTTTCATGTGTGGGTGCCAGCGCTAGGCTTTTGGCATGCGTGATGACCGGATCGAGCCGCAGTGGATCGAGGCCTTCGAGGCCGTGCTGCGGCTTTGTGCCGCGCAGCCGGGGGAGGCGGTCTGCCTGCTGTCCGAAAGCCAGTCGCGGCGGCTGAACATCGACCTGGCGGAACTGGCCGCACATCGGCTCGGCTGCCGGCCGTTCCGGCTGGAGGTGCCGACCCCGCGGCAGGCGGCGCCGGTGCCGGTGCGCTCCACCGGCGCGTCGCGGGCGCTGGCCGGGCATCCCTCGGTGCTGGCGGCGCTGGGTGCGTCCTCGCTCGTGATCGACCTGACCTGCGAGGGGCTGCTGCACGCGCCGGAGCTGAAGCCGATCCTGGCGAGCGGCGCGCGCGTGCTGATGGTCAGCGACGAGCACCCGGACATCCTGGAACGCCTGGTGCCGCGCCCGGAGGATGCCGCGCCGGTGAAGGCCGCGGTGAAGCGCCTGCGTGCCGCGCGTCGGATGCGCGTGACCAGCGCGGCGGGCACCGACCTGGCGGTGGAGATGGCGGGGGCGACGAGCGCCGGCGTCTGGGGTTTCACGGATCGGCCCGGCACCATCGCCCATTGGCCGGGCGGCGTGGTGGTGTCCTTTCCCGCCGCGGGCAGCGTGAACGGCACGCTGGTGCTGGCGCCGGGCGACGCGAACCTGACCTTCAAGCGCTATGTCGAAACGCCGGTGCGGCTTGCGCTGCGCGACGACCACGTGGTGGCGGTGGAAGGCGAGGGCCTCGACGCCATCCTGATGCGGGAGCATCTGGCCGCCTGGGGCGACAAGGGCGCCTACGCCGTCAGCCATGTCGGCTGGGGGATGAATCCGCGGGCGCGGCGGGAGGCGCTGCTGTTCCATGACCGCCGCGACCTGAACGGCACCGAGCTGCGCGCGGCGGCCGGGAACTTCCTGTTCTCGACCGGCGCCAATGAATTCGCCGGACGCTTCACGGAGGGGCATTTCGACCTGCCCGTCTTCGGCTGCACCATCACGCTGGACGACGTGCCCGTGGTCATCGAGGGGAGGCTGGTTGCATGAGCGTTGTCCTGTTGCACGGCATCGGCGGACCTTCCTGGGGCGACATGGTGCCGGGGGCGCTGGACTGGCCGATGCCGGGTTTCTGCGGGACCGCGCCACTGCCAAGGATGACGTTTCCCGCATTGGCGGAGGCGCTGCTGGCGGAGCTGGATGCGCAAGGCATCGAAAGCGCTACGCTGGTCGGCCATTCGATGGGCGGCATGCTGGCGCAGGAATTCGTGGCGCGCTTCCCGGACCGCGTGGCGCGGCTGGTGCTGGTCGGCACGACGCCGGCCTTCGGCGGGCGCGACCCGTCCTTCGCCGAGCAGTTCCTGGCGGCGCGGCTCGGGCCGCTGGAGGGGCGCAGCATGCAGGATGCCGCACCGGAACTGCTGGACGGCATGCTGCCCGCCGATGCGCCGCCGGATGCGATGCCGCGGGCGCTGGAGGCGATGCGTGCGATTCCGGCGGAGGTGTATCGCGACACGCTGCGCTGCCTCACCACCTTCGACCGCCGCGGCGACCAGGCCCGCATCGCCGTGCCGACGCTGCTGATCGCCGGCGAGCGCGACCAGGCTGCGCCGCTGAAGACCATGCAGCGCATGGCGGAGACGATCCCGGGCGCACGGATCGTGGTGATCCCGGGCGCCGGCCACCTGATCCACCTGGAAGCACCGGACGAATTTCGGGCCGCGCTGCTGCCCTTCCTCGCGGAGTGATGCCGATGGACGCGCTGCCTCCGACACTGGCCGCCGACGCGCCGATCTTCGACGCCAAGGCGTTCCGGCTGACGCCGTTCGAGGCGGACCTCACCGCGAAGGCGCGCAGCTTCGGCGCGCGCGTGCTGGCGCCGCGCGCGGCGGGCTGGGACCGGGAGGCGACCTTTCCCAGCGACAACTACCGCGACATGCACGCCGAGGGGCTGCTCGGCATCTGCATCCCGGCGGAGGAAGGCGGGCTCGGCGCGGATTTTCGTGCGTACTGCCTGACGGCGGCCGAACTCGGTCGCTACTGCGGTGCGACGGCGCTGACCTGGAACATGCATGTGTGCAGCACGCTGTGGACCGGTGCGCTCACCGAAGATCTGGAGATGGATGAGGCGACGCGCGCCGAACACCGGCGGCGGCGGCGGCTGCACTACGACACGATCCTGCGTGACGGCAGGATCTTCTCGCAGCCCTTCTCGGAAGGCGGCGCTGCGGCGGCGGGCGCGGCGGCCTTCGGCACCACGGCGAAGCGCGTCGAGGGCGGCTTCCTCGTGAACGGCAAGAAGATCTTCGCGAGCCTGGCCGGCCATGCCGACACCTACGGCATCCTCTGCACGGAGATGCGCGAGGGCGAGAAGCCATCGCGGAGGAACACGCTGTATCTCGGCGTGCCGGCCGATGCGCCGGGTGTTTCCGTGAACGGGGAGTGGGACCCGCTCGGCATGCGCGGCACCGTCTCCCGCACCCTGATCTTCCAGGATGTGTTCGTGCCGGAGGATGCGGCGCTGATGCCGCCGGGCCTGTATTTCCAGGCGGCGATGCGCTGGCCGCACATGTTCCTGACGCTGTCGCCGACCTACATGGGCCTCGCCCAGGCGGCCTACGACTTCTGCATCCGCTACCTGCGCGGCGAACAGCCAGGCACGCCGCCGGTGAAGCGTCGCATGTACCCGACCAAGCAGATCGCGGTGGCGCAGATGCGCGTGATGCTGGAGCAGACCAAGGCACTGTGGTTCCAGGCTATCACCGAGGCCGGGCCCGATCCGAGCAAGGACCAGATGCTGCGCGCGCTGGCCGCGCAGCACACGGTGATGGAGAACGCCCAGGCCATCGCCAGCCTCGCCATCCGCACCTGCGGCGGCCAGGCGATGCTGAAATCCTTGCCGCTGGAACGCATTTTCCGCGATAGCCGCTGCGGCGCACTGATGCTGCCCTGGACGGCGGAACTCTGCATCGACCGCATCGGCCGCGATGCGCTGTACGAGAAGGGCGAGACGGACGAGGCACCGTGAAGCACTGGCTGTCCGCGCATCCGCCGGCAAGCCTCGCGCTGCGTTTCGAGGGCGCGGCGATCACCTACGGCGCGCTGGATGCGCGGGCGCGGGCGATGGCGGCGGCGATGTGGGCGCGCGGCGTGCGCGCGGGCGATCGTGTCGGCTTCCTCGGCCAGAACCATCCGGCGCAGATCGCGCTGCTGTTCGCCTGCGCGCGGCTGGGCGCCATGCAGGTACCGCTGAACTGGCGGCTCGCCGCGCCGGAGTGGCGCTTCATCCTGGAGGATGCCGGCACAAGGCTGCTGCTGGCGACGCCGGACATGCTTTCGGCCGCACGCGCGGTGGAGGCCGCGGCGTTGGACGCCACGACGCTGCACGACGACGCATCGCCGCCCGATGCGGGGGGTGACGGGGCGCCGATCCTGCTGGTCTACACCAGCGGCACCACCGGCCGGCCGAAGGGCGCGGTGCTGGACCAGGCGGCGCTGCACGCCAATGCGCTGAGCGCGCGCCACGCCTTCGCCATTACGCCGGAGGATCGCGTGCTGACGGTGCTGCCGCTGTTCCATGTCGGCGGCCTGAACATCCAGACCACGCCCGCCCTGCAGGCCGGTGCCGAGATCATCCTGCACCCGCGCTTCGACCCGGATGCCGTCTTCGACAGCCTCGCCCGCGACCGCCCGACCCTGACCCTGCTGGTGCCCGCGGTGATGCAGGCGCTGGTTGCGCATCCGCGCTGGGCCGGCGCCGACCTGTCCAGCCTGCGCGCCATCGGCGCCGGCTCCTCCGACGTGCCGCTCCCGCTGATCGAGGCCTTCCATGCGCGCGGCATTCCCGTGCAGCAGGTCTATGGCGCCACCGAGACCTGTCCCATCGCCATCATCCAGGACCGGGCGGAGGCCTGGGCCGCGCCTGGCTCGCTCGGCCGCCCGGCACTGCATGCTGAGGCGCGCATCGCCGGCGGCGGCGCGGAAGGCGAGATCCTGGTGCGCGGCCCGGCCACGCTGCGGGCCTATTGGCCCGATGTGCCGGCGCTGGATGCGGAGGGCTGGTTCGCCACCGGCGATGTCGGCCGCATCGACCCGGAGGGTCGTTGGTGGTTCACGGATCGCCTGAAGCACGTGATCATCTCGGGCGGGGAGAACATCTACCCGGCCGAGGTCGAGCGCCTGCTGCGGACCGCCCCGGGCGTGGCGGAAGGCGCCGTTATCGGCCGCCCCGATCCGCGCTGGGGGGAGGTGCCGGTGGCCGTGGTGGTGCCCGGCCCGGGCTTCGATGCCGCGCGGGTGCTGGCGCATTTCGAGGGGCAGATCGCCCGCTTCAAGATCCCCCGCGCCGTGGTCACCCTGCCCGCGCTGCCGCGTACGGCGCTCGGCAAGGTGGAGGTGGCGCGGCTGCGGGAGATGGTGGCGACGCTGGCGCGGCCCCCTCACCCAACCTTCAACGCAGCGCGTCGAACTCCCTGAAGCAGGGGGCGAGGCCTTTCAGGTCAGGCCGCGCGACGCGTTGCGTCGATGCTCCACGGGCCGGGGCCGGCGGCGGCGATGTAGAGAAAGACGAAGCAGTACAGGATCGCCGCGTCGCCGCCGTTCAGCACCGGGAAGAAATCGCGCGGCGCATGCGCCAGCCAATAGGCGAAGGCCATGGTGCCGGAGGCCAGGAAGGCGGCCGGGCGGGTGAACAGGCCGATCAGCATCAGGAAGCCGGTCACCAGCTCGATCACCCCGGCAAACCAGCTCAGCGTGAAGGCCTCCGGCCCTCCGCCGGCACCATCGGCCACGGGGAAGCCGAGCAGCTTCTGGGTGCCATGCGCCATGAAGATCAGCGCCGCCACGATCCGAAGGACGGAGAGCAGCCGCGGCGCCCAGGTGGTGGGGAGGGGGGAGGTCGTGGTCACGTCGATCGCCATGCGCAAAATCCCTGACACGAGCGGAATGCCCGTGATCTGGGCTTGCAACGCAGACGGCGACCTCACGGCAACGTGAGGTCGCGGAGCCGTGAACTATCCGGCGATGGGAAGCCTGGTGCCGACCAGCACGTCACGCGACACCAGCGCGGCGAGGCGCTCGGCGTCCCAGCCCTCGGTGCCGGCGGGCCGGGTCGGCAGCACCATCCAGCGGTAATCCGCGGTGCTGTCCACCACCCGCACCTCCGTCCCCTCCGGCAGGGCGGTGCCCCATTCGGCCAGCACGCCGCGCGGGTCGCGGATGGCGCGGGCGCGGTAGGCGGCGGATTTGTACCAGTGCGGCGGGTAGCCGAGCACGGCGCGCGGGTAGCAGGAACACAGGGTGCAAACCACCAGGTGGTGCAGCCCCTCCCGGTCCTCCAGCACGCCGAGCGGCGGGGCGCCGGCCATGGAGACGCCCATCGCCTCCGCCGCCTGGGCGCCATCGCGCAGCAGCAGGGCGCGGTAGTCCGGGTCGGTCCAGGCGCGGGCGACCATGCCGGCGCCGATGCGGGGGTCGGCACGGTCCGTGCGCTCGATCTGGGCGGCGATCTCGGACTCCGAGACGATGCCTTTCGCGGCGAGCGCGGCGGTGAAACGCTCCAGCAGCGCGACGCTGTCGGCGGAGGGGGCGTGCGCCATCACACGGGCTCCAGCCAGTGTTCGTACAACTCCACCAGCACGGTGTCGCCGGCCTGGCCCTCGTTCCACAGCGCCGGCTGGTCGAAGCGCACATGGTACAGCGGGATGGTGGCGGCCGGCCGGGCGAAGGCCAGGTCTTCCGGGTTGCGGTAGGAGCCGAGCGGCTTTTCCACCACGCCCTGCCGCCCGCGCAGATAGTGCGGCGTGCGGATATGGCAGGGACCGCGGAGCTCGGGGAAATCCGCCTTCACGCGGATGGGCGTGCCGGGGGCGAAGGCTGTCATGGGTGCAGATCCTCCGGTGCCACCACGCCCTTCTCCGCCATCAGGCCGGAGATCGAGCGCAGCCAGCGTTCGTAGTAGCCAAGCGCGTGGTACTCGGCCTCCGGCAGCGCCTCGATGCCCCGCCGCAGTTCATCCACCGACATCAGGCCGCGCTGGGCGAGCAGCTGGCGCAGCGCGTCGACGCGCTTGCCGAAGGCATCCGGCGGCGCCTCGTCATCCGGCTCGACCGGCGTGCAGCGGAAGCGCGGGGCGCCGCCGATGTCGTGCGTCGCGGGTGGGGGTGCTTCGTCGGGCATGGCAAAAGCCTATTTGATTTCCTCGGTGGCGCCCACGCCCCAGATCTCGGCGCGGCGCAGATAGCCACGATGGCCGGAAACCTGCACCTCGCACCAGGGGGCGTCGGCCTCGCATTCGCGGATGCGGGCGATGACGCCGGGGCGGATGCGGGCGACGGCGGCGGCACCCTCCTCCGCCCGCCGGCGCAGCGTCGCCTCCGGCGTGGCGGAGGGAGGGCGGACCAGCACGGTGCGGCGGCCGGCGAGCGTCGAGGAATGCACCCAGCCCTCCGCCCCCTCGGCGTCGCGGATGCGGCGCCAGAGCTGGAACTCGCCGACGATCTGCACCGGCAGGTCGCGGCGCTGGAAGGTCCACTCGATCGGGTAGCTGGTGGAGGGTCCGACCCGCATGTTCACCTCGTCCGAGCGCAGCGCGGCGAAACGCGGCAGCGGCAGGCCGGTGGCCGGGCCGATGGTGGGCGCGGCGGGCGTCGCCGGCAGGGCAGGCGCGGGCGGGCGGGCGGCCGCGGCAGTTGCGGCGGCCGCCGCGGCGGCGGCAGCGCCGGTGGCGGCAGCGGCCGCCGCTGGCCGGCGATTGGCGGGTGGCGTGGTGCCGCCGACGGTGGGCGGGGTGGCGCGGGGCCGTGCCGGGGTGGTGGGCGGCCGCGCCGGGGTGGCCGCCGGGCGGGCAGGGGCCTGCACCTGCGGCGCCCGGAACGGCTGCGCCGGGGCCTGCTGGGACTGCGGCGCTGCGGGCCGGGCCGGCGGCGCGGCCAGGTTGCGCGGCTGTTCCGCCGGGACCAGGCGTGGCGCGCCGGCGGGGTTGGGCATGGGCGCGGCGGCCCGTGGCGGCGCCAGGCTGCCGGGCGTCGGCGCCAGGCTGGATTGCGGGCGTGCCTCTCCGGCACCCAGGGCGAGCAGGATCAGGGCAAGCGGGGCGGGACGGGCGAGCGACATACCCGATCCCTCCCCCATCCACCCGTGTCGGGTCAAGCGTGCTATAGCGTCGCGATCTGGCCCTCGCCCACCGCGGCCAGGAACGTCACGATTCCGGCTACCTCGACGCCCTGCGCCAGCGAGCCGGGTTCAATGTCCTCCGCGCGCAGCCCGGCCTCGCAGGCGATGCGGCGGATGCCGAGTTCGGCCGCGGCCTCCAGCAGGGTCGCCAGCGTGGCGACGCCGCGCTCAGCCAGCAGCGCCTCCCGCGCATCGGACAGCAGGGGCGGATCGGCGAGGAACAGCCGGCAGCCGGCATTGCTGGCGAATAGTACGACATCCCGCCCGATCGCGGCGGCGCCGGTGGCCAGCACCAGGGCGTAGTGCGTGCGGTCGTGCGCGCCGGACAGCAGCAGGATGCCGAGCGGCGCGCTCACACCGCGCAGGCCGGCGCGGCGTGGGCGGACAGGTCGTGGATGTCGGCCCCCGGGCCACACAGGCGGCAGGCCGGGTCGCGCTTCAGGGTGACGGTGCGGAACCGCATGTCCAGCGCGTCCCACAGCAGCAGGCGTCCGGCGAGGCCCTCGCCGATCCCGAGGATGAGTTTCAGCGCCTCCGTCGCCTGCAAGGTGCCCATCACGCCGGTGACGGCGCCGAGCACCCCGGCTTCCGAACAGGTCGGCACCAGGCCCTCCGGCGGCGGTTCGGGGTGCAGGCAGCGGTGGCAGGGGAAGCGGGCGCCGTCATGGCTGCGGAACACCGAAAGCTGGCCCTCGAAGCGCAGCACGGCGGCGGAGACCAGCGGCCGGCCGAGCAGGTGGCAGGCATCGCCGAGCAGGAAGCGCGTGGCGAAGTTATCCGTGCCGTCGCAGACCAGGTCGTAGTTGCCGATGTTGTCCCAGGCCCAGCCGGCATCCAGGCGACGGGCATGGATTTCCACGCGCGTCTCCGGGTTCAACGCGGCGATGGCCTCCGCGGCGCTGTCCGCCTTGTTGCGGCCGATGCGGGCGGTGACGTGGGCGACCTGGCGTTGCAGGTTGGACAACTCCAGCCGGTCGTCGTCGATGATGCCGAGCGTGCCCACCCCCGCCGCCGCCAGGTACAGCGCCAGCGGCGAGCCGAGCCCGCCGGCGCCCACCAGCAGCACCCGCGCGGCCCGCAGCTTCGCCTGGCCAACGGCGCCGACTTCCTCCAGCAGGATGTGGCGGGAGTAGCGGCGGAGTTCCGCTTCAGTGAAGTCCAGGTCCATGCCGCCGATATGGGCGCGGCGGGGTGGTGGCCGCAAGGCAGGCTCCGTGCGGGCGGCGGTGGCTTCCTGTTCCCAGACGGGAATCTTGGGGCGGTCGTGCCGCAGCGCCGCGCCGGCGGCGACCAGCAGGGGGGCGCGCAGGGGTTTTGCCCGTTCCAGGTCCAGCCGCGCCTCCGGCGTTTCCGGCGCCCGCGCCAGCAGGCGTTCGGCCAGCAGGTCGCCCAGGCGCGCGCGGGCCTCACCCTCGATGCAGACGAAGCGCCAGGGCTTCAGCCCGCCATGGTCCGGGGCCCGCAGGGCCGCCGCGACGGCGAGCGACAGTGCCTGCGCGCCGGGACCCGGGTCGTGCAGAAGGCGCGGCGGGACGGAGGCGCGGCCGAGCAGGGCGGCGACCGCGGGGGAAAGCGGGAGGGGAGCTTCGGGCATGGCTGCCTAGATATGCGAATCACTCGCAAGTGCAAGGTCAGCCAGCAGGGGTTGGCGGGGGCGCGCGGCCCCCACCACCAGGTTCAGCCGAAGATGTCGGCCGGGCTGTCCTTGCGCAGGCTGTCGCCCAGTTCGCGGCCCATTGCCGCCGCATCGGCGCGCGCGCCCCACAGCTTGCGCTTCAGCAGGAAGGAGCCGTCGGCGCGGGCCACCAGCCCGGTCAGTTGCAGCGATCCGTCCGCCAGGAACTGCGCATGCCCGCCGATCGGCGTGCGGCAGGAGCCATCCAGCGAACCCAGCAGGGCGCGCTCGGCGGCGCTGACGCAGGCGGCATCGCGATCCTCGATCGCGGAGAGCAGTTCGCGCAGCTCGTGGTCGTCCGCGCGCACGGTGACGCCGACGATGCCCTGGCAGGCGGCCGGCACCATCACTTCCGGGTCGATGACCACCGCGGCCTCATGCGCCATCTCCATCCGCCGCAACCCGGCGATGGCGAGCAGCGAGGCTTCCGGCCCGCCGGAGGCGCGCACCTTGGCGAGGCGCATCTGCACGTTGCCGCGGATGATCTCCACCTGCAGGTCCGGCCGCGCATGCAGCAGCTGGCTCTGCCGGCGGATGGACGCGGTGCCGACCAGGGCGCCCTTCGGCAGGCAGGCATAGGGGTCTTCCGAGGCGGCGCCTTCGCAGGTCGGGCCGAGCACGATGGCGTCCCGGCTGTCCTCCCGCTTCAGGGCGCAGGCCAGCACGATGCCGGCCGGCAGCTCGGTCTCCAGGTCCTTCATGCTGTGCACGGCGAAATCCACGCGGCCATCGAGCAGCGCCTCGTGGATCTCCTTCGCGAACAGGCCCTTGCCGCCGATATCGGCCAGCCGCTTGTCCTGGATCTGGTCGCCGGTGGTGGCGATGACGCATTCCTCGAAGGCTTTCACCTGCCGCAGCAGCGGGCAGACCTCCGTGATGAGGCTGAGGAAGTGCCGCGTCTGCCACAGCGCCAGCGGGGAGCCACGCGTGCCGACGCGCAGCGGCAGGGTGCGCGAGGATTGCCGGTGCTGCGGCGAGCGGCCATGGATGGCACCGCGCTGGCGCATCGCCTCGGCGGCGGTGGAGTCCTGGTTCGACAGCAACATGGTCAGGCGTCTCCACGCGAGGGCGAGGTGGTCGGGGCCACGCGCGGGCCGGCGAGGCCGACAAGATGCGCGAGATCCTTGAAGAAGATCTTCACGTGGGCCACCGGGTCGCGCTTCACGAGTTCCTTGTTCATGTACGCCTCCCAGGTCAGGCGCTGCACGTCCTTGTCCCGACAGATCGCGACGAACTTCTCGCGGCGCTTGTCGGAGGAATACCAGAAATACTGCATGATCCCGAGGATCAGGAAGACGCGGCCATGCGCCTTCATGAAGCGCTTGCGCGCCGTGGCCAGCGCGCTGGCGCGGCCGGTCGCGCAGAACTCGGCGGCGGCATCGGCGGCGAGCCGGCCGCACAGCATGGCGTAGTAGATGCCTTCGCCGGAGGACGGCGCGACGACGCCGGCGGCATCGCCGGCCAGCACCACGTCACGGCCGTTGTCCCAGCGCTTCAGCGGCTTCAGCGGAATCGGCGCGCCTTCGCGGCGGATCGTCCTGACCTTGTCGAGCCCGGTGCTGGCGCGCAGGTCGCTGACCGAGTTGCGCAGCGAGAAGCCCTTATGCGCGGAGCCGGTGCCGATGGAGACCTTGTCGCCATGCGGGAAGATCCAGGCGTAGAAATCCGGCGAGAGCTTGCCCTGGTAGAACACGTCGCAGCGCGTCGCATCGTATTTGGGCGCTTCCGTCGTCGGCGCCTCGACGATCTCGTGGTAGGCGAAGACGCAGGGGATCTTGTCCGCGCCCTTCACCGATTGCTTGGCGACCTGGCTGCGCGCGCCATCGGCGCCGATGATGCAGCGGGCGCGCACCCGGATTTCCTCCGTGGCGCCCTTCGGCGTGTAGGCGACGACGGCGACGCCATCCGCGTCATGCTCGATGCGCTCGAAGCTGCCGGTCCGGCGCTCGGCGCCCGACTCCGCGGCGCGAACTCGTAGAAATTCGTCGAAGCCGTCGCGGTCGACCATGCCGACATAGCCGCCATCGATCGGCATATCGACCTCGGCATCCGACGGCGCGATCATGCGTGCCGCGTTGACGCGCGCCACGATCATGTGGTTCGGGATCTCGAAGTCGCGGATCAGGCGGGGCGGGATGGCGCCGCCGCAGGGCTTGATGCGCCCGGCCTTGTCCAGGAGCATCACGCTGCGGCCCTGCCGCGCCAGGTCGTGCGCTGCGGTGGCGCCGGCCGGACCGCCGCCCACCACCACGACGTCGAATTCGTCGAAGCTCATGCTTCCTGCCTCCCCATCAGCAACCGGACGTTACCGGTGCCGCGTCGTTCATTCGCTGAGCCGCGCCCGATGCGCAGCGCCAGCACGGCCGCGGCGAGGAACAGCCCCGCATCGGCCAGGAATACCGTGACATAGCCACCCTGGGCGCTGCCGCTGAGCAGCCGCCCGAGATCCAGCACCACCGTGCCGGCCAATCCGCCCGCGCCGAAGGCAATCGCCTGCGCCGCGCCGAACATCCCCATCCGCACGCCCTGCCGGCCTTCGCGCCCCTGGCTGACCAGTTGCATCATCGAGGCGATGGCCGCCGCGGCGAAGGCGCCGTTGGCCAGGCCCAGCACGAAGAAGCTTTCTGCCAGCGGGAAGCCGGTGCCGGCGATGCTGGCCCCGGCCAGCGCCGCCAGCAGCGCCGCGGCGGACAGGCAGCCCCCGATGATCCAGCCGCGCAGCACCGCGACGCGGCCGCCGGTCAGCGTGCCGACGATGGCGATCAGGATCATGCCCGCCAGCACGCCGCCATGCTGCACGGAGGACAACCGGGTGGTTTCGCCCAGCGTCATGCCGAAGACGGTGCCGGCGAAAGGCTCCAGGATCAGGTCCTGCGCGCTGTAGGCCAGCATCGAGACGAAGACGAAGATGGTGAAGTGACGCGCGACGGGCTCCGCCCACACTTCGCGCAGTGCCGGCAGGAAGGGCGTCCGCTCGGCCGGTGCGGCCTTTTGGGGCGCACCCTCGATGCCGACCACCGCGACCAGCGCCAGCAGGAAGGCGAGCACGGACACGCCGGCGGAGACCGCGACCAGGCGCGGCCCGGAATAAGGGTCCAGCAGCCGGCCGGCGACGGCCGTGGTCAGCACGAAGCCTGCGATCATCATGATCCAGACCAGCGAGGCCGCCGCCGGCCGCCGCGCCGGCGCGACCCGCGCCGCCAGCAGCACCAGCAGGGACGTGCCGGCCGCACCGACGCCGCCGCCGACCAGCAGGAAGGCCACGACCGCGAGTGCCATGCCGGAGATCAGCGAGGACGCCATCCAGGCCGTCGCCACCGCCGCCAGCACGCCACCCAGCCCCAGCACGGCCATGCCGCCGATGATCCATGGCGTGCGCCGCCCGCCCTGGTCCGACCCATGGCCAAGCCGCGGCCGCAGCATCTGCACCGCGTAGTGCAGCGCCACCAGAACGCCCGGCAGAGTCGCCGGCAGCGCGTGTTCCACCACCATCACGCGGTTCAGCGCCGCCGTGGTCAGCACCACCACCGCGCCAAGTGCGGTCTGCACCAGCCCGAGCCGGACGATGCCAAGCCAGCCCAGCGGCGGCAAAGTGCTGTTCATGGTGCGAGCGCCACGGCGGACGCCATCATGCCGGAGACATACAGCGTGATCCCGGTGCCGTTGTACCAGGGCGCCAGGCCGCGCGGATCGCGCAGCAGCTTCCGCATCAAGGCAAGCTGCGCCAGCAGGGCTGCCGCCACCAGCAGCGCCGCGATAGGCGCACCCCAGGTCGCCAGCAGCGCCACCACCACCGCCTGCGGCACCGCCATGAAGACGCAGGCGACGCGCGCGGCACGCGGCGCGCCGAGGATGACGGGCAGGGACCGCAGGCCGAAACGCGTGTCGCCCTCGATCGACTTGAAGTCGTTCAGCGTCATGATGCCATGCGCGCCGAGGCCATACAGCACGGCCACCAGCACCACGCGCCCATCCGGCGCGCCGGCGGACAGCACGGCGACGGCGGTGATCCAGGGCAGCGTCTCGTAGGACAGGCCGCAGGCCAGGTTGCCCCACCAGCCATTCTGCTTGAGGCGCAGCGGCGGCGCGGAATAGATCCAGGCCATCACCACCGCCAGCACCGTCGCGGCGAAGCCCCAGGCGCCCAGCCCGGCACCGATCGCCAGGGACACCAGCGTCCAGGCGATGGCAACATACAAACCCCAGCGCCCGGGAATGCGACCCGACGGAATCGGCCGGTTCGGCTCGTTGATCGCATCCACATGCCGGTCGTACCAGTCGTTCACCGCCTGGCTCATGCCGCAGACCATCGGCCCGGTCAGCAGGATGCCGAGCGCGATCAGCGGCGCGTTGTCCAGCACGTTGACGCCGGAGGCCGCGACGCCGCAGGCGAAGGCCCACATCGGCGGAAACCAGGTGACCGGCTTCAGCAGTTCCAGCACCGCCGCCGGTTGCAGGCGGGGCGTGGCGCTTGCCGTGAAGGTGGCGGGACCGTCCATCACGGCGCCTGCTGTTCGTCGAGGTCGCCGAGGCCGTAGCGCCGCAGCTTCACATACAGGCTCTGCCGCGACAGGCCGAGCATCTCGGCGGCCGAGGCGCGGTTGTCGCCGGTCAGCTCAAGCGCCGCCTCGATGCACAGGCGCTCGATTGCATCCGTCGCCTCGCGCACCAGGTCCTTCAGCGGCACGCGGCCGATCAGCTCCGTCAACTGCTCCACGCTGCGCGTCGCACCTTCCGCGGCACGGGCGGGTGGGCGGGTGCGCGGGCCGATGTCGCGGATCTGGAAGCCGAAGCAGGAGGCGCCGCCATTCATCACGGACACCGCGGAGATCTCGACCTCCGCCTGCGCGCCCAGCTCGCCCCGCAGCACGGTGGTGTACAGCCGGACCGCGCCGCGCGTCCGCAGGTTGGACATCAGCACATCGAGTTCGACACCCTGCCGCCCGATCCAGCGGTCCAGCGTCTCGCCCCGCGCCTGCTGTTCGGTGTTGAGCTGCGCCATGTCGAGGAAGGCGGCGTTGGCGGTCAGCACATGGGCGGTCGCATCAGTGACCACGAAGCCGTCCGGCGCCGCCTCCACCACCTTCAGCAGCTTAGACTGTGCATCCGGCAGCAGGATCGCATCGCCGCCCTGATGGGCCACCGACAGCCGCACCAGGAACAGCAGCCCGCCTTCCTGCCGGAAGGTGGAGGCGGAGACGACAACGGATTCGCCGCCATCGGCCAGTCGTGCGGAGACATCATCCGCGCGCCCGGCGCTGCGGACGTTGGCCAGCAGCGCCTGCACCGCGGCGCGGTCCTCCGGCTCGAACACCTCGTTCAGGGTTCGGCCGGGCATGCGCTTCGCGTTGCGGCCGAACAGGCGCTGCGCGGCGGGATTCGCCTCGATCACGCGCTGCTGTTCCGCTTCCAGGATCAGCACCGGGTCCATCGACATCTGGAACAGCAGGCGGTAGCGCGTCTCGGCCTGGCGCAGGCGCGAGTAATCCCGCTCCATGGATTGCTGCACCTCGACCATGCGCTGCTGCAGCTGCGACAAGGGCCGCAGGTCGCGCCCGAACACCACGTGCCGCCCCGCCTGGCCCACCGGGGCCACCGAGCACAGCAGGGGAATGGAGGCGCCGCGCGCCGAAAGCTGGTTCACATGGCGCCAGCGCACCGAATCGGGGGCCGGCCGCGTGGCCAGCATCGCCTCGACCTTCGAGCGGCTGTCCTTCGCCACGGTGTCGCTCCAGGCCCGGCCCAGCCAACTGTCCTGGCCGTCGAATTCGCGGAACAGCTCCTCGTTGCTGAAGGCCAGGTCGCGAATGATGCCGGCCTCGTCAAGCACGAGCGCGATATCCGCTGCGGCGGCGAGCAGGCCTGCCATGGCATCCGCATCGAGCGGGCCGAGCGACGTCCTGGGAGTGGCGAACGGTTTCACGAAGCATTGCGTCCTTCATCCCAAGGGTCCCCTCCCCAGCCTGTCCTCCTGCACGTCACGTCGTAGTCATTCGAACGACCTCAGGCCTCGCGCATCAGCAGGGCCAGCAGCGTTTCCGCCTTCAGCGCCGCCTGTTGACCATCTGCCGCCGTCGCATCCGCACCGACCAGGGCCGCCAGCTCCGGCCGCTCGTTGAACACCCGTCCGCCGACGAGCACCCCGACCTGCGGATTGCGCGACGCCCGCCGGATTTCCCGGATGGCGCCCGCCAGAACCTCCAGCCGATCCTCGCAGGCCAGCGAGAAGCCGACCGCGGCGAACCACTGCCGCCGCACCACGGCGGCGAGTTCCTTCACCGTCGTCCCGGAGCCGCTGGAAACCTCCCAGCCCTGGCGCCGGAAGAATTCGCCCACCATCAGCAGGCCGAAGCTGTGCTGTTCCCCCGGCACCGGGGCCAGCAGCACGCGGCGGTCCACATCGGCGCGGCCGAGTCGCGGGCGGAAGGAGGGGCTGTTCTCCAGCACCACCTGCTGCAGGCAGCACAGGCCGATGGTGACCGCCGTGAAATCGCAGCGATCCTGTTCCCACAGGTCGCCGAGATGCCGCGCCACCGGCGCCAGCAGATGCAGGTAGATGCAGTCGAGCGGCATGCCGCGCGCCGTCAGCCCACCGACATAGGCCAGCGCCCCGGCCAGGTCGCCCTGCATGGCAAGGCCCGAGACCACGGAGACATCCTCCGCCTGCGGCAGGCTGCCGCCGGGGCTGTCGATGTAGGCCGGCGCATTCGCCTCGCGCCGCGACAGGATGAGGCGGGGGATGACCTCCGTCTCCAGGGTGCGGGCCAGCAGCGCCACGCGGCGCCGTTCCGCATTGGCAGGGCGCGGCCTGCCGGCGTTGACTCCGTGCGGCGCACCGATCGGCGCGCGCGACACGGCCCGGTCGCCACCAGCTGCCTGGTCGAGCCCCAGCCCGGCATGCGGGGAGGAACCCGCCTCCGGCGTACGGCTCATCTCGGACATCTGGTTGAGTGCCATCATTGGCTTCGCGGACATCGCCCCTCTCCGGTTCTTCTACTTGATGCCTGACGCCCCGGCCTGTCAATCGCGATTTACGTCAATCGCGCTTGACACTACGAAGGTCCGGCCTCTAGCCTCCCTGACAAGCACGGTGTGGGGAGAGAAAGTGATGCGCAGGGACGCGGCCAAATCGGCCAACGAGCGCGGTTTTCTCCCCGGTATCCCCCATCGCAGGCTGTCTGCCAGGTGCCACGGCAGCCTTGATCGGGCAGCGGACAGCCTTTGCAGGAGGATTGTCAAGCCATGCTGACAATGAACGGTCTGTCCGGGTTGCTTGACGCCCTGGACGCGTCCCCTTGGGGCGCCACCACCGGCCGCGCCAGGCGCGAGGCGGCAGCCAGCCGGCGGCCCCTGTATACGCCCGAGGAACGCCTCCGCCGGGATGCGACGCCCTGGACGCTGGTGCAGGGCGTGCTGGCACCGATCCAGTTCGCCGTCTTCCTGGTGAGCCTCGGCCTGGTATTGAACTTCCTGATGACCGGGCAGGGACTCGCGGTGGCCACCGCCTCCGTCGTGGTGAAGACGGGCCTGCTCTACACCATCATGGTCACCGGTTGCGTCTGGGAGAAGGTGGTGTTCGGCCGCTACCTCTTCGCCCCCGCCTTCTTCTGGGAGGACGTGTTCAGCATGCTGGTGCTGGCGCTGCACACCGCCTACCTCGCCGCCGTGCTGACCGGCTTCGGCGACGGCCAGGGGCAGATGCTGCTGGCGCTCGCCGCCTACGCCGCCTACGTCGTCAACGCCGCGCAGTTCCTGCTGAAGCTGCGCGCCGCCCGGCTGGATGAAGCCCGCAGCCACACCGGGCTGGCGGCATGAGCGCCGCGGCCGCCCTTCCCGTGACCGGCTGCGGCGACGCGCCCGTGCTGCGGGAGCGCGGCCAGCGCGAGGTGTTCTGCGGCCTGACCGGAATCGTCTGGCTGCACCGCAAGATCCAGGATGCCTTCTTCCTGGTTGTCGGCAGCCGCACCTGCGCCCATCTGCTGCAATCCGCCGCCGGCGTGATGATCTTCGCGGAGCCGCGCTTCGCCACCGCCATCATCGATGAGCGGGATCTCGCGGGCCTCGCCGACTGCAACGCCGAGCTCGACCGTGTGGTGACGCGGCTGCTGGAACGGCGCCCGGACATCAAGCTGCTGTTCCTGGTGGGCTCCTGCCCGTCCGAGGTCATCAAGCTGGACCTGTCCCGCGCCGCGCAGCGCCTGTCCGGCCGCTTCATGCCGCAGGTTCGCGTGCTGAACTACAGCGGCAGCGGCATCGAGACGACCTTCACCCAGGGCGAGGATGCCTGCCTCGCCTCCCTGGTGCCGGAGATGCCGGCGGAACCCGGCGCCGCCCGGTCCCTGCTGGTGGTCGGCGCGCTGGCCGAGGTGGTGGAGGACCAATTCCTCCGACTTTTCGCAGCCCTCGGCGTCGGCCCGGTCCGGTTCCTGCCGTCCCGTCGTGCTTCCGAATTGCCGCCGGTCGGCCCGGGCACGCGCTTCCTGCTGGCGCAGCCCTTCCTGGGCGACACCGCCCGCGCGCTGGAAGCCCGTGGCGCCACCCGCATCGCCGCCCCCTTCCCGCTGGGCGTGGAGGGCACCACGGCGTGGCTGACCGCCGCCGCCGAGGTCTGGGGCACGCCGCCCGCGCGCATCGCGGAAGCCACCGCCAGCGCCGCCAGCCGCGCCACCGCGGCGCTGTCGCGCATCCGCGAACGGCTCGCCGGCAAGCGCATCTTCTTCTTCCCGGACAGCCAGCTGGAAATTCCGCTGGCGCGCTTCCTGTCGCGCGAACTCGGCATGGAACTGACCGAGGTCGGCACGCCCTACCTGCACCGCCAGCACCTGGCCGAGGAACTGGCGCTGCTGCCGGCCGGCACGATGCTGTCCGAGGGCCAGCATGTGGACCGGCAGCTCGACCGCTGCCGCGCCCTGCGGCCGGACCTGACGGTCTGCGGCCTCGGCCTGGCGAACCCGCTGGAGGCGGAGGGGCTGACGACGAAGTGGGCGATCGAGCTCGTCTTCACGCCGATCCAGGGCTACGACCAGGCGGCGGACCTCGCCGAGCTGTTCGCGCGCCCGCTGCTGCGCCACGCGAAGCTGAGGGTGTAGCCGCCATGCAGCTCGCGCTCTGGACCTATGAAGGCCCCCCCCATATCGGCGCGATGCGTGTCGCCACCGCGATGGACGGCGTGCACTACGTGCTGCACGCGCCGCAGGGCGATACCTACGCGGACCTGCTGTTCACCATGATCGAGCGCCGCAGCAAGCGCCCGCCCGTCACCTACACCACCTTCCAGGCCCGCGACCTCGGCGGCGACACCGCCAACCTGTTCCGCGAATCGGTGCTCGATGCCTATGAGCGCTTCAAGCCGCAGGCGATGCTGGTCGGCGCGAGCTGCACGGCGGAGCTGATCCAGGATGATCCGGGTGGGCTGGCCAAGACGCTCGGCCTGCCGATCCCGGTGGTGCCGCTGGAACTGCCGGCCTACCAGCGCAAGGAAAACTGGGGCGCCGCTGAGACCTTCTACCAGCTCGTCCGCGCCTGCGCCGGGCCGCATGTGCCGAAGCCCGGCACGGTGCGGGCCAAGGGCGCGGTACCGCGTTGCAACATCCTCGGCCCGACGGCCCTGGGCTTCCGCCACCGCGACGACGTGCCGGAAGTGGAGCGGCTGCTGTCCGCGCTCGGCATCGAGGTCAATGTCATCGCGCCGATGGGCGCGACGCCGGCGGACCTCGCCACGCTGGGCGATGCTGATTTCAACGTGGTGCTGTATCCCGAGACCGCCGGCCTGGCCGCGGCCTGGCTGAAGCGCAGCTTCGGACAGCCGAGCACCACCGTGGTGCCGATCGGCGTCGGCGCGACAAGGGATTTCGTGCGTGAGGTGGCGCAACTGGCCGGCGTACCGGCGACGACATCCGAAGGCGCGCTGCGACTGCCGTGGTATTCACGCTCCGTCGACAGCACCTACCTGACCGGCAAGCGCGTCTTCATCTTCGGCGATGCGACGCATGCCATCGCCGCGGCGCGCGTGGCACACCAGGAACTCGGCTTCACCGTCGTCGGCCTCGGCAGCTATTCGCGGGAATTCGGCCGCGAGGTGCGTGCCGCCGCGGCGCTGTATGGCGTGGAGCCGCTGATCACCGACGACTACCTGGAGGTCGAGGCGCAGATCGCGGCGCTGCAGCCGGAACTCGTGCTCGGCACGCAGATGGAACGCCATGTGGCCAAGCGGCTCGGCGTGCCCTGCGCGGTGATCTCGGCGCCGGTGCATGTGCAGGATTTCCCGGCGCGCTTCTCGCCCCAGATGGGGCTCGAAGGCGCCAACGTGATCTTCGACACCTGGGTCCATCCGCTGATGATGGGCCTGGAGGAACACCTGCTCGGGATGTTCCGCGAGGATTTCGAGTTTCACGACGGCGCGCAGGCGTCCCACCTGGGACACGCCGCGCCGCCACAGTCGGGCAGAGAGGCAGCGCCCGCCGCGCAGCCCATGCCCGTGCCCGCGGCGGAGACTCCCCACTCCGCCGCGGGCGCCCTCATTTTGACGTGGGGCCTGGATGCCGAGAAGGAGCTGAAGAAGATTCCCTTCTTCGTCCGCGGCAAGGCCCGGCGCAACACGGAACGCTTCGCGCAGGAACGGGGGATCGGCACCATCACGGTCGAGACCCTGTACGACGCGAAGGCGCATTTTTCTCGGTGAGGCATTCCTCTCGCCGCAGGACCGGAGGGCCGCATGCCTGAGGGTATGAATTGGGTTTCCTCGACCACGATCCGTATCGTCGTGGTGACCATGGACAGCCATCTGGCGGGCGCCATGATGCAGGCGCGCGATGTGCTGCGGCAGGACATCCCCGGGCTGGAACTGGCGATCCACGCCGCCGACGAATGGGGCACGGATGCGGAGGCGCTGAAGGCCTGCACTGCGGGCATCGCGCGCGGCGACATCGTGATCGCGACCATGCTGTTCCTGGAAGACCACATCAACCTGGTGCTGCCGGCGCTGCAGGCGCGGCGCGATGCCTGCGACGCGATGGTGTGCTGCATGTCCGCCGGCGAGGTCATGAAGCTGACCCGCATCGGCCGCTTCGACATGGGCGCCGAGGCCAAGGGCGTGATGGGCCTGCTGAAGCGCCTGCGCGGCTCGAAGCAGTCCGGCGCGGCGTCTTCCGGCAAGGGCCAGATGAAGATGCTGCGGGAGCTGCCGAAGCTGCTGCGCTTCATCCCCGGCACCGCGCAGGATGTGCGGGTGTATTTCCTGGCGCTGCAATACTGGCTCGCGGGCAGCCAGGCGAACCTTGCAAACCTCGTGCGCCTGCTGGTGAACCGCTACGCCGCCGGGCCGCGTCGTGCGCTGGTCGGCACGCTGAAGGTGGCGCCGCCCATCGAATATCCCGAGGTCGGGCTGTATCATCCCCGCATTCCGGGCCAGGTGACGGATCGTGTCCTCAATCTGCCGGGCCGTGGGCGCAGCGGCACGGTGGGGCTGCTGATCATGCGGTCCTACGTGCTCGCCGGCAATGCGGCGCATTATGACGGCGTCATCAACGCGCTCGAGGCGCGCGGCCTGAACGTGGTGCCGGCCTTCGCCAGCGGGCTAGACAACCGCCCGGCGATCGATGCCTATTTCCGGCGCGAGGGCATCACCACCGTGGATGCCGTCGTCTCCCTGACCGGCTTCTCGCTGGTCGGTGGCCCGGCCTACAACGATGCGCGCGCGGCGGAAGAAACGCTGGCCACGCTCGACGTGCCCTACATCTCCGCGCACCCGCTGGAATTCCAGACGATGCGGCAATGGCAGGCCGATCCGCGCGGGCTGCTGCCCGTGGAAGCCACGATGATGGTGGCGATTCCGGAGCTCGATGGCGGCATCCTGCCGATGACCTTCGGTGGCCGCTGTGGCGCGTCCTCCACCGGCGTACGCTGCCCCGGCTGCGATGGCGTCACCTGCGGTCGCGACATGGTTTCCTACACCGAACGCGCCACCACGCTCGCCGCACGGGTCGCCAAGCTGGTCGCGCTGCGGCGCGCGGCGCGGGCGGAACGCAAGGTGGCGGCGGTTGTCTTCAACTTCCCGCCGAATGCCGGCAACACCGGGACCGCCGCCTACCTGTCCGTGTTCCAGTCGCTGTTCAACACGTTGGGCGCGATGCGCGATGCCGGCTACACCGTGGAGGTCCCCGCCGATGTCGACACGCTGCGGCGCGCGATCACGGAGGGCAACGCCCAGACCTTCGGCGCCATCGCCAATGTCGCGGCGCGCATTCCGGCCGACGACCATGTGCGGCGCGAAGTGCACCTAGCCGAGATCGAGCGCACCTGGGGCCCCGCACCCGGCCGCGCGCAATCCGACGGCGCCAGCATCTTCGTGCTCGGCGCGCGCTTCGGCAACGTCTTCATCGGCGTGCAGCCCGGCTTCGGCTACGAGGGCGACCCGATGCGCCTGCTGTTCGAGCGCGGCTTCGCGCCGACGCACGCCTTCAGCGCCTTCTACCGCTGGATCCGCGAGGATTTCGGCGCCCACGCCGTCCTGCATTTCGGCACCCATGGCGCACTGGAGTTCATGCCGGGCAAGCAGGCGGGCCTTTCGGCCGAGTGCTGGCCGGACCGGCTGATCGGCGACCTGCCGAACCTGTACCTGTATGCTTCGAACAACCCCTCCGAAGGCATGCTGGCGAAGCGGCGCGCCGGCGCCTCCCTCATCAGCTACCTGACGCCGCCGGTGACCAGCGCCGGGCTGTATCGCGGCCTGCTGGACCTGAAGGCGACGCTGGATCGCTGGCGCGCGCTGGAGCCGGAGTGCGACGCGACCGTGCGCGCCTCCCTCGCCGAGCTGGTGCAGGCGCAGGCCGCCGCGGTGGACCTGGCGCCGGCCGAGCCGGCCTGGAGCGAGGCCGAGGCGCCGACTGTCATCCAGAAGCTCGGCAACCAGCTACTGGAGCTGGAATACACGCTGATCCCGCACGGCCTGCATGTGGTGGGCGAGGTGCCGGATGCGGCGCAGCGCAAGGAAATGCTGGAGGCGGCCGGCGTGACCGACGCCGCGGAATTCGCGCGGCTCGACGAGTTGCTGGCGACGGAGCATGAGCTGCCGGCCATCCTGCACGCGCTCGATGGCGGCTATACGCGGCCGGCGCCTGGCGGCGACCTGCTGCGCACCACGGATGTGCTGCCGACCGGCCGCAACCTGCACGGCTTCGACCCCTTCAAGATCCCATCGGCCTTCGCCGTGAAGGATGGCGCCCGGCAAGCCGACCGCCTGCTGGCGCGCCACGCCGCGGACGGCAAGGGCCTGCCGGAGACGGTGGCGATCGTGCTGTGGGGCACCGACAACCTGAAGACGGAGGGCGGCCCGATCGCCCAGGCGCTATGGCTGATGGGTGCCGAGCCGCGCCACGACAGCTATGGCCGCCTGACCGGCGCGAAGCTGGTGCCGCTGGACGTGCTGGGCCGGCCGCGCATCGACGTGATGGTGACGCTGTCCGGCATCTTCCGCGATCTTCTCCCCCTGCAGACGAAGCTGTTGGCGGAGGCCGCCCTGCTGGCGGCGAGTGCCGAGGAGCCGATCGAGCAGAACTACATCCGCAAGCACGCGCTGGCCCACCTCGCGCAGCACGGCGGCGAGATGGCGCAGGCCGCGTTGCGGGTCTTCGGCAATGCGGATGGCGCCTATGGCACCAACGTGAACCAGATCCTCGATGCCGGGCTGTGGACGGATGAGGACGAACTCGCCGACGCCTATGTGAAGCGCAAGGGCTTCGCCTACGGCGTCGATGGCAAGGCGGCGCGGCAGGACCAGGTGCTGACGCAGCTGCTCGCCAGTGTCGACGTCACCTACCAGAACCTCGACAGCGTCGAGGTCGGACTGACGACCATCGACCAGTATTTCGACACGCTCGGCGGCATGAGCCGCGCGGTGCGGCGCGCCCGGGGCGGCCAGGAAGCCAGCGTCTACGTCGGCGACCAGACCCGCGGCGAGGGCACCATCCGAAGCGTCGCCGAACAGGTGGCGCTGGAGACCCGGACGCGGGCGTTGAACCCGAAATGGTTCGAGCCGCTGCTGGCGCATGGCTACGAGGGCGTGCGGCAGATCGAGGCGCAGGTCACGAACACCATGGGCTGGTCGGCGACGACCGGGCAGGTGGCGCCCTGGATCTACCAGAACCTGGCCGAGACCTACATGCTCGACCCCGCGATGCGCGCGCGCCTCGCGGCCCTGAACCCCACCGCGTCCGCCAAGATCGCCAACCGGCTGATCGAGGCGCAGGAGCGGCAATACTGGCAGCCGGATGCCGAGACCCTGGCCGCGCTGCGACGCGCGGGCGAGGAGCTCGAGGACCGGCTCGAAGGCATCACCGAGGAGATGGCGGCATGACCGTGATCGTGCGACCGCGCCCCGACGAGCGTCTCATCGGCGATGGGGATGGCAGCGTGCAGGTGCACATGCCCGACCCGCTGAAGATCGATGGCGCGAAGGTTTTCGCCGTCTATGGCAAGGGCGGCATCGGCAAGAGCACGACGAGCTCCAACCTGTCCGTCGCCTTCGCCAAGTTGGGCAAGCGCGTGCTGCAGATCGGCTGCGACCCGAAGCACGACAGCACCTTCACGCTGACCGGCCGGATGATCCCGACGGTGATCGACGTGCTCGACGGCGTCGGCTTTCATTCCGAGGAACTGCGCGCCGAGGATTTCGTGGTCGAGGGCCGGCACGGGGTGATGTGCGTCGAGGCCGGTGGGCCGCCGGCTGGCACGGGCTGCGGCGGCTATGTGGTGGGCCAGACGGTGAAGCTGCTGAAGGAGCATCACCTGCTGGAGGACACGGACATCGTGATCTTCGACGTGCTCGGCGACGTGGTCTGCGGTGGCTTCGCGGCGCCGCTGCTGCATGCGGATCGTGGCGTGATCGTCGCGGCGAATGATTTCGACAGCATCTTTGCGATGAACCGCATCGTCGCGGCCATCAAGGCGAAGTCGCAGAACTACGGCGTGCGGCTGGGCGGCGTGATCGTCAACCGGTCCAAGGACACCGACCAGATCCAGAAATACAATGATGCGACCGGCATGAAGATGCTGGCGCATCTGCCGGACCTCGACGTCATCCGGCGGTCGCGCCTGAAGAAGGCGACGCTGTTCGATATGGAGCAGTCGCCGGAGGTGGAGGGCGTCTGCAAGGAGTACCTGCGGCTCGCGGCAGGCCTGCTCGCCGGCGTCACCCCGCTGGAGGCAACGCCGCTGAAGGATCGGGAAATCTTCGACCTGCTGGGGTATGATTGATGACCAGCGCCAGCTACCAGGCTCGCCGCGGCGAGCTGGAAACCTATTTCGACCGCACCGCCGTGAAGGCGTGGGAACGCCTGACCTCCGACGCACCGGTCAGCGGCATCCGCGCCACGGTGCGCGCCGGGCGCGATGCGATGCGCGGACAGTTGCTGTCCTGGCTGCCGCCCGACCTGCGCGGCAAGCGTGTGCTGGATGCCGGCTGCGGCACCGGGGCGCTGGCCGTGGAAGCGGCGCGTCGAGGGGCGGAGGTGGTGGCCGTCGATATCTCCCCGACCCTGGTCGCGCTGGGGCAGGAACGCGCGGCGGGGCAGCATGGTGCCGGCCATGTCAGCTTCCATGTCGGCGACATGCTGGACCCCGCCTTCGGCCGCTTCGATCATGTGGTCGGGATGGATTGCCTGATCCATTACAAGCCGGCCGACGTGCTGCGCGCGCTGGATGGCCTGGCCGCGCGGACGGAGCGCAGCATCCTGTTCACCTTCGCGCCGCGCAGCGCCTTCCTGATGGCGTTCCTGACGGTCGGTCGTCTGGTGCCGCGCGGTGATCGCTCGCCGGCCATCGTGCCGGTGGCGGAAGCCACGCTGCGCCGGCTGGTGTCCGGCCATCCGACGATGGCCGGCTGGCATCCGGTGCGCACGCATCGCGTCGCCAGCGGCTTCTACACCTCCCAGGCCCTGGAACTGGTGCGGCGATGACGAAGCGACCCGGCCGGATCATCCGTCTGTGGCAGGGCGTGGGGCCGCACCTGCTGCCCTTCGCCAACGCCACCTCGGAACGCCTGCCGATGTCGCGGCTGCTGCGGCTGTCGCTGTTCCAGATTTCCTGTGGCATGGCGGCGGTGCTGCTGGTTGGCACGCTGAACCGCGTGATGATCGTGGAACTGCATGTGCCGGCCTGGCTCGTCGCCTCCATGGTCGCGCTGCCGCTGGTCTTCGCACCGGCGCGGGCGCTGATCGGCTTCAAGTCGGATACCTACAAATCCGTCCTCGGCTGGAAGCGCGTGCCGTATCTATGGCTCGGCACCGTCATCCAGTTCGGCGGGCTGGCGATGATGCCCTTCGCATTGCTGGTGCTGTCCGGTGATACCTGGGCGGAGCCCTGGGCCGGGCAGCTGGCCGCCGCCATCGCCTTCCTGATGACCGGCTTCGGCATGCACATGGTGCAGACCGTGGGCCTGGCGCTGGCAACCGACCTGACGCCGCGCGACCAGCAGCCGAATGTCGTGGCGATGCTATCGGCGATGCAGCTTGTCGGCATGGTGCTGTCGGCGCTGGTGTTCGGCGCGCTGCTGGCGGATTTCTCGCAGCTCCGGCTGATCCAGGTGGTGCAGGGCGCGGCGGCGCTGACGCTGGTGCTGAACCTGGTCGCGGCCTGGCAGCAGGAAGTGCGCGACCCCTCGCGCACGGCGCGCACCGGTGAGCCTGAGCCGACCTTCCTCGAAGCCTTCCGCGCCCTGCGCAAATCCGGCCCGTGGAATCGACGGCTGCTCGGCGCCGGCATCGGCACCGCCGGCTTCACCATGCAGGACGTGCTGCTGGAGCCCTATGGCGGGCAGATCCTCGGCCTGTCGGTCGGTGCCACGACGGCGCTTTCGGCGCTGCTCGCAGGCGGGGCGGTCATCGGCTTCCTCCGCGCGGCGCAGCGACTTGGGCAGGGTGCCGACTCGCATCAGGTCGCGGGCCATGGCGCGCTCGTCGGCATCGCCGGCTTCACCGTCATCATCTTCTCGGGCGCCTTCGGCAGTGGCGCGGTGTTCGCCGGCGGCGTGGCGCTGATCGGCTTCGGCGCCGGGCTATTCGGCCATGCGACGCTGACGGCCTGCATGCGCGCCGCACCGGCAGACCAGGTCGGGCTCGCGCTCGGCGTCTGGGGGGCGGTGCAGGCGACCGCCGCGGGTTGTGCCATCGCGCTGGGCGGCGTGCTGCGGGACGTGATGTCCTCGCTCGCGACATCCGGCGCGCTGGGGGAGGGGTTGGCCCTCGCCGCCACCGGCTATGTCAGCATCTACCTGATCGAGATCGCCCTTTTGTTCGTCACCCTCGCCGTGGTCGGGCCCCTGGTCCGCAACCGCGGCGCGTCTCGCCCGCAACAAGCCGCCGGCCTTGCCGGTCCGGCACACGTCTGACCATCCAAGGAAGCGGAGGCCCAAATGCCCGGCGCACATCAATTCGTACAAATGGATCTGGCGGCAGGGCTGCTTTACGCCTTCTTCGCCTTCTTCTTCATCCTGGTGCTGTGGCTGCATCGCGAGGGCAAGCGCGAAGGCTATCCGCTGATCTCGGATCGCCCGAGCCATCCGCTGCGCGTGCCGATCGAGGGCTTTCCCGGCGTGCCGCCGCTGAAGGTGTTCAAGCTGAAGCACGTCGATCCGCACCTGCTGACGCGGCAGGAGCGTGACCTGACCGGGCTGGTGGAATCGGCAGACCGCTTCGGTGGCTCGCCCTGGGTTCCGACGGGCGACGCGATGCGCGACGGGATCGGCCCGGCCGCCTATGCCGAGCGGGCCGATGTGCCGGACCGGACCTTCGACGATGAATCGCCCAAGATCGTGCCGCTGCGCGCCGCCCCCGGCTACACGATCGGCGAGACCGATCCGGACCCGCGCGGCAAGCCGGTGATCACGCTGGATGGTCGCGTCGCTGGTGTCGCCGTGGACCTCTGGGTCGACAAGTCGGAGCTGATCCTGCGCTACATCGAGGTGGAGGTGGCCGGCAGCGCACGGCGCGTGCTGGTGCCGATGTTCCTGGCCACCATCAATTCGGCCGGCACGGTCCGCGTCATCTCCGTCACCGCCGCGCAGCTTGCCGCCGCACCGTCTATCGCGATGCCGGAGCAGATCACGCTGCTCGAGGAGGACAAGGTGGCGGCGTATTTCGGCGGCGGTCATTTCTATGCAACTCCCGAGCGCAGCGAGGCGCTGGTATGAACAAGTACAACGGAATCGCCGAGCACGACGGGGAAGCCATCCCCGGCCTGCCCGGCCCACTGCCGGCGGGTGAGAGCATCCTGTGGCAGGGCGCGCCGGAATGGCGCGGCATCGCGCGGCGCGGCCTGTTCGTGCGCGGCATCGCCATCTACTTCGTGCTGCTCGCGGCGCTGCAGGCCGGCAACCTGGCGACGCAGGGCGCCGGTTTCATGGAAATGGCGGCCGGGGCCAGCCTGCTGGTCGTGATCGGCGTGGTGCCGGTGGCGCTGCTGCTGCTGTTCGCAGCGCTGTCGGCCCGCACCAGCCTGTACACCATCACCAGCCGCCGCATCGTCATGCGGGTGGGCGTGGCACTGCCGATGACGGTCAACATCCCGTTCGTGCTGATCGACGAGGCGTCGGTGGCGCACCATGCCGACGGCACCGGGGACCTGGTGGTGAAGCTGGTGCCGCCTCATCGCGTCTCCTGGATCGCGCTTTGGCCGCATATCCGCCCCTTCCGCGTTGCGCGACCCGAACCCATGTTGCGCGCATTGAAGGATGCGGATGTGGCGGCGCAGGTGCTGTCCCGCGCGCTGGCGGCAGCTTCTTCCGTGCCGGTGCCGGCCCTGGCCGCGGCGCAGAACAAGCGCAGCGCCGGCCGCGCCGAAGCGATGGCCTGAGGGAGGAGGACACCATGCCGGAAGCCATCGAAATCCACCCGATCCTTCGCCGCCCGGCGCTGGTCTGCGGCGCGATGGTGGCGGGCATGCTGGCGCTGGTCCTGGCCAGCCCCTTCCTGCCGAGCGCGCGCGACGGCCAGGTGCCGGTTGCCGTGGCGCAGCGCGACCTGCATTTCACCGATCGTGCCGATGGCGGCGTCGCCATCACGGAGGCGCCCTCCGGCCGCCCGGTCGCGACGCTGGAGCCGGGCGAGGGCGGGTTCGTGCGTGGCACGGTCCGCGGCCTGGTGCGCGAAAGACGGCGCGAAGATATCGGTTCGGCCATACCGTTTCGCCTCACGGCGTGGCAGACTGGGCAACTGACGCTGGAGGACCAGGCAACCGGTCGCCGGCTGGATCTGACGGGCTTTGGCCAGTCCAATTCTGCGGCCTTTGCCCGGCTTCTGACCAACAGGGAGTAACCAGGATGAACGGCCGCTGGGGAGCGGGCCGGGCACTCTTCGGTGGGACCAGGACCTTCGAAGTGCCCTGCACGGTGGATATCGAGAGAACCGCGGACAGCTTCCATGTCTATGCGGTGCCGGAGGACGTGTTCCTGCGGCCAGGCGACAAGGTGCTGGTGCACAACATGCCGGACCATGTCGCCTTCGGGGAACGCACCTCGTTCCAGACCCGCGCGACGGTGATGCGCGCCGGGCCGCTGACCCGCTGGTGGACGCAGTGGGTCGCAATTTTCGAACTGACCGAATTGTATCACTGCGGCTTCGAGCCGAAGGAGGCCGCCGCATGGAACGCCTGATCCTGGATGGCCCGGCGGTCGCCGACCCGGTCCTGGCCAACATCACCGCGCCGAGCATGACGCCGGGCGGGCGCCCCGATGCCGATGGCATCGCGACGAAGATGGCGCTGACCGAAACCGCGCTGTCGCCGCGCTTCTACACCACCGATTTCGCCGCGATGGACAAGATCGACATCGAGCCCGTGCGCCAGCAATGGGATGCGATGATGGCGGAATTCCACGCCGACCCGAACAAGGGTCACTTCACCCGCACCGCCGAATTCGACGAGTTCGACATCAAGGCGCTGCCGGAGCCGCTGCAGAAGGAGCTGCTGGAATTCCTGGTCAGCTCCGTGACCGCCGAATTCTCCGGCTGCGTGCTGTATGCCGAAATCAAGAAGCGCGTCACCAATCCGGACATGAAGGACATCTTCGGCGTCATGGCGCGGGATGAAAGCCGGCATGCCGGCTTCATCAACGATGCGCTGAAGGATGTGGGCGTCGGCGTCGACCTCGGCTTCCTGACCAAGGCGAAGAAGTACCACTACTTCCAGCCGAAATTCATCTTCTACGCGACCTACCTGTCCGAGAAGATCGGTTATGCGCGGTATATCACCATCTTCCGGCAGTTCGAGCGGCACCCGGAATTGCGCTTCCATCCGATCTTCAAGTGGTTCCACAACTGGTGCAACGATGAGTTCCGGCACGGCGAGGCCTTCGCGCTGCTGATGCGCGCGAACCCGCATCTGCTGTCCGGCGGCAATGTCTATTGGGTGCGGTTCTTCCAGCTCGCGGTTTTCGCCACGATGTATGTGCGCGACCATGCGCGGCCGGAATTCCACAAGGCGCTCGGCATGACGCCCACGGATTACGACATGCAGGTGTTCCGCATCACGGAGGAAATCTGCCGCCAGGTCTTCCCGGCGACGCTGGACGTGGACAACCCGAGCTTCCTGCGTGGGCTGGAGCGGTTGCGTAAGGTCAACGAGGCGATGGCGGAGGCGCGGGCGCAGGGTGGCATCGTCGGCACCCTCAAGCGCTACGGCCTGATGGCGGCAGCCGGCGCGAACTTCGCACGACTGTACTTCCTGCGGCCGCGGCGGCACGACCTGCCGGCCGACCCGCGCCTGCAGCCGGCCTGGTAGACCCATGGCCGAGCATGGGCTGCCCGCGCTGTTCACCCTGTTCATCTGGTGGTTCAGCACGGGTGTCATCCTGTACCTGGACGGCCTGCGGCGGGAGACCTTCCGCTGGACCATGCTCGGCGCCACCACGCTGTTGCTGGCGGCGCTGGCGGGGCTGCATGCCTCGGCCTGGGATACGACGACGCGCGGCGCCTATCTCGGCTTCATCTGCGGGCTGCTCGTCTGGGCCTGGATCGAGACCGCTTTCCTGACCGGCCTCGTCACCGGGCCCAACCGCAGCGCCTGCCCGCCGGGCGCCACGGGCTGGCCGCGGCTGCGCGCGGCGCTCGGCGCGGTGCTGTGGCACGAGATTGCCATCATGGTCGCCGCGGCGGCCATCGCCGTCGCGACCTGGGGCGCACCGAACCGCATCGGGCTGTGGACCTTCCTGGCCTTCTGGGCGATGCGGCAGAGCGCGAAGCTCAATGTCTACCTCGGCGTGCGCAACCTGGCGGAATCCTTCCTGCCGGACCACTTGCGCTACCTCGAGAGCTTCTTCCGGCGGCGGCGGATGAACGCGCTGCTGCCGGTCTCGCTGCTGCTCGGCAGCGTGGCCTGCGTGCTGCTGATGCAGTCCGCCATTGCCGCCGACGCCACGCCGCATGAGGTGGCGGGCTTCACCCTGCTCGCCAGCCTGGTCGCGCTGGGGCTGCTGGAACACATCTTCATGGTGATGCCGGTCCCGGCGGATGCTCTTTGGCGCTGGGGCCTCGCCTCGCGCAAGGATCGTCCGGCACCCGCAACGGCGCCCGTCGCGTGACTGAACGAAAAAGACCGGCCACAGGGGGTCCGAGATGAACTACGAATCCTTCTTCCGCACCCAGCTCGACAGCCTCCGCCGCGAGGGCCGCTATCGCGTCTTCGCCGATATCGAGCGTCGCGCCGGCCAGTTTCCGAAGGCGACGCGCCATCGCAACGGCAAGACCTCCGAAGTGACGGTGTGGTGTTCCAACGACTATCTCGGCATGGGGCAGCATCCGAAGGTGCTGGCGGCAATGCACCAGGCGCTGGACAGCCACGGCGCCGGGGCGGGCGGCACGCGCAACATCTCCGGCACCAACCACGAGCACGTGCTGCTGGAACGCGCCTTGGCGAAGCTGCACGGCACGGAAGACGCGCTGCTGTTCAATTCCGGCTACATGTCCAACTGGGCGTCGCTGTCGACGCTGGCGGGGCGGATGCCGGGTTGCGTCATCGTGTCCGATGAAATGAACCACGCCTCGATGATCGAGGGCATGCGCCACAGCCGCGCCGAGCGCCGCATGTTCCGCCACAACGACCTGGTCGACCTGGAGCGCGTGCTGTCCGAGATCGACCCCGCCGCGCCGAAGCTGGTGGCGTTCGAGAGCGTCTATTCCATGGACGGCGACATCGCCCCCATCGCCGCCATCTGCGACATCGCCGACAAATACGGCGCGATGACCTATTGCGACGAGGTCCACGGCGTCGGCCTGTACGGCCCGAATGGCGGCGGCATCACGGACCGCGATGGCGTCTCGCACCGGCTGACCGTCATCGAGGGTACGCTGGCCAAGGCGTTCGGCGTGATCGGCGGCTACATCGCCGGCTCCGCCGCCATGTGCGACTTCGTCCGCAGCTACGCCTCCGGCTTCATCTTCTCCACCGCCCTGCCACCGGCCATCGCCGCGGGCGCGCGCGCCAGCATCGAGCATTTGATGGAAAGCAGCGCGGAGCGGGTTCGGCTGCATGAACGCGCGGCGACGCTGCGCAAGCGCCTGGATGCGATCGGCGTGCCGCACCTGGACAATCCCAGCCACATCGTGCCGGTGATGGTGGGCGATCCGATCGTCTGCAAGACCATCAGCGACATCCTGCTGGATGAGCACGGGGTCTATGTGCAGCCGATCAACTACCCGACCGTGCCGCGCGGCACGGAGCGCCTGCGGATCACGCCGAGCCCGGTGCACAGCGACGCGGACATGGACCAGCTGGTGAACGCGCTGTCCGCCGTGTGGTCGCAGTTCAGCCTGCAAAGGGCCGCCTGATGGATCTGGGGCCGTCGATCCTGCGCAAGCCCGTGATGGCGCGCGCGGTGTTTCCCTTCGCGGCCATCGTCGGCCAGGACGAGATGAAACTGGCGCTGCTGATCGCCGCCGTGGATCCTTCCGTTGGCGGCGTGCTGGTGTTCGGCGACCGCGGCACGGGGAAATCTACCGCCGTGCGTGCGCTCGCCGCGCTGCTGCCGCCGATGCAGGCGGTGGCGGGATGCCGCTTCGGCTGCGATCCGGCGCGGGCCGCGGATCTGTGTGAGGCCTGCCGGAATTCGGACGAGCTTGTGGTGGCGACGGTGCCCGTGCCGGTCGTGGACCTGCCGCTGGGCGCGACGGAGGACCGCGTCGCCGGGGCGCTGGATATCGAGCGTGCGCTGGCCAATGGCGAGAAGGCGTTCGAGCCGGGGCTGCTGGCCCGCGCGCATCGCGGCTTCCTGTACATCGACGAGGTGAACCTGCTGGAGGACCACCTGGTGGACCTGCTGCTGGATGTCGCGGCCTCGGGCGAGAATGTGGTGGAGCGCGAGGGCATCAGCATCCGCCACCCGGCGCGATTCGTGCTGATCGGCAGCGGCAATCCCGAGGAAGGCGAGCTTCGGCCGCAACTTCTGGATCGTTTCGGTCTCTCCGTCGAAGTCCGCACGCCGACCGACCTCGCCAACCGCATCGAGGTGGTGAAGCGCCGCGACGCCTTCGAACGCAACACCGAGGCCTTCCTGTCGGCCTGGGAAGCGGAGGCGGAGGCAATGCGCGAGAAGATCCTCGCCGCGCGCGCATTGCTGCCGGTGGTCGCGGTGCCGGATGTGACGCTGGAGAATGCGGCACGGCTGTGCATGGCGCTGGGCACAGATGGTTTGCGCGGCGAACTGACGCTGATCCGCGCGGCCCGCGCCCTGGCGGCGCTGGACGGTGACGAGGTGGTGGGCGTGGCGCATCTGCGCCGCATCGCAGCCCCCGCGCTCCGCCACCGCCTGCGCCGCAACCCGCTGGACGAGGCCGTGGCCACCACGCGGGTCGATCGCGCGGTGAGCGAAGTGTTCGGCCCGTGACCGACCCGGCGCTGGCGGCCCTGCTGCTGGCGGTCGATCCGGCGGGGCTGGGAGGCGCGGTGCTGCGCGCGGCGCCGGGTCCGGCGCGCGATCGCTGGCTGGCGCTGCTGCGGGCCGCGTTGCCCCAGGACGCACCGTGGCGACGACTGCCGCTCGGGATCCCGGACAGCCGGCTGCTTGGCGGGCTGGACCTGGCGGCGACGCTGGCGGCCGGGCGACCGGTCGCGGAGCGCGGCGTGCTGGCGGGTGCCGATGGCGGCATCGTGGTGGCGGCGATGGCGGAGCGGCTTGAGACCGGCACCGCCGCCAAGCTGTGCGCCGTGCTGGATTCCGGGGTCGTGGCGGTGCAGCGGGACGGGTTGTCGCTGAGCCTCCCGGCGCGCTTTGCCCTGGTCGCGCTGGACGAGGGCATCGCGGAGGAAGCACCGCCTGCCGCACTCGCGGAGCGCCTCGCCTTCCGGCTGGATCTGGATGAGGCACCGCTCGACCCGGCCCCCGATTGCGCCGCGGCGCGGGCCCGCCTGCCGGATGTCACGGTGCCGGAGACGCTGCTGCCCGCGTTGTGCGGCGCCGCCCTGGCCTTTGGCATTGCCTCGCTCCGCGCGCCGTTGATGGCGCTGCGTGCGGCGCGCGCGGCGGCGGCGCTGGCAGGGCGTGAGGCCGTGAGCGAGGAGGATGCGACGCTCGCCGTGCGGCTGGTCTATGGCCACCGCGCCACGCAACTGCCCGCCGAGCAGCAACCCGAGTCGGAACCGGCACCCGAGCCGGAGACGCCCGCGGAGGACCAGCCGCAGCAGCAGCCCGACGCGCAGGCGATGCAGGAGATGCTGCTGGAGGCGACGCGCGCCGCATTGCCCGCCGGCCTGCTCGCGGCGCTCGGCGCGGGGGCGCGGGAGGCGGCGCGGAAAGCCGGTGGCGTGCAGGGCCGCGCTGGCCAGCTGAGGCTTTCGGCGCAGCGCGGCCGGCCCATCGGCACGCGATCCGGCGCGCTGCGCGGCGGCGCCCGGCTGTCGCTGGTCGAGACGTTGCGCGCCGCCGCGCCCTGGCAGGCGCTGCGCCGGCGCGAGTCGGCCGGGCCGCTGATCCGCGTGCGGGCGGAGGATATCCGCATCCTGCGCTTTCGCCAGAACACCGAGACCACCGCCATCTTCGCCGTCGATGCCTCCGGCTCCGCCGCGCTGGCACGGCTGGCGGAGGCCAAGGGCGCGGTGGAGATGCTGCTGGCGGATTGCTACGTGCGACGCGACCGCGTCGCCGTCGTGGCCTTCCGGGGCCGTGCGGCGGAAACCCTGCTGCCGCCGACGAATTCCCTGGTGCGCGCCAAGCGCAGCCTGGCCGGGTTGCCGGGCGGTGGTGCCACGCCGCTGGCAGCCGGCATCGACGCCGCCATGGCGCTGGCCGAGGAAGCGCAACGCCGTGGCCGCACGCCGTTGCTGGTGCTGCTGACCGATGGCCGTGCCAACATCGCGCGGGATGGCACGGCCGGACGACCGCGTGCCGAGGCCGATGCCCTGGCGGCTGCCGCACCGGTGCGGGCGGCGCGGCTCGCGGTGTTGCTGGTGGATACGGCGCCGCGGCCGCAGCCCTTCGCGCGGCAACTCGCGGAGGCCATGGGGGCACGCTACCTCGCACTGCCTTCCGTCGATTCGCAGCGGCTCTCCGCCGCCGTCGCGACCACGCGGGACGCCGCCTGATGGCGGAGCGCCCGAACTGGAACATCGAGGGCCGGGACTGGCCGAACCGCGAGGCCAGCCGCTTCGTCACCGCCGCCGGACTGCGCTGGCACGTGCAGGTGATGGGGCAGGGGCCCACCATCCTGCTGCTGCACGGCACCGCCGCCGCAACACATTCCTGGCGCGACCTGATGCCGCTGCTCGCGCGCGACTTCACCGTGGTGGCGCCAGATTTGCCGGGCCATGGCTTCTCGGATCCGGTGGCCAGCGCACGGCTTTCGCTGCCCGGCATGGCGGCCTCCGTCGCGGCGCTGCTGGCCACCATGCAGGTGCGGCCGGCGCTCGCGGCGGGGCATTCCGCCGGCGCCGCGATCCTGCTGCGCATGGCGCTCGATGGCCGCATCGCGCCATCGGCCATTGTCAGCCTGAACGGCGCGCTGCAGCCGCTCGGTGATCGTCACGCGGCCTTCTTCACCCGCGCGGCGCGGATGCTGGTGGGGCTGCCCTTCGTGCCGAGCCTGTTCGCCTGGCGTGCCGCCGATCGTGCCGTGGCGGAACGCCTGCTGCGCGACACCGGCAGCCGCATCGAGGCCCGCGGCGTCGATCTCTACGCGCGACTGTTCCGGCATTCGGGCCACCTGGCCGCGGCCCTGGGGATGATGGCGAACTGGGACCTGGTGCCGCTGCTGCGCGACCTGCCTAAGCTGAAGCCGCGGCTCGTGCTGGTGACGGGCGCGCTGGATCGCGCGGTGCCGCCGGCGCAGGCGGAGGCGGTGCGGCGGCGCCTGCCTTCGGCGGAAATCGTTGCGTGGCCGGGCCTCGGCCATCTGGCGCATGAGGAGCGGCCGGAGCAGGCTGCCGCCTTGATCAAGTCCGAAACGGCCGGGGAGATGGCGGCATGACAAGGCGGAACGCCCGATGCTGAGCAGTACCTCGGAGGCCGATCGCGCCGCCTGCCGCGCCATGCTGGCCGGCGGGTCGAAATCCTTCCGCGCCGCCGCGATGCTGCTGCCGGCACGCATCGCCGAACCCGCCACCGCGCTGTACGCCTTCTGCCGCGTCGCAGACGACGCGATCGACGAAGCGCCGGATGCCGCCGCCGCGCTGCCGGCGCTGCAACGCAGGCTGGACGCCATCCATGCCGGCCGCCCGCAGGCGCATGCCGCGGACCGCGCCTTCGCCGTGGTGGTACGGGATTATGCGATTCCGCGCGCGCTGCCGGCGGCGCTGCTGGAAGGCTTCGCCTGGGATGCGGAGGGACGGCGCTATGCCGACCTCGCCGCGCTCGAGGCCTATGCCGCGCGCGTCGCCGCCACCGTCGGCGCCATGATGACCCTTCTGATGGGCGTGCGTGATGCCGCCGCGCTGGCGCGGGCCTGCGACCTCGGCGTCGCGATGCAGTTGACGAACATCGCGCGCGACGTCGGCGAGGATGCGCGCAACGGCCGGCTGTACCTGCCGCTGGACTGGATGCGGGCGGAGGGGCTGGACCCGGAGGCGTTCCTCGCCGCGCCACGGTTCAGCCCGGCGCTCGGCCGTGTCGTGCAGCGCCTGCTGGATGTGGCGGATGCGCACTACGCCCGCTCCGAGGCCGGCTTCGCGCTGCTGCCGCGGGATTGCCGCGCCGGCATCGCGGCGGCGCGGCATGTCTATGCCGAGATCGGGCGGGAAGTGGAACGCCAGGGTGGCGATTCCGTCGGCCGCCGCGCGCATGTGCGCAACGGCCGCAAGGCGGTGCTGATGGCGCGCAGCCTGTCGGCGCTCACCGCGCGCCCCGCACGGCACGCGGCGCCCCCGTTGCCGGCGACGCGCTTCCTGGTGGAAGCGGTCCAGGCGCAGCCGGCCCCCAGCCCGCAGCGCCTGCCGGAGCGCATCGCCTGGGCCGTGCAGCTGTTCGACCGCATGCGCGAGGATGCCGATCTCGGCTCCATCGCGCGCTGAGCCTCAGCGCACCACCACCAGCCGGTACAGGTGCCAGGTCGCGTGCCCCAGCACCGGCAGCACCACGGCCAGCCCGATGAACAGCGGCAGCGACCCCAACAGCAGCAGCACCGCGACGATCAACCCCCACAGCGCCATCGGCATCGGGTTCAGCGCCACCGCGCGCAGCGATGTGCCGACCGCCTGCGCCACGCCGCCATCACGGTCCAGCAGCATGGGGAAGGACACCACCGTCAGCACCAGCACGACGACGGCGAACAGGAAGCCCACGCCGTTGCCGAGCAGGATCATCCGGCGGCCTTCCTCGGTGCTGAACAGCAGCGTGGTCATGTCCTGCCCCGGCTGCGCCGGCAGCGTGCCGAGGGTCGCGGCGTAGATGGCATCCGCCGCCAGCAGCCAGGCGAGGAACAGCACCACGAGCAACAGGGCGAGTGCCACGATGCCGGGCAGCGCCGGGGACTTCAGCACGTCGAAGACATTCATCCAGCTCGCCGGCAGCCCGGCCTCGCGCCGGCGACTGATCTCATACAGGCCCAGCGCCGCGATCGGGCCGACCAGCGCGAAGCCGGCCGCCATCGGGTAGAACAGGTGCATCACCTCGCCGCCCGCCGCCAGCGTCGCGGCAACCAGGCCGATGACGGGATACAGCACGCAGAGGAACATCAGCTGCGTCGGCGTCGCCAGGAAATCCGCCCAGCCCCGGCGCAGTGCGGTGGCGAGTTCGGCCGTCCCGATCCGCCGCAGCTCCGGGCGCGACGCATCCAGGTGTCGGGTCGTCGTCATAGCCTCAGCCATTGTACGCCTCCCCCCGATAGGGTTCCGCGGACGGCCCGGGACCGGCGGTGCCGGCTGGACTCCGCCTCCTGCAGTTGGGTGAGAAGCGGGAAAAACCGCCTCAAGCCCGCGTGAGGCTGAAAAGCCGGTTGACTTGGTTGTCAAGAAAGACTGACACTTCCGACTGACAAGCCGGGCTTACAGTCCCGTGCCGGTGGGAGGTTTCGCATGGATGCCGTGTCGCGCATCGAATCCAGCCTGGCGGATGCCGTGCTCTATGCCGAGGCCGCCGGCGCGCCGCCGCGGCTGGCCGCGGCCATGCGCCATGCGGTGTTCCCCAAGGGCGGCCGCATCCGGCCGCGGCTGACGCTGGCGGTGGCGGCCTCCTGCGGCGATGACAGCCCGGCCCTGTCCTCGGCGGCCGGTGCTGCGATCGAGCTGCTGCATTGCGCCAGCCTGGTGCATGATGACCTGCCCTGCTTCGACGATGCCGCAACGCGGCGCGGCAAGCCCAGCGTGCACCGCGCCTATGGCGAGCCGCTGGCCGTGCTGGCCGGCGATGCGCTGATCGTCCTGGCCTTCCAGACCCTGGCGCGCGCCGCCCCCTGCGCGCCCGCGCGACTCGGGCCGCTGCTGCTGCTGGTGGGCGATGGCGTCGGCGTGCCCTTCGGCATCGTCGCCGGCCAGGCCTGGGAATGCGAGCCGCGGGCCGACCTTTCCGAATACCAGCGGCAGAAGACCGGCAGCCTGTTCGCCGCCGCCACCATGGCCGGCGCCGCCGCGGCGGGACATGCGGAGCCCGAGGCCTGGCGCCTGCTCGGCGACCGCCTGGGCGAGGCCTACCAGGTGGCCGACGACCTTCGGGACGCGGTGGAGGACGAGGCGACTTTGGGCAAGCCGGTGGGCGTGGACAAGGCGCTGGGCCGGCCGAGCGCGGTGGCCGAATTCGGCCTTCTGGGCGCCGTGGCGCGGCTGCGGGCGCTGTCCGAACAGGCCGTCGCCGCCATTCCGGATTGCGCCGGCCGCGCCATGCTGCACGGCCTGATCCTGGCCGAGGCAAAGCGCCTGCTGCCGCAGAAACTGGCCGCGCAGGCCGCGTGACGCCGGTTTCCCAGGCCGCCATGCCGCCCGGCCTCCTGGACCGGCTGCGGGCGTGGCGGGAGGCTGTCACTGCCCGCCCCGCCTTCCGCGAATGGGCCGCGCGCTTCCCGCTGACGCGGCCGATGGCCCGCCGCCGGGCGCGGCAGTTGTTCGACCTGTGCGCCGGCTTCGTCTACTCCCAGGTGCTGGCCGCCTGCGTGCGCCTGAAGCTGTTCGACATCCTGCACGAGGCGCCCGCGACCGAGGCCGCGCTGGCGCACCGCCTGGCGGTGCCGCCGGAGGCGATGGGCCGCCTGCTGGCCGCCGCCGCGGCACTCGACCTGACCCGGCGCCGCGCCGATGGGGTCTGGACCCTCGGCCCGCTCGGCGCGGCGATGATCGGCAATCCCGGCATCGCCGCCATGGTGGAACACCATGCGCTGCTCTACGCCGACCTCGCGGACCCCGTCGCCCTGCTGCGGCGGGAGCGTGGCGGCAACGCCCTGTCCGCCTACTGGGCCTATGCCGGCGCCGCGGCCCCGGATGCGCTGGGGGCGGAGCGCGTGGCGGATTACTCCGCGCTGATGGCGGCCTCCCAGCCCATGGTGGCGGCGGAGGTCCTGGCGACCTACGATTTCACCCGGCACGGCACGCTGATGGATGTCGGCGGCGGGGAGGGCGCCTTCCTGTCCGCCGTGGCCCGGGCCGCGCCGAACCTGCGCCTGATGCTGTTCGACCTGCCCCAGGTCGCCGCCCGCGCCACCGCCCGCTTCGCGGCGCAAGGGTTGGCCAGCCGGACGCAGGTCTTCGGCGGCGATTTCTCGACCGATCCGCTGCCCCGGGGCGCCGACCTCATCAGCTTCGTCCGCGTGCTGCACGACCATGACGATGCGGTGGTGATGGCGCTGCTGCGCGCCGCCCGCGCGGCCTTGCCTGCCAAGGGCCGCCTGCTGATCGCGGAGCCGATGGCCGGAACCAGCGGCGCGGAGCCGATGGGGGAGGCGTATTTCGGCTTCTACCTCCTCGCCATGGGCCGGGGCCGGCCGCGGCGGCCGGAGGAGTTGCGCGCCATGCTGGCCGAGGCCGGCTTCGCCTCCAGCCGTGCCCTGCCGACACCGACGCCGCTGCTGACACAGGTTCTTTTGGCGGATGTCAGCGCGACCTGACGTTTCAATGTCAGTTTAGCTTGACATGCTGCACTGTCAGTCTAGGCTTACACTCAATCAATGGGAGCGGCCGTCCAGGTGGACACCGTGGCAGTCTTGCTGGAAGCGCCGGAACGTCTCGTTCTGAGCCGATTGGAACTCTCCCCTCCCGGGGAAGGGGATCTGGTCGTCGACGTCGAGTGGAGCGGCATCAGCACCGGAACCGAACGCCTGCTGTGGTCCGGCCGCATGCCGCCCTTCCCCGGCATGGGCTACCCGCTGGTGCCCGGCTACGAATCCGTCGGCCGCGTCGTCTCCGCCGGGCCACTGGCGCGCCGCCGGGTTGGCGAGCGTGTCTTCGTGCCGGGCGCCAAGTGCTTCGGCGAAGTGCGCGGATTGTTCGGTGGCGCGGCGTCTCGACTCGTGGTGCCGGATGCGCGCGCCGTGCAGATCGATGAGTCGCTCGGCGAGGATGGCGTGCTGATGGCGCTGGCCGCGACGGCCCGCCACGCGATCTTCGCGCCGCATGCGGAACTGCCGGATCTCATCGTTGGACATGGCGTGCTCGGCCGGCTGGTCGCACGCATCGTCGTCGCCAGCGGCGGCGCCCCGGTGGTGTGGGAGACGAATCCCGCCCGCGCCGAGGGGGCCATCGGCTACCAGGTTATCGCACCGGAGGCCGATGCACGGCGCGACTACCGCTGCATCTGCGACGTCAGCGGCGACAGCTTGCTGCTGGATAGCCTGGTGCAGCGCCTGGCGCCGGGCGGCGAGGTGGTGCTGGCCGGCTTCTACAGCGCGCCGCTCAGCTTCGCCTTCCCGCCGGCCTTCATGCGGGAAGCCCGCATCCGCGTCGCCGCCGAGTGGCGGGAGCCGGATCTGCTGGCCGTGCGCGACCTGCTCGAGTCCGGGCGCCTGTCCTTCGAAGGCCTGATCACGCACCGCAGCGATGCGAGTGCTGCGCCCGACGCCTACCGCACGGCCTTCAACGATCCCGCGTGCCTCAAGATGATCCTCGATTGGAGAGCATGCTCATGAACGCACAGACCGGCACCCCGGCGACCCCTTCTGCACAGCAGAGCATGGCGGATGCGCTGCGGGCCGAAGCGGCGCAGGAGCCGGATGCGATCAGCACCGAGCCTGTGAAGAAGGAAACGCAGATCATCGCCATCTACGGCAAGGGCGGCATCGGCAAGTCCTTCACCCTGGCGAACCTGTCCTACATGATGGCGCAGCAGGGCAAGCGCGTGCTGCTGATCGGCTGCGATCCGAAATCCGACACCACGTCGCTGCTGTTCGGCGGCCGGTCCGTGCCGACGATCATCGAGACGTCTTCCAAGAAGAAGGCGGCCGGCGAGGCGGTGAAGATCGGCGACGTCTGCTTCAAGCGCGACGGCGTCTTCGCCATGGAACTCGGCGGCCCGGAGGTTGGCCGCGGCTGCGGCGGGCGCGGCATCATCCACGGCTTCGAGCTGCTGGAGAAGCTGGGCTTCCATCAGTGGGATTTCGACTACGTGCTGCTCGACTTCCTGGGCGACGTGGTCTGCGGCGGCTTCGGCCTGCCGATCGCGCGCGACATGTGCCAGAAGGTGATCGTGGTCGGCTCCAACGACCTGCAGTCGCTGTATGTCGCGAACAACGTCTGCTCCGCGGTCGAGTACTTCAAGAAGCTCGGCGGCAATGTCGGCGTCGCCGGCATGGTCATCAACAAGGATGACGGGACCGGGGAGGCGCAGGCTTTCGCCAAGGAAGTGGGCATCCCGGTGCTCGCGGCGATCCCGGCCGATGATGACATCCGCCGCAAATCCGCGAACTACGAGATCGTCGGCATTCCCGGTGGTCAATGGGCCAGCGTGTTCGAGGAGCTCGCCTTGCAGGTCGCGGGGGCACCGCCGGTGCGCCCCTATCCGCTGACGCATGAGAACCTGCTGAACCTTTTCAAGGGCGATGCGGTCGGGCGCGGTGTGGTGCTCGACCCCGCGACGATGGAAGACATGTGCGGCGCCGAGGTCATCAACAAGCCCACCCTCGAAGTGGTCTATGAGGGCGCCTGAGCGATGACCGAACTCCCCACCGCCGGCGCCTGCCACGGAGGCCGCGAGACGTTCGAGACTGCCGCGCGCGCTGCCGGCAAGTCGCTGGTGATGGATCAGCTCGCGAAGAACTACCCGCGCGGGCCGCACGACCAGCCGCAATCCATGTGCCCGGCCTTCGGATCCTTGCGCGTCGGGCTGCGGATGCGGCGGACCGCGACGATCCTCTCGGGCAGCGCCTGCTGCGTCTATGGCCTGACCTTCACCAGCCATTTCTACGGCGCCCGGCGCACGGTGGGCTACGTGCCGTTCAATTCCGAGACGCTCGTGACCGGCAAGCTGTTCGAGGACATCCGCGACGCGGTGCACGCCACCGCGAAGCCGGAGGATTACGACGCCGTCGTCATCATCAACCTCTGCGTCCCCACTGCGTCCGGCGTGCCGCTGGACCTGCTGCCGAAGCAGATCGACGGCGTGCGGATCATCGGCATCGACGTGCCGGGCTTCGGCGTGCCGACCCATGCCGAGGCCAAGGACGTGCTGGCCGGCGCCATGCTGCGCTACGCCCGCGGCGAGGCCGAGGCCGGCCCCGTGGCGCGGCCCCGCCAGATGGTGGACGGCGAGCGCACCGTCGCGCTGATCGGCGAATTGTTCCCCGCCGACCCGATGGGCGTTGGCGCGATGCTGCAGCCGATGGGCCTGACCGTCGCACCGCAGACGCCGGCACGCGAATGGCGCGACCTGTATGCGGCGCTGGACTGCGAAGTCGCCGCCGCCGTGCATCCCTTCTACACCGCCAGCATTCGCGAATTCCGCGCCGCAGGACGGCCCGTGGTGGGCTCCGGCCCCGTGGGCCATGATGGCACGGCGGCCTGGCTCGATGCGGTCGGCCGTGCGGCCGGCATCGCCGACAGCCAGGTGGATGCCGCCAAGGCGCGGGCATTGCCGGCCATCAAGGCCGCGCTGGCCGCGGCGCCGATCAACGCACGCATCACCGTGTCCGGCTACGAAGGCTCGGAACTGCTGGTCGCGCGGCTGCTGTCGGAAGCGGGTGCTGAGGTGCCTTATGTCGGCACCGCCTGCCCGCGCACCGAATGGTCCGACGCGGACCGCGAATGGCTCGAAGCCCGCGGCACGCATGTGCAGTACCGCGCCAGCCTGGAACAGGACATGGCGGCGATGCGGGAGGTGAAGCCGGACCTGGCACTCGGCACCACGCCGCTGGTGCAGAAGGCCAAGGAACTCGGCATTCCCGCGCTGTACTTCACCAACATGGTCTCCGCCCGCCCGCTGTTCGGCGCGGCCGGCGCGGGGTCCATGGCGGGGATCGTCGCGGCGCAGACCAAGGGGCGGGAACGCTTCTCCCGCATGGTCAGCTTTTTTGAGGGTGTCGGCACACCCGACGGCGCCGGCTACGGCTTTACCCAGAAGCCCACGGACCCGCCCGGTTTCCGCGACCGCCAGCGCAAGCTGCGCGCGGCCAAGGCGAAGTCCGAAGAAGCGGTGGGCAGCTGAGATGCTCGTCCTCGATCATGACCGCGCCGGCGGCTACTGGGGCGCCATCTACGCCTTCTCCGCGATCCGCGGGCTGCGCGTGGTGATCGACGGCCCGGTGGGCTGTGAGAACCTGCCCGTCACCGCCGTGCTGCACTACACCGATGCGCTGCCGCCGCATGAACTGCCGGTCTGCGTCACCGGGCTTGACGAGGATTCGCTGTCGAAGAACGGCACCGAGGATTCGATGCGCCGCGCCGCCTCGACGCAGGACCCGGACCTGCCCGCGGTGGTGGTCACGGGATCGATCGCGGAGATGATCGGCGGCGGCGTGACGCCGCAGGGCAGCAACCTGCAGCGCTTCATCTGCCGCACCATCGACGAGGACCAGTGGCAGGCCGCGGACCGCGCCATCATGTGGCTGTGGACCGAATTCGGCGCCCGCGGCAAGAAGGTGCGCGCGCGCAACCCGAAGCTCGGCGAGAAGCCGCGCGTCAACATCGTGGGCCCCATCTACGGCACCTTCAACATGCCGTCCGACCTGGCGGAGATCCGCCGGCTGGTCGAGGGCATCGGCTGCGAGGTCAACCTGGTCTTCCCGCTCGGCAGCCATGTCGAGGACATCGCGAAGCTGCCCGATGCGGACGTCAACATCTGCATGTACCGCGAATTCGGCCGCAAGCTGTGCGAGGAGCTGGAACGCCCCTGGCTGCGCGCGCCCATGGGCCTTTTCGCGACCACCAACTTCCTCCGCAAGCTCGGCGAGCTGACCGGCCTCGACCCCGAGCCGTTCATCGAGCGGGAGAAGCACACCACCATCAAGCCGATCTGGGACCTGTGGCGCAGCGTCACCCAGGACTTCTTCGCGAGTGCCAGCTTCGCGGTGGTCGCCACGGATACCTACGCGCGTGGCCTGCAACGCTTCCTCGGCGAGGAGATGGGCGTGCCCTGCGCCTTCGCTGTCAGCCGCCTGGCCGGCGAGAAGACCGACAACGCGGCGATCCGCGACGCGATGAAGAAGACGCCGCCGCTGGTGCTGTTCGGAAGCTACAACGAACGCATGTATGCGGCGGAGCTGAAGTCGCGGGCGATGTACATCCCGGCCAGCTTCCCGGGCGCCATCATCCGCCGCGCCACCGGCACGCCCTTCATGGGCTACGCCGGCGCCACCTACATCGTGCAGGAATACTGCAACGCGCTGTTCGACGCGCTGTTCCACATCCTGCCGCTCGGCACCGACCTCGACCGCGTCGAGGCAACCCCGGCTCGCGCCGCCGAGCCCTGGGACGACGACGCAGTCGCCCTGCTCGACGCGCATGTCGAGTCCGAGCCTTTCCTGCTGCGCATCTCCGCCGCCAAGCGCCTGCGCGAGGCCGTCGAACGGTCCGCGCGCGCAGCCGGCGAGCCGCGCATCACCCGCGACCGCGTCCGGCACACGCTGGGCGACGTCGTCGCGCACCAGGTTGCGGAAGGCGTCGCATGACGCGCCTGCATCACCCCGATCCCGCCGCCCGAGCCTCTGGTGCCCTCCCCGGCACAGCGTCTCGGGCAACGGGTCGGCCTCGGCGGTTTCCCGCCGGTTCCATCCCAGCCGCGCGGGATCAGCGCGGTGGCGGCCGAAAGGCAAGTTGGAGGTCATGATCATGGCCGAAGGTTCAAAGACTGGCCTGACCGAAGGCGAGGCGCGCGAGATTCATTCCCTGCTGATCCAGGGTTGGGCGTTCTCCGTCTTCGCATCGATGGGCGCGCATATCCTGGTGTGGCTGTGGCGGCCGCTGGTCTACGGGAATTCCGTGGTCCCGCCGGATTGGCGCTTCTTCTGAGTGATGCCGGACCGGCGGCAATCGTGCCGCGGGTCCGGGCCTGAGTTCAAACGGGCCCGAGTTCAGCTAGGAGAAGAAGATCATGCATAAGATTTGGATGGTAGTTGACCCGCGCCGCTCGCTGTTCCTGGCGATGGTCGGCGTGATCGCCGTGTCGGGGCTGCTGCACGTCGTCGTGCTCGCATCGCCGCGCTACTGCGACCATTGGGGCTGGTGCGCGACGCCCGCGACCTTCACCCCGGGGCAACCGGTCGGAGCCATGCGCTAGCAGGGCGAAGGCGCCGGTGTCGCTCCGCGGCAGCGGGCGAGGCAAGCACAGCGGGCCTCGCCCGCTGTCGAGGACGACGACACGGGCAGGCGGGCGGTTGCCCCGCCCAATTGGGAGCGTCATGCGATGGCGATACTAAGTTTCGAGCGGAAATATCGCGTCCGCGGGGGCACCCTGGTGGGCGGCGACCTGTTCGACTTCTGGATAGGCCCGTTCTGGATCGGCTTCTTCGGGGTCACCACGGCCTTCTTCACCTTCATCGGTGTCGGCCTGATCCTGATGGGTGCCGCCATGGGCGGAACCTTCAACCCCTGGCTCATCAACATCGCGCCGCCGGACCTCAGCTACGGTCTCCGGCTCGCACCGATGGGGCAGGGCGGTCTGTGGCAGGCCATCACGGTGTGCGCCATCGGCGCCTTCGTGTCCTGGGCGCTGCGACAGGTGGAAATCTCCCGCAAGCTGGGCATGGGATACCACATCCCGGTGGCCTACGGCGTCGCGGTGTTCGCCTACATCACGCTGGTGGTCATCCGGCCCGTGCTGATGGGCGCCTGGGGGCACGGCTTCCCCTACGGCATCTTCAGCCACCTCGATTGGGTGTCGAACGTCGGCTACCAGCACCTGCACTTCCACTACAACCCGGCGCACATGCTGGCGGTGACGTTCTTCTTCACCACCACCCTCGCGCTGTCGATGCATGGCGGCCTCGTGCTGTCCGCGCTGAACCCCGCGCCCGGCGAGGTGGTGAAGACCGCGGAACATGAGAACACCTATTTCCGCGACCTGATCGGCTACTCGATCGGCACGCTCGGCATCCACCGCCTCGGCCTGTTCCTGGCCCTGTCGGCGGGGTTCTGGAGCGCGGTCTGCATCGTCATCAGCGGGCCGTTCTGGACGCAAGGCTGGCCGGCCTGGTGGGGCTGGTGGCTCAACCTGCCGATCTGGCGCTGAAGGCGAAGGGGGAAAACGCACATGCCCGAATACCAGAACCTCTTCACCCGCGTGCAGGTCCGAGGGCCCGTGCCCTATCCGGGCGTGCCGATGGGCAACAGGGGCCTGCTGGGCGGCAATGCCGCACGCCAGGTCGGCAGTTCCCGCTTCGTCAGCCTGTTCGGCATGCTGGGCGATGCGCAGGTCGGCCCGATCTACCTCGGCTCGCTCGGCATCCTGTCGATCGTCTTCGGCTTCATCGCCTTCGAGATCATCGGCCTGAACATGCTGGCCTCGGTGAACTGGGACCCGGTGCAGTTCGTCCGCCAGCTGTTCTGGCTGGCGCTGGAGCCGCCGCCCGCCGAATACGGCCTGCGCATCCCGCCGCTGCGGGAAGGCGGCTGGTGGATCGTCGCCGGCTTCTGCCTCACGGTCTCCATCCTGCTGTGGTGGGCGCGCACCTATCGCCGCGCCAGGGCGCTCGGCATGGGCACGCATGTCGCCTGGGCCTTCGCCGCCGCCATCTGGCTGTACCTGGTGCTGGGCTTCATCCGCCCCGTTCTGATGGGCAGCTGGGCGGAAGCCGTGCCCTTCGGCATCTTCCCGCACCTGGACTGGACCGCGGCGTTTTCCATCCGCTACGGCAACCTGTTCTACAATCCCTTCCATGCGCTTTCGATCGTGTTCCTGTATGGCTCCACGCTGCTGTTCGCCATGCACGGCGCGACCATCCTGGCGCTGGGCCGCTACGGCGGCGAGCGTGAGATCGAGCTGGTGCTGGACCGTGGCACGGCGGCCGAGCGTGGTGCGCTGTTCTGGCGCTGGTGCATGGGCTTCAACGCCAGCTTCGAGAGCATCCATCGCTGGGCCTGGTGGTTCGCCGTCCTCACGCCGATCACCGGTGGCATCGGCATCCTGCTGACCGGCACCGTCGTGGACAACTGGTACCTCTGGGCTGTCGACCGCCACTTCGCGCCGCCCTATCCGCAGGTGTGGGAGCCGGTCGTCCTCGACCCCGCCCTCGCCGCCACGCCGGCCGCGACGCCCGGCACCACGCAGGGAGCACCGCGATGAGCCTCACGGCACGCGTTGGCCTGGTCTTCGCCGCAGCCCTCTGCGTCGTGATCGTGCTGATGACCTTCGAACGCCCACCGGTCGCCACCACGCAGGTGGGCTTCCGCGGCACCGCCATGGAACAGGTGGTCAACCCCCGCGCCCAGCGCGTGCGGCTGGCCGCCAACCAGATCCCCGAGGCCCCGGAAGCCGCCGACAACGAGGGCGAACGGGCGCGGGAAATCTACGAGAACGTGCAGGTGCTGGGCGAGCTCAGCATCGCGCAGTTCGGCCGCATCATGCAGGCGATGACGGAGTGGATCGCGCCGGAGCAGGGCTGCGCCTACTGCCACAACGTCGAGAACATGGCCTCCGACGAGGTCTACACGAAGGTCGTCACGCGGCGGATGCTGCAGATGACGGCGCGCATCAACGCCGACTGGACGCCGCATGTCGGCAATGCCGGCGTGACCTGCTACACCTGCCATCGCGGCCGGCCGGTGCCGGCGGCGGTGTGGTCCACCTCCGTGCTGCCGCAGAACGGGCTGCAGGAACCGCGTGGCCAGAACATCGCCTCCCCGGTGTCCAACCTCAGCTCGCTGCCGGGCAACCCCTTCACGCCCTACCTGCTGGAGGACAACGAGATCCGCGTCATCAGCACCGCGACCCGCCCGGGCACCAACCCGGCGGACACGATGCAGACGGAGTGGACCTACGCGCTGATGATCCACATGAGCCAGGGGCTCGGCGTGAACTGCACCTACTGCCACAACAGCCGGTCCTTCGCGAACTGGTCCGAAAGCCCGCCGGCGCGTCTCACCGCCTGGCACGGCATCCGCATGGTGCGGGAGCTGAACAACGACTACGTGGTGCCGCTGACGCCGCTCTGGGTCGCCAATCCGCGTGGGCCGGCCGAGGGCCCGCACATGCCGCGCCTGGGTCCGGCGGGCGATGCGTTGAAGATCAACTGCGCCACCTGCCACCAGGGTGCCAACCGGCCCTTCTACGGTGCGCCGATGCTGCAGGACTATCCGGAGTTGAACACGGTATCGCAGGAGCCGCTGCGCGCGGCCTCCGCCGCACCGCAATGAACCTCGCGGGCCACAGCCCGCGCAACGAGACCCGGACGGCCGGCCCTGCCTTCGCGCAGGACCGGCCGTCCGGCCGCATGAGGAGTTCTCGTGTCGGCACTTGCGGAACTTGGCGGCCTGTTCCTGGTGGCGCTCGGCGCGGCCAGCCTGCTGCCCATGCAGTCGGAGCCGGTGCTGGTGGGCCTGCTGCTGCTGGGCGAACAGCCGGCCTGGCTGCTGGTGGCGGTGGCCAGCCTCGGCAATACGCTGGGCTCCGTCATCAACTGGTGGCTCGGCCGCGAACTGGTGCGCTGGCGCGACCGGCGCTGGTTTCCGGTGAAGCCGGCGGCGCTGGACCGCGCCACCGGCTGGTACCGCCGCTGGGGCCACTGGTCCCTGCTGCTGTCCTGGGCCCCTGTCATCGGCGACCCGCTGACGCTGGCGGCGGGCGTGATGCGGGAGCCGTTCGGGCGCTTCCTGCTTCTGGTCGCGATCGCCAAGACCGGACGCTACGTCGTCCTTGCACTCGCGACACGCGGCCTCACGTGATCAACGTCAAGAAGGACGCCCCGTGATGGATGGCATCGACCTGCACCAGGATACGCGCCCGCATGCGGTGGTGATCGGCGCCGGCTTCGGCGGCCTTGCCGCCGCCATCCGGCTCGGCGCGCGCGGCTGGCGCGTGACGATCGTGGAGAAGCTGGATGCGCCGGGCGGCCGCGCCTATGTCTACCGGCAGGATGGCTTCACCTTCGACGCCGGCCCCACCATCATCACCGCGCCCTACCTGCTCGAGGAATTGTGGACGCTCGCCGGGCGCCGCATGGCGGACGACATCGACCTGCGCAGCATGAACCCGTTCTACCAGATCCGGTTCGACGACGGCACGGTGATGAACTGCAGCGCCGACCTCGACGCCACCCGCGCCGAGATCGCCCGCATCGCGCCGGAGGATCTCGCGGGCTTCGAGCGCTTCATCGGCGACAGCGAGAAGATCTTCGAGGTCGCCTTCGCCAAGCTGGCCGACCAGCCCTTCCACAAGCTGTCGACGCTGCTGCGCGCCGTGCCGGACATGCTGCGCCTGCAGGGCTACCGCACGGTCTTCGGCAAGGTCGGCGACTATTTCACCAACGAGAAGCTGCGCATCGCCTTCAGCTTCCATCCGCTGCTGATCGGCGGCAATCCGCTGAACACCACCGCCTATTATTGCCTGATCGCGCATCTGGAACGCATCCACGGCGTGCACTACGCCATGGGCGGCATGGGCGCCGTGGTGGACGGCCTGGTCGGGCTGATCCGGCAGTTCGGCGGCACGCTGCGGCTGGACACGGAGGTCGAGCAGATCACGGTGCGGGACGGCCGCGCATCCGGCCTCCGCCTCAAGGGCGGCGAGTCGCTGGAGGCCGACATCGTCGTCTCCAACGCCGATGTCGGCTGGACCTATACGAAGCTGCTGTCGGAGCACAAGCGCCGCCGCTGGACCGATGCGAAGGTCGCGCGGGCGAACTACTCGATGAGCCTCTTCGTCTGGTATTTCGGCACCAACCGGCGCTTCGAGGATGTCTATCACCACACCATGGTGCTCGGCCCGCGCTACAACGAATTGCTGACCGACATTTTCAAGCGGAAGATCCTGTCCAAGGATTTTTCCCTGTACCTGCACCGGCCCACCGCCACCGATCCGTCGCTGGCGCCGCCGGGCTGCGACAGTTTCTACGTGCTGTCGCCGGTGCCGCATCTCGGCAGCGGCACGGATTGGGCGGTGCAGGCGGAACCCTACCGCGCCGCCATCCAGCAGCGGCTGGAGGACACGGTGCTGCCGGGTCTCGGCGCCAGCCTGGTCACCTCCCGCGTCCTGACGCCGCTGGATTTCAGGGACCGCCTGCTGTCGGTGCAGGGCGCCGCCTTCTCGCTGGAGCCGCAGCTGTTCCAGTCCGCCTGGTTCCGCCCGCACAATGTCAGCGAGGACCTGCCGGGCCTGTTCATGGTCGGCGCCGGCACGCATCCGGGCGCCGGCGTGCCGGGCGTGGTGTCCTCGGCCAAGATCCTCGACCAGGTGGTGCCGCATGGCAGCACGGTGGTGGCGGCGCGTTCCCGCTGAACCGGTCGCGCCGGGGGTTCAGCCGAAGCTGACCGCCGCATCCTCCAGCAGCCGCGCCGCCGCCAGCCGGCCTGACATCGCCGCCATCGGGATGCCGGGGCCCGGATGCACGGACCCACCTGCCAAATACAGGCCGGGCAGGCGGGATGCCGCGCCGGGGCGGGCGAAGGTGCCGGTGGCGCCGTGGCTGGCGCGGCCGTACAGCGCGCCGCCGCTGCCCGGGAACAGCGCGTGGAAGCCGGCGGGCGTGGTCGTGGTGGTGTTGGACGCATCCGCCGCCACCTCCAGCCCGCAATCGCGCAGCAGGGCCAGGCTGCGGGCCTGCAGGTCGTGCAGCGCGGCCTCCGGCATCTCGCCCAGGTCGCCATCGGCGGGCGCGTTGACCAGCAGCAGCAGGCGTTCCGGCGCCCCCTCCGCCACCGCCCCATGCCCGCGACCCTGGGCGCAGATGTAGACGGTGGGCGCGGCGGTGATGCCGCGGCGGCGGAAGATGGCGGCGAATTCCTCGGCGTAGTCCTCGGCGAAGAAGACGTTGTGGTGGGTCAGCGGAAAGCCGCGCGTCGGCGCGTTCACGCACCAGGTGACGGCGGACAGCGACCGTGCGGCGCGCGGCGTGTCCCGCGCCGCACGGCGCGCGGCGCCGCCGAGCAGCCCCTGGCCGAGCGCCGCCACGTCGCCGTTGAACACCACCGCATCGGCGGCGACCACCTCCCCATCCGCCAGCCGCACGCCGGCGGCGCGGCCGCGCTCCACCAGGATGTCCAGCACCTCCGCGCCGAAGCGGAAGCGGGCGCCCTGGCTTTCGGCAAGGTCGCGGATGGCGTCGGCCACCCGGCGCATGCCGCCCTGCACCAGCCAGACGCCGTCCTGCTCGACATGCGCCACCAGCATCAGCGTGGCCGGCGCCAGGAAGGGGGAACAGCCGCAATAGGTGGCGTAGCGGCCGAACAACTGGCGCAGCCTGGGGTCGGAGAAATGCCCGCCCAGCGCCTGCCACATCGTCGCCCAGGGCATGGTCCGCCACAGCGCATCCAGCCGCCCGACACGGCGCACCAGGTCGAGCGGGGAGGGCCGCTGCGCCGCGATGAAGCTTTTCTCCAATGTGCGGAAGATGTCGGCGCTGCGGGCGGTGAAGTCGCGATAGCCCTGCGCGTCGCGGGCGCCCGCAAAATCACCGATGGCGTCCGCCGAGCGCCCCACATCCGCGAACAGGTCCAGGCGCCCGCCGGCCCGCCACGCATGCCGCGCCAGGATGTCGGCCTGGTGCAACTGAAGAAAATCCTCCAGCCGCCGCCCCGCATCCTCGAACAGGCCGGCAAAGATCGAGCGCATGGTGAAGACGGTGGGGCCGCCATCGATGGCCGCGCCGCCGGCCTGCACATGGCGCATCTTGCCGCCGGGCGTCGCGGCGCGTTCCAGCACGGTGACGCGGGCGCCGCGCCGGGCGAGGTCCGCCGCCGCGGCCAGCCCACCCATCCCGGCGCCGACCACGACGACATGCAGCGGTTTCAGGCGACGGCCCCCAGCCGCTGCCGCCGGTGCCGCGCCTGGCGTTCCACCGCCAGCCGGTGCCAGATGATGAGGGCGAGGCCGACGATCAGCGGGATCGACCACATGCCCGGATGCAGCGCCATTTCCGGGAAGATGCGGACGGAGCCGAAGGCCATGAAGGCGGTGTAGACGGAGATTCCGGCGCCGACCAAGGCCTTGATATGCTCCTTCAGCCAGTCCTGCCGCTCGACGCGCGGCTTGTGCAGGAACCACAGGTTGGTCAGCCCGGTGGCGATGCCGACGACAGCGATGCCGATCATCAGCGGCTGTCCGATGATCCAGCCCTGTACCGCGCAGGCCAGCGCCGCCGCCATCACCAGGTATTGCAGCCCGAGGTTCAGCCAGGTGCGGTTCGCCGCGTGCCGGCCCTTGTTGGTGATGCAGAGCCAGCCATACCAGGCGAGGTTGATGGTCAGGATGCCGGTGTGCAGCATCATCCAGCCGAACATGCCGCGCAGGAAGGCGGCATCGAACTGGCCTTCCAGGTGCGGGTGCGTGCCGATCGGGTCGGCCAGCGTCAGCAGGCTCATCGCCACCGCGAAACAGCCGGTGGCCAGCATGGCGTAGGCGAAGATGCGGCCCCAGCGGGCATGGTTCACGCCACCCTTGCGGCCGATCACCGGCACCCAGAAGGCGATGGCGCCGGTCGTCCCGGTCAGGATGTGGGCGACGATCAGGGCGTGGAACACCGCCAGCACGATCCTGCCTCCCTCCCTTTCCTGTCCATGCGACTTGACGCAAAGTGACAATGGCACTTGACACTTCCGTGTGTAAAGCGCCGCTTTGGAGGCAGGCGATGGACGTGGTCGGGAAGGCGCGGGCTTGGGTCAGATGAGCGAATTCGTGCCGCCGCACCCGCACCCGCGGTCCCCGGTGGTGGCCCTGTTCCGCGCGCTTCTGCAAGGGGAGGGCGACCTGCTCGGCCTGTTGCCGGCCGAGGCCTACCACATGCCGATCGGCCCGCTGGGCTATTCGCGCCGGTCCATCGTGGTGGTGAACGAGCCGAGGCTGGTCCGCCAGGTGCTGGTGGATGCGGAGGGCATCTTCCCGAAATCCGACCTGATGGTGAATGCGCTGGAGCCGCTGATCGGCGACAGCATCTTCGTCAGTTCCGGCGCCACCTGGGCGCGGCAGCGCCGGATGATGGACCCGGCGCTGACCCTGATGCGCGTCAACCGCGCCTTCCCCAGCATGGAAGCCGGCATCGCGGCGGCGGAGGACACGCTCGGGGAGGCCGCCGCCACCGGCCAGCCCTTCTCGCTGGATCTCGCGATGAGCCACCTGACGGCCGACATCATCTGCCGGTCCGTCTTCTCCACCGGCCTTGAATCGCGCGTGGCGCATGAGGTGTTCGACGCCTTCACCTTCTTCGAGCGCAGCGTCGCCCAGGTGGAGATCCGCCGCCTGATCATGGACCGCGCCTGGACCCGCATCCCGCAGACGCGGGCGGTGCTCGACAGTTGCGCGCTGATCCGCCGCAGCATGGGCGAGCTGCTCGACAGCCACCTCGATGCCGGCCAGAGCTTCGACGACATCGCCAGCGCCGTCGTCGCCGCCCGCGATGCGGAGGGAAAGGCCTTCACGCGGGAGGAACTGATCGACCAGCTCGGCGTGCTGTTCCTGGCCGGCCACGAGACCAGCGCCAGCGCGCTGACCTGGGTGTTCTTCCTGCTGGCCTCGCGCCCCGAACATGTGCGCCGGCTGCGGGCCGAGGTGCAGGCGGTCTGCGGCGACGGCCCCATCACCTTCGAACACACCAAGCGCCTGGTCTTCACCCGCAACCTGTTCCGCGAGACGCTGCGCCTGTACCCGCCCATCACCTTCCTGCCGCGCGTGGCGAACGAGGCGACGGCGCTCGGCGACTATCGCATCAGGCGCGGCGCGCTGGTGATGGTGGCGCCCTGGCTGCTGCACCGCCACCGCCGCTACTGGCAGCACCCCAACCGCTTCGACCCGGACCGCTTCGAGCGCGAGGCGGAGATGACGCCTGGCGCCTACATCCCCTTCGGCGTCGGCCCGCGCATCTGCGCCGGCGCCGCCTTCGCCACGGTGGAGGCCACGCTGCTGATCGCCCGCCTGTTCCGCCGCTTCGACTTTTCCGTGCTGGATGCGGATGCGGTGCGCCCGGCGGCGCGGCTGACGACGCGGCCGGCGCGGCAGGTCTTCGTCACGGTGCAGTCGTGCTGATGATCCGCCGACGGCCGACGGGAAGCCCTCTCCCCCCAACGGGGGGAGAGGGTTTGGGTGAGGGGGGCTTCCGAGCCGGACGCGTGTTGTCGGAACGCCGCAACACCCGCCCTTCGAACGCCTTGGGACGTCGCGGCCCCCCTCACCCAACCCTCTCCCCCCCTTGGGGGGAGAGGGCTTTCGGGGCGGGCGGCTGATGCGGACGGTGCTGCTCACGCTGGGGCGCCTGCCGAAGGCGCTGGAGCTGGCGCGCGGCTTCGCCGCCATCGGCTGGCGCGTCGTCGTGGCGGAACCCTTCGCCCGCCACCTCTGCGGCTCCTCCCGCAGCGTCGCGAAATCCATCCGCGTGCCGGCGCCGGCCGAGGGCAAGGCCGCCTACCTGCACGCGCTGGCGGAGGTGGTGCGCACCGAAGGTGTGGAACTCGTGCTGCCGGTGTCGGAGGAGACGATGCATGTGGCGCATCTGCCGCCGCTGCTGCCGCCCGGCGTGCGCGTGCTGACCATGCCGCCCGACATCCTGCTGCGGCTGCACCACAAGGGCGGTTTTTGCGAGTTTGCCGCCGCGCATGGCCTGGGCGTGCCGGAAAGCTTTCGACTCGGCGACCCGCGCGCCGCCGCGATGGCCGCCGGCGGCCGCGTCGTGGTCAAGCCGGTGCATGGCTGTTCCGGCCGCGGCGTGCAGCGCCTTCGGGCCGGTGACCCGCTGCCCGAAGCCGATCCGGCCGCACCGTCCCTGGTGCAGCGCTTCGTCGAGGGCGCCGAGTTCAGCACCTGCACCCTGGCGCATCAGGGCCGCGTACTCGCCACCACCGTCTATCGCGGCACGCTGATGTCGGGCTCCGTCGCCGTGGCGTTCGAACGCGTGGCGCAGGCCGCGATCGAGGATTGGGTGCGCCGCTTCACCGCGGCCGCCAACTGGTCCGGCTTCCTCGCCTTCGACATCATCGTCGATGCCGAGGGCCGCCCCTGGGGGCTGGAGTGCAACCCACGCACCACCAGCGGCCTGCATTTCTTCGAACCCGCCGACCTCGCCCGCGCCATCCTGGACCCCGAGGGCGCCCCGCCGCCGCGCCACCGGCCGGAGACCCGCCTGCAGCAATTCTGGTCCTGCCTGACCGAGACGCAGCTTTCGCTGTTCCGCGACCGCGGCGCCTTCCGGGCCAATGCCCGCACCCTGCTGACCACGCGCGACGTCTGCTGGCAGGCGCGCGACCCCTGGCCGCTGCTGGCGATGCCCTGGACCACCTGGCCCATCATCCGCATGGCCGCCCAGCGCCGGGTGCCGTTCGGGGAAGTCGCGACGCTGGATGTCGGCTGGTACGACTGAAGCGGTGGTCAGCCCAGAAACGCCTCCGCCGCCCCGGCGCGCGCCAGGTTCGACCCGCCGAGCCCGAAATCCAGCCAGGCGCTGCCGTCCCAGGCATAGTCGTATTCACTGCCGAACCCGTTGGTGCCGCTCGGCGTGCCGACCTGCGCGCCCCAGAAATAGGTTGGCAGGGTCCGGCCTGCGGCAGAGTCGAAATAGGCGGTGGTCCAGATCGTCCCCGCCGGCTGCGCGCCGCTCCAGGCCTGTTCCTCGGATATGGTGTAGCGGCCATGCGCGGTGGTCACCACATCGCCCGGATCGTAGCCATCGACGCCGGCAACCAGCCAGCCCTGGTAGCTGTCGCCGTTGCCGGCGGTGAATTGCCAGCCGAACACGCTGTTGCGGTCGACGCTGGCCAGGCTGGCGCCGCCCTGTCCGAAATCCAGCCACTGGTCGCCATCCCAGGCCCGGTCCAGCTCCGACCCCAGCCCACCGGTGCCGCTGGGCTGCCCGCCCAGCGCGTGCCAGCTGTAGGTCGGCATCCAGGTCTCGGCGGAGGCGTCGAAATAGGCCGTGGTGAAGACCGTCCCGTGCCCCAGGCTGCCGGTCCAGCCGAAGGCGGCCTCGATGACGTAGCGGCCGGTGCCGGTCGGCTGGATGGAACCCACGGTGAGGTTGTCGAAATCCTCGATGACCCAGCCGAGATAGCGGTCCCCCGTGTTGGATTCGAAGCGCCACTGGAAGGCCGTGATGCGCTCGACCGAGGCGAGGTGCAGGCCGCCGCGCCCGAAATCATCCCATTCGTCGCCGTCCCAGGCCTGGTCGTATTCCGAGCCCAGCCCCGCACGGCCGCTCGGCGCGCCGCCGAGGACGGTGGCGGAGTAGCTCGGCAGAAGCTGGTTGGCGCTGGCGTCGAAATAGCCGGTGGTGGTCCACACCGTGCCATCCGCGATGACCTGCCCGCCAAGCGCGGCCGCGGTGGTGATGGTGTAGGCGCCATGCGCGGTGGCCAGCGTGTCGCCGGGCGCCCAGGCGGTGGAATGGCCGACCAGCCGGCCGGAATAGGTATCGCCGTTGGTGGCCTGGAAGGTCCAGTTGAAGATGCGATCCGGCAGCCGGTCCGCCTGCAAGGCGCCGCCCTGGCCCACCTGCACCCAGGCGCTGCCGGTCCAGGCGCGGTCCAGCTCGCTGCCCAGGCCGCCATGCCCGGTGGGCCCGGCGCCGCCGCTCTCCAACGGAAAATCGATGCGCGACTGGGCATCGCTGTAGCGGGTGGTGTGGACGGTGCCTTCCGCCCCGGCCTCGGCCAGGTCGCGGCCATAGGGGGTCTCCCCGGTGATGCGGTAGCTGCCATGCGCGGTGGCCAGCGTGTCGCCGATGTCCCAGTCCGCGGTGTCGGCCAGCAGCGTGCCGTACATCACGTCGCCGCTGGTGGCGGTGAAGGTCCAGGTGAACAGGCTGTCCGCCAGGTCGCCCGGGTCGGCCTGGTCGGCGCCGCCCTGGCCGAAGCTGTCCCAGCCCGTGCCGGTCCAGGCGGCGTCGCGCTCCGACCCCAGCCCCGCGCTGCCGGCGGCCGTGGCCTCTCCCAGTTCGGTCAGCATCCAGGCGCCGGTGCTGTCGCGGTACCAGCCGACCGAGATCCAGCCTTCCGCGAACCCCGCCCCGCCGAGGTCCACGCCCTGCGCCACCGCCCCGGTGATGGTGTAGCGGCCATGCGCGGTGGCCAGGATGGAGCCGATGACGTAGCGGCCGGTATCCTCCACCAGCGTGCCGCCCCAGATGTCGCCGCTGTTGGCGGTGAAGGTCCAGGTGAAGATGCTGTCGGTCACCTCCGCGGCGGCGGCCGAAGGCAGGATGAGGGTCAAGCGTGGCTCCATGGCCCTGGGCGGGGCGCCCCGATGATGCAGGAAGGGGGGTGAAACCGCCGTTAACCCGGGTGATGCGCTCGACCCTGCCGCGCCCGCAGGGTAACTGCGCCCGCCCCACCGGTCCGAAAGGTGCCCGCCGATGACCACCCTCGATGCCTGGCTGGCTGACGCCGAGACGGTTCTCGCCGCCACCCGCGCACGCCGGCTGGATGCGGTGATGGATGCGGCGGTGGAGGCCACCGTCGCGTCCCTGGCCGCCGGCCGCACCCTGCTCGCCTGCGGCAATGGCGGGTCCGCCGCCGATGCGGACCATATCGTGGGCGAACTGGTCGGCCGCTTCCTGCGCGAACGTCGCGCGCTGCGCGCCATCAGCCTGTCCGCCAACCCGGCCGTGCTGACCGCCTGGGCCAACGACTACAGCTACGAGACGATCTTCGCCCGCCAGGTCGAGGCCTATGGCGAGACGGGCGGCGTGCTGGTCGGCCTGTCCACCTCCGGCAATTCGCCGAACGTGGTGCGGGCCTTCGAGGCGGCGCGGCGGCTCGGCATGGTGACCATCGCCCTGACCGGGGAGGGTGGCGGCAGGCTGGCGGCGCTCAGCGACCACCTGTTCGCGGTGCCGTCGCGCTGCACGCCGGCGATCCAGCAGGTCCACCTGGCGCTGTACCACTGCTTCTGCGCGGCGGTGGAAGCGCGCATGGCGGATGCCTGAAGCCCGCCCCGCCGCCTTCCTCGATCGGGACGGCGTGCTGATCGAGGATACCGGCTTCCCGCACGACCCGGCCCGGGTGCGCTGGATCCCCGGCGCGGCCCGGGCGGTGCGGCGGCTGAATGCGGCGGGAATGCTGGTCTTCGTCGTCACCAACCAGTCCGGCGTGGCGCGCGGGTTCTATCCCGAGTCGCAGGTCCATGTGCTGCATGGCTGGATGCAGGGCGTCCTGGCCCGCGAAGGCGCCCGGATCGACGCCTTCGAACATTGCCCGCACCACCCGGAGGCGCCGCTGCCGGCCTTCCGCCGCGACTGCCGAAGGCGCAAGCCAAGGCCCGGCATGCTGCTGGACCTGATGGCGGCCTGGCCGGTGGACCCGGCGCGGTCCTTCCTGGTCGGCGACCGCGAGACGGACCTGCAGGCCGCCGCCGCCGCCGGCATCGCCGGGCATCTGTTCCCGGGCGGTGACCTGGACGCGTTCATCGCGCCCCTGGTGTAGGCCTCAGGCCAAATCCCGCAGATCGTGGCCGGCCCGCCCTCAAGTGCCGGCGCTGCGCTTGGCTCGCCGCAGTTGCGGCGGCGGCCGTTCGGCCGCAGGTTCCGATCAATGGGTCTGGTATCAGGCCGCGGCTTCCAGCCCCTCCAGTACCTCCTCGACCGGCCCATCGGCCAGGATGACGCCGCCCTCCAGCCGGATCGCGCGGTTGCACCAGCGCCGCACCACGCTGAAGTCGTGCGTGGCGACCACCAGGATGTCCGCTCCGCCCACCAGCTGCGCCAGCCGTTCCTCCGCCTTCTGCATGAAGGCGGCGTCGCCGGCCAGGAACCATTCATCCATCAGCAACACCTGCGGCTGCATCGCGGTCGCCATGGCGAAGGACAGGCGGATGCCCATGCCGGCGGAATAGGTGCGGATCGGCACGTCGAAGAATTCGCCGAGGCCGGCGAACTCCGCCACCTCCTCGATCAGGCGGGCACATTCGGATTCCGACAGGCCGCGGTACAGGCCGCGCAGCATGACGTTCTCCCGCCCCGTCGCCTCGCCGTCGATGCCCGCGGCCACGTCGATCAGCGCGCCGACCTGGCCCTGCACCGTCAGGCTGCCGGCCACCGGCTCGTATACGCCGGCGAGCGTCCGCAGCAGCGTGGTCTTGCCGGCGCCGTTCGGGCCGACCAGGGCCACGCGCTCGCCGACGCCGATGCGGAAGGACAGGTTGCGCAGCGCGGTGACGACGATGCGGTTGGACGGGTCCGTGTGCAGGCGGGCATTGCCCAGCAGCCGCTTCTTAAGCGACCGCGCGCCCAGGTGGTAGTAGGGAAAGTCGAGGCAGAGCCCCTTTGCTTCGATCAGCGCCACGGCACCGCCCCCCTAGACCCAGAAGGCCACGCGGCCGCGGAAGCGCACGAAGAAGGCGGCCGCCACCATTACCATCAGCGCCGTGTAGATGACCGCCGCCAGCCAGGCGAGCGGCGGGCCGCCACCTTCGACCAGCGGGCCGCGCACCGTCTCGAGGATGGCGAAGAACGGGTTCAGCGGCATCCAGGCCTCCCATTCACCGAGCAGCCTGGGCTTCCACAGGATCGGCGTCAGGAAGAAGGCCAGCTGCATCACGCTGCCGATGATCGGCCCGATGTCGCGGAAGCGCGCGCACAGCATGCCGAGGAACAGCGCCGCCGCCACCGCATTGATCGCGATCAGCACGAAGCCCGGGATGGCCAGCAGCGCCTCCGGTCCCGGCATGTGGCCGCACAGCAGGAACACCAGCAGGATCAGCGGGAAGTTGTGCGCCGCGACGATGCCGTTGCGCAGCACGCAGCGCAGCGAATGCACGGTGTAGGGCAGCGGCATCTGCCGGATGATGCCCTCCGACGCCGTCAGGCTGGCGGTGGCCTCGTTCACCATCTGGGAGATGGCGTTCCAGATCACCAGGCTGACCGCCAAGTGCGGCAGGTATTCCCGCAGCGGCATCTGGAACAGCGTGGAGTACAGCAGGCCGAGCCCGAGCAGCATCGCGCCGGTGCTGAGCGTCAGCCAGAACGGGCCGAGCACGGAGCCGCGATAGCGGTTGCGGATGTCGAGCCAGGCCAGGGTGGAGGCCAGGCGCCAGCGGCTGAGCCCCAGCCGTACATCCTCGATCGCCCGGCGGACCCGCTGCGGATTGGAGGCATCGACATGGTAGGCCGGTGTCGGCGCTGCGGTACGGTCGAGCATCGGCGCCTCATAGCCCGACCGGATCGGGCGAGCCAGTGGGCGGCGGCTACTTCGGCTCGCCCCGATAGCGGACCGGAGCCGAGTCGAAGCCTGCGGAGGGCGCGTAGCCCTGCGGGGCGTAGTCCCGGGGCGGGGCGTAACCCTGGGGCGGGGCGTAGGCTTGGGGCGGGGCGTAGGCCTGGGGCGGCGCGCCGTAGGGTGTCGCGGCGGGCGGGCCACCCGCGGCGCGCGACAGCCGCACCCGGTCGCCGCGCGTGATCACCACGCGGTCGCCCGCCTGCAGGGCCGACTCATTCGTCTGCACCACGGCGATGTCGCCGCCGCCATCCTCGCGCACGATGAATTCAATGGCATTGCCCTGGCTCAGCCCGCCTTCCACCGCCGTGCCGGCCAGGCCGCCGATCAGCGCTCCGCCGAGCCCGGCCAGCAGGTTTGACCGCACGTCGCCACCGATGAAGCTGCCGGCCAGCCCGCCGGCCACCGCGCCGGCGGCCGTGCCGATGCCGCCACCGCTGCCGGCCACCTGCACCGGCCGGGTGCCGACGATGGTGCCGTAGGACACGTAGGCGGCACTGCCCAGGGTGCGGGCGCCCACCGTGCTGCCGGTGGCACGCGGCGCGCAGCCGGGCAGCGCGGCCACCAGGGCCAGCGCCGCCACGGCGGGGATCAGGCGGTTGGTGAGGCGGATCATCGGATTATCCTCGGCGGCCGGCTTCGCGGCGATTCTGTTGGAGCGTGGCGATGCAGATAGGACCGGAGCTAAGGTTAATCCACCACCAAGGCACGATCACGGCAGCGACTGCCATGATCTCGTCCTTGCCTCCGACCCACGCTTTAGGTTAGGCGTTTGCAGGTCAGACTTGGCGCAAGACTTGAACGACGGGACGGAAGTCGGGGTTGGCCTGGGCCGGTGCATCGCATGGGGGCGAGGCACGGGCCGGGGGGGCAGGCCTCGGGATCGTCACCCGCAACCGACGGAGCATCCTCTCATGACCAGGTCCAGCGCTGCGGGCACGGCCCGGCCTCGGGACCCATCCTGGAGGCGTCCGGTCCTGGCCTGCCTGCTGCTCGGCGCGCTCGCCGCCTGCGGCCAGACCCCGCAGCGTCCCACGACGCATGCGGCGCGGATCTCCTCCGGCGACTACGCACGCCCCTCCACCTACGACGCGCCCGGCCCGTCGCACGACCCCTGGGGCCCCTACATCACCCAGGCCTCGCAGCGATTCGATATCCCGGAGCGCTGGATCCGGGAGGTGATGCGCCAGGAATCCGGCGGCCGCGTCAGCGCCACCTCCCGCGTCGGCGCCATGGGGCTGATGCAGGTGATGCCCGGCACCTACCGCGAATTGCAGTCGAAATACGGCCTCGGCCCGGACCCCTACCACCCCTGGGACAGCCTGATGGCCGGCACCGCCTACCTGCGCGAGATGTACGAGCTGTACGGCAACCCGGCCTTCCTCGCCGCCTACAATGCCGGCCCGCGGCGGCTGGAGGACTACCTCTGGTCGAGTCGCGGCCTGCCGGCCGAAACCCGCAACTACGTCGCCCGTATCGGCCCGCGCATCCAGGGCACCAGCCCGAACCGCCGCGCGGCGCCGGAGGTCTATGCCGCCGCCGAGATCCCGCTGAGCATCCCGGCCGGCCCGCGCCGCGGCGATACCGCGACCATGCTGGCGCTGCGCGAACAGCGCAACGCGGTCGATCCCGGCGTGCAGGTCGCCAGCCTGCCGCCCGGCCCGGTGGTGCGGATGGAGCCGATTCCGGACGGCAGCAGCCAAGCCTATTCCTATTCGGCGCCGACGCAGCTGGCTTCCGCCGGCGGCGGCTTCGTCTCGCAGGCCTCCGCCGCGGCGCCCGCCCGCCAGCAGGGCACCGTGATTGCCATGGCACCGGTCGCCAGCCTCGGCGATTTCCAGACCCGGATGGAGCCGATCACCAGCCCCGGCGACCTGCCGCAGGGTGGTGCCTATGTGCCGCCTGCGGCGACTCAATACGCGCCGCCAGCGGCGACTCAATACGCGCCGCCGGCAACGACCCAGCTGGCCATGGCGCCGATCACCAGCCCCGGAGACCCGGGCACCCCCGGCGCCGGCTTCCAGGTCGAATCGCTGCCAGCGCCGCCGGCTGAATTCGCCCGCTATGCATCAACCCGGGTTGCACCGGCCCGGGCCGAGCCGGCGCCTGCCGCCCCGCCCGCTTCCCGCACCGCCGCGGCGCAGCCCTTCGTGCCGGTGATGCCGCCGGGCTTCGCGCAGCCTTCGCCGCGTGGTTTTTCCATCATCGGCCAGGCCCAGGCCAGCACCCTGCCCGCGGCGACGCGGCAGGCCGCCGCACCCGCCCGGGCCGCCGGCAACTGGGGCATCCAGGTCGGCGCCTTCGCCTCGGCAAACCTCGCCCGTGCCGCGGCCGGGGAGGCGCGCAGCACGCTCCGCACCGCCGGCACCAGCGCCCAGGTGCAGCCGGCCTCGCAGGGCCGCAACATCCTGTACCGTGCCCGCGTCACCGGCCTCGCGGACCGGGACGCGGCGGAACAGGCCTGCCAGCGCATGCGCCGCGGTGCCTGCATGGTGGTCGCCCCCGGGGCCTGATGGCCCCGTGGCGATCCTGGTTCTCGGGGCCGGCGGCCACGCCCGCCCGGTGATCGAGGCGATCCGCGCCACGGGCGCCACGGTGGCGGGGCTGCTGGATGACGGGGGCGATCCCGGCCCGGTGCTCGGCTGCGCCTGGCTCGGCGGCACCGGCCAGCTCGCCGCGCTGCGCGCCCAGGGCCTGGCCGAGGCCGTGATCGCCATCGGCGACAACGCCGCCCGGCAGCGCCTCGGCGCGCTGTGCGAGGCCGCCGGCTTCACCCTGCCGCCGCTGCTGCACCCCGCTTCCCTAATCTCCCCCAGCGCCCGCATCGCCGCCGGCGCGCAGGTGATGGCACGCGCGGTGGTGGGGCCGGAGGCGGCGCTCGGCCGGCTGGCGCTGGTCAATACGGGCGCGATCGTCGAGCATGAATGCACCCTCGGCGAGGCCGCCCATCTCGGCCCCGGCGCGGTGCTCTGCGGCCGCGTGTCGCTGGGGGCGCGGGTGCTGGTGGCAGCCGGCGCGGTGGTGCGGCCCGGGGTCGCGATCGGGGAGGATGCGCTGGTGGCGCCTGGCGCGGCCGTTTCGGCGGCGGTTCCGCCCGGTGCGCGCCTTGGCGGAGTTCCGGCCCGCCCGCTCCGCTGAAGGCCGCTTCCTGAAGGACCCGAGGGTTGCATCGGCGGACGCCCCCTGCGCGCCCCGCTGTCTCACGCGTCTCGTCACCTGCCGCAGGCGCGCAGCGCCGGCGGACCGGATTACCGGACGTTGTGAACGACCTGCCGGCTCCCTTGTGCATATGTTACATTCCGAACTGCATACGACTTGCGGGTGGTGGATGAATGGGTGCGGCAGGACGATACTTGCCGGCATGATGACCGAAGCCCGAACCCCCGATGAGCCGCGCAGCCTGCTCGGGCTGCGGCCTCCCGCCGACCTCGCCTCCAGCCCACCGCCGGAGCCCGTCCCGCAACCTTCCCAGCCGGTGGCGCCAAGCCGGCCGGCGCGACCGGACTATCCCGTGGTGTCCTCCGGCTGGGACAGCGAGGATGGCGAGGCCACGTCGAAACGCGCCGACCTGATGACGGCGCTGCGGGCCGGGATCATGCTGCTGCTGGCCATGATCGGCCTGGGCCTGCTCATCACCGGCTGAGGCGCCGCGCCGCTTGACGCGGCGGAGGCTGGAGGCTCCGATCCGCCGCCACCCCCGGCACGGAGTTGCCCATGAACCTGGCCGCCCTCCTGGCCCTGCTCGCCACGCTCGCCCTCGGCATCGCGGCCGGGCTGCTGTGGCTGCAGCGCATCCGCAAGCCGCTGGTGGTGCGCGCACACCTGGTCCTGGCCCTCGCGGCGACCGGGCTGGTGCTGCTGCTGACCATCACCGCGCCCGCCGCCGAAACCGGCCCGCCGCGCGCCCTGCCGCTGCTGCTGGTGGGCCTCGCCGCCGCCGCGGGGTGGAGCGCCTTCCGCTATGCCCGGCGCGGCGCGAAGCTGGTCCTGGCGCTGCACGCCATCGTCGGCGTCGCCAGCTTCCTGGTCTTCATCGCCTGGATCCGCTCGGCCTGAGTCATCCGCTGTTCAGCGCCCGCCACACCCGCTCCGGCGTCATCGGCAGCGCGACCTGCGTGACGCCTTCCCCGGCCAATGCATCCAGCACCGCATTGGCCAGCGCCGCCGGTGCGCCGTTGGTCGGCAGTTCGCCCACACCCTTGATGCCGAGGCGGTTGTTGGGCGAGGGCACCGGCACCATGCCATGCGCAAAGCCCGGCACGGCGTCCGCCCGCGGCATCGCGTAGTCCATCAGCGTCGCGCTCAGCAGCTGGCCCTCGGCGTCGTAGTCGGCCTGCTCCATCAGCGCCTGGCCGATGCCGGCCGCCCAGCCGCCATGCAACTGCCCGGCGAGCAGCACCGGGTTCACCACGGTGCCCGCATCCACCGCGGCGGCGTAGCGGTCCAGCACCACCAGCCCGGTCTCCGGGTCCACCTCGACCTCCGCCACCGCGATGCCGGCGGGCCAGGTCTCGACCGTGTCGGCGAAATCCGCGCGACCCTCCAGCCCGCCCTGCCGCGCCGCGACCGCCGCCAGGCCGATCCGCCGGTCGGTGCCCACCACCTCGTAGGCGCCATCGCGCCAGGCGACATCGACGGAGGCCGCCTCCAGCAGCTCCGCCGCCGCGGCGCGGCCCTGCTCGATCGCGGCCTCCGCCGCCAGCACCAGCGTGGTGCCGGAGATGATGGTGGAGGAAGACCCGCCGGTGCCGCCGCCGCGCGGGATGCGGTCGCTGTCGCCCTGCTCCACGGTGATCCGCGCGGGATCGACGCCCAGCGTTGCCGCCAGCACCTGCGCATAGGCGGTGGCGTGGCCCTGCCCCTGGCTCTGCGTGCCGGTGCGCGCGGCGATGCGGCCATCCGGCAGCACCTCGACCAGCGAGGTCTCGTCGCCCCAGCCGCCGGAGCCATGCAGGTGGCAGGCGATGCCGCGGCCGCGCCGCAGGCCCTGTGCCGCACTGGCCGCGCGCCGGGCGGCGAAGCCGGCCGCGTCGGAAAGCCGCAGCGCCGCATCGAGCAGCGCCGGGTAGTCGCCGCTGTCGTAGCGGTAGCCGAGCGCCGTCCGGTACGGGAAGGCCTCCGACCGCAGCAGGTTCAGCCGCCGCAGGTCCACCGGGTCGCGCCCGGTCTGCCGCGCCGCCGCATCCACCAGGCCCTCCAGCAGCACCAGCGCCTCCGGCTTGCCGGCGCCGCGCACGGCATCCACCGGCGCGGTGTTGCTGAAGGCGCAGCGCAGCGCGATGTGCGCGGCGGGAATGTCGTAGAGCCCGCCCAGCACCTTCGCCATGCCGCCGGTCGGGATGCTGGGATTCACGGTGGAGACCCAGGCGCCGAAATTCGCCACGCCCCGCACCTCGATCGCCAGGAACCGCCCCGCCGCATCCAGCGCCAGCGCCGCATCCGCCACCAGGTCGCGGGCGTGCGTGTCCGCCAGGTGGTGTTCGGTGCGGTCCTGCACCCAGCGCACGTCGCGTTGCAGGCGGGCGGCGGCGAAGCAGGCCAGCGCCTGTTCGGGATAGGGCGGCAGCTTCGGCCCGAAGCCGCCGCCGACATCCGGCGTCACCACCCGCAGCCTCTCCCGCGGCCAGTGCAGGATGTGGTCGCACAGGATGCGATGCAGCAGGTGGACACCCTGGGAGGGCGTGGTCAGCGTGACGCGGCCGCTTGCCGCATCCCACTGCGCCAGCGCCGCGCGGGTTTCCAGGAAGCCGGCCAGGATGCGCGGCGAGCGGTGGTGCAGCCGGGCGATGTGGGCGGCGCCGGCGAAGGCGGCGGCGACCGCCGGGGCATCGCCGCGCTGCCAGTCGCAGACCAGGTTGCCGGGGGCATCGGCGTGCAGCAGCGGCGCGCCAGGTTCCAGCGCATCGTCGCCGCGCACCACGGCTTGCAGCGGCTCGTAGTCGACCTCGACCGCCTCCGCGCCGTCGCGCGCCGCGGCCAGCGTCTCGGCCAGCACCATCGCGACGATCTCGCCGACATGCCGCACGCGGTCCTGCGGAATCGGCAGCCGCCGCGGCTCCACATGGCGGCGGCCGGCGGCGTCGCGGATTTCCGTCACCGCCGGATTGTGCCCGAGCCCCGCCACGTCCGACCCGGTGATCACCGCGACCACGCCCGGCAGCGCCAGCGCCGCCGCCGTCGCCACGTGCCGGATGTGGGCATGTGCGTGCGGCGATCGCAGGAACACCGCCTGCAGGGCTCCCGGCGCCGTCAGCCCCGCGGTGAACCGGCCGCCGCCGGTCAGCAGGCGCGGATCCTCCAGCCGCCGCAGCGGCGCCCCAAGTCCCGGCAGCACATCGAACGCCATGCGATCTCCACCCGAAGCCGGTGCCAGTTGCCAGCAAGGCCCAGTTGCCAGCAAGGCACGGACTCCCGCAAGGCCGGCGCAGGGCGTCGACGCGGGGCGCCGGATCGCCTTAGATCGTGCGCGGCGTATCGGCGCCGCCGGAGGATACGGCGTGCGTCCCCCCAACCCCTCGGTCGTGGCGAGCCTGCGGGCCTGGCATCCCGCGCCGCTGCCACGGGCCTCGCTGTGGCTGCACGGGCTGGGCGCGGCGACGCTGGCGGTGCAGCCGGGGCTGTGGCCGCAGGTGCTGGGCGTGCTGGCCTGCAACCACGCGCTGCTGGCCGGCCTGATGCACCCGCGCGGCACCCTGCTCGGCCCCAACCTGGTGCGCCTGCCCGAATCCCATGGCGACGCCGTCGCGCTCACCTTCGACGATGGCCCGGACCCGGAGGTGACGCCGCGCGTGCTGGACCTGCTGGAGGCCGCCGGCGCCCGCGCCACCTTCTTCGTCATCGGCGCCCGCGCCGCGCGCCACCCGGCGCTGCTGCGGGAGATCGTGGCGCGCGGCCACAGCGTGGAGAACCACTCCCAGACCCACCCCGGCCATTTCGCCGCGCACGGGTTGTGGGCGCTGCGGCGGGAGGTTGCGGCGGCGCAGGACAGCATCGCCGGTATCACCGGCATAGCACCGCGCTGGTTCCGCGCGCCGATGGGCCTGCGCAGCCCGCTGCTGGACCCGGTGCTGGCCGGGCAGGGGCTGCGCCTGGCGGCCTGGACCCGCCGGGGCTACGACACCCGCATCCGCGACCCGCAGCGCGTGCTGCGCCGCCTGGCGGGCGGCCTGGCCGGCCGGGATATCCTGCTGCTGCATGACGGCAACGCGGCGCGCGACCCCTGGGGCCGGCCGGTGGTGCTGTCCGTGCTGCCGCCGCTGCTGGCCCGCATCCGCGCCGCGGGGCTCAGCGCCCTGTCCCTGACCACCGCCGCCGCATGAGCCAGGGCAGCCGCACCAGCATCCCGAGCACCAGCCGGATATGCATCGCCGTCAGCAGGACGTTGTCGCGGCCGTATTTGAAATGCGAGACGCCGCCCTCATCCGGCGCGAGGTAGCGCACCGCCGCCGGCAGGTTCACGATCGGCAGCCCGGCCCAGGCCAGCCGCACCGCCGCCTCCGGGTCGAAGTCGAAGCGCCGCATCCAGCGGTGGCCCTGCATCACCCGCAGCAGCGGCGCGATGGGATAGACGCGGAAGCCGAACAGCGAATCGCCGATGCCGGCGCCGAGCGTCTCGACATTGGCCCACCAGTTGGAAATCCGCCGCCCGCGCACCCGCAGCAGCGGCGCCTCCGGCCCGAACACCGGCCGGCCGAGGATCAGCGCCTCCGGCTGCGCCGCCGAGGCCTGCATGAAGCGGCCGATGCTGTCGGCGGGATGCTGGCCATCGGCATCCATCAGCAGCGCATGGGTGAAGCCGGCGGCGTGGGCCTGCACCAGACCGGCCAGCACCGCGGCACCCTTGCCGCCATTGGCGGGCAGGGAGAGGATTCGCAACATCGGGTCGCCGGCCATCGCCTGGCGCAGCAGCGCCTCGCTGCCATCGGTGCTGCCATCCACCACCACCCAGACCGGCGCCCAGGCGGCGCGCGCCGCCCGCACCGTCTCCACCAGCTTCGGGCCGGTGTTGTAGCTCGGGATCAGGACCAGCCGGTCGGAATCGGGGTCTTGCATCAGGCTGCGGGTGCCTGCGGCAGCTCGCGGCGGAAATGCTGTTCCAGCCGCGCCACGCCGGCATCCGCATCGGCCCCCACCTCGAAGCGCTCGCCGAGCCGGACCCGGTAGACCAGCGGCAGCACCGGCCGGCGGAACAGCGGCCAGCCGCGGCTGAGATAGGGGCTGTCCGCCTCGATCAGCACCGCCTGCACCGGCGCCCCGGCGGCGCGTGCCATCAGCGCGAAGCTGCGGTGCAGCCGGTCCACCGGCGGGCGCCCGGTGCGCGAGCCTTCCGGGAAGATCAGCAACTGGCTGCCGCCCCGCACCGCATCCGCGGCCCGCCTTATCATCGGCAGCGGCGCATCGTTCGGCATGTAGCCGGCCATGCGGATGCCGCCCCCCAGCGTCCAGCTGCCCCACAGCGAGGCCTTGGTGATGCACACCACGCGCGGCAGGCGGGAGATGATGAGCACCGCGTCCAGCATCGTCGGGTGGTTGGGCGCGATCACGATGCCGCCATCCCGCCGCAGCGCGTCCAGGGCGCCGAGGTCCACCCGCAGCACGCCCGTGGCCCGCATGACGAACAGGAACCAGCGGAACCCGGCCATGATCATGAACTGCCCGATGCGCTCCCCCGGCCGCCGCGGCACGATGCGCACCAGAAGCGAGGCCGGCAGGCTCCAGGCCAGGCAGCTCAGCAGCCAGACCAGCACGCAGACATAGAATGCGACGCGGTAATAGGCGGCGAGCCACCAGCCCTGTTTCGGCCTCGGCTCGGGTCGCGCCGGGGCCGGTTGGACGCCGGCCTCCGTCTTTGTCATTGTCATGCCGCCGCGTGATGAAGTCGGGACCGAAGTTTACAGGATGGCCGGTGAACCAGTCCAGCAACCCCGGATGAACAAGCCGGTCCCGCCCCACGCGCCACTGTTGAATTATTACGAAGCTCCTGCGGAACGTTCCGATTTCGTGCGGAACTTGTTCAACCGCACCGCCGAATCCTATGATGGCATCAACGCCGCCTTCGCGCTCGGCTCCGGCCCGTGGTACCGCCGCCGCGCCCTGCGCCAGGCCGGCCTCGCCCCCGGCGCACGGATGCTGGATGTCGCCATCGGCACCGGGCTTGTGGCGCGGGAGGCGGCCGCAATCCTCGGCGGCACGCGGGACCTGGTCGGCCTCGACCTCAGCGAGGGCATGCTGGCGGTGGCCCGCCGGCAGCTCGGCCTGACCCTGGTGCAGGCGCGGGCGGAGGCGCTGCCCTTTGCCGATTCCAGCTTCGACTTCGTCAGCATGGGCTACGCGCTGCGCCATGTGGCGGACCTGTCCGCGCTGTTCGGCGAATTCCGCCGCGTGCTGCGCCCCGGCGGCCGGGTGCTGGTGCTGGAGATCGCCCGGCCGGAGGGCCGCCTCGCCCATGCCCTGCTGCGTGGCTACATGGGCGCCGTGGTGCCGGCGCTGAGCCGCCTGTCGGGCCGCGAGTCGGCCACGCTGATGCGCTACTACTGGGACACGATCGAGGCCTGCGTGCCGCCCGCCGAGATCATCGCCCGCCTGGGCGAGGCCGGGCTGGCGCAGGTGGGCTGCGCCACCGAACTCGGCATGATGCGCGCCTATTCGGCCCGGTGCCCCGGGTGATGTCCGGGATGAACCAGCCGGGCCTCCTGGCACTGACCGGGCAGGTGGCGGCGCGCTACGACGGCGCCTCCCGCTACGCCCGCAACTTCGTCCGCGGCAAGCTGCTGACCGACCCGGCGACGCCGGCCATCCTGCGCCTGGCACGGCAGGCCGGCGGCTTCGGCGTGGTGGCCGACCTCGGCTGCGGCCGCGGCCAGGTGGGCCTGGCGCTGCTGGAGGCGGGGCTGGCGCAGGCGGTGCACGGCCTGGATCTCGACCCCGGCAAGATCGCCGATGCCCGCCGCGCCGGCGCCGGACTGCCGGCGGATTTCGCGGTGGCCGATCTCGGCCGCGCCGCCGTGCCGGACTGCGACACCGCGCTGATCTTCGACGTGCTGCTGCAAATGCCGGAGGAGGCGCAGCGTGGCCTGATCGGCCGCATGGCCGAGGCTGCCCGCCGCCGCATCGTCATCCGCGCCTTCGACCCGGAGTGCGGCTGGCGCGCCGGGCTGGGCCGCGCCATGGAGGAAGCCGGCCGCCGCCTGCGCCGGGACGGTTCCGCCTTCCGCCCACTGCCGCTGGCGGCCATCGCCGGTCCGTTGCGAGAGTGTAATTTTCGCGTCAGTGTCGCGCCCTGCTGGGGCTGGACGCCCCTGCCCAACGTGATGCTGCTGGCGGAGCGCGAATGTCCCTGAAACACCTGCTGATCGTCACCTGTCTGGTCGCCACCCTACCGGTTTCGGCGCAGGAGGTCCGCCGCCCGCTGCTGGAGGCCGGCGCCTTCGCCGGCGTCGGCCTGCTGCCGGACTACCCGGCCTCCGACCGTGCCGAGCCGCGCGCCCTGGCGCTGCCCTGGCTGATCTATCGCGGCGAAATATTGCAGAGCGACGAGCGCGGCCTGCGCGGCCGGCTGCTCCGCAGCGCCGATTTCGAGCTGACCTTCAACGCCAACGGCGCCCTCGGCAGCCGGTCCTCCGGCGGTGCCCGCGCCGGGATGGACGACCTGGACCCCATGGGCGAGGTCGGGCCCTCGCTGCGCTGGGTCGCCTGGCGTGACACCGCGCGGCTGACGCGCCTGGTGCTGGAGGCGCCGGTGCGCGCCGCCTTCACCACCGACTTCTCCCGCATCCGCCACCGCGGCTTCGTCTTCGCACCCGAGATTTCGCTGGAACGCACCGGGTTGTTCCAGGGGCTGTTCCAGGGGCTGCTCCGGACGGAGGGCGGCGCGGACCGCGCCCGCATCGGCCTCGGCCCGGTGTTTGCCACCGGCGGGGTGATGGATGACTGGTACCGGGTCCGGCCGAGCGAGGCGCGGCCGGGCCGCCCGGCCTACGAAGCCGAGGGCGGCTTTCTCGGGATGCGCCTGCAATTCTCCTACCGCGTGCCGGTGACGGACCGCATCTCGCTCACCACCGGCGGGCGGGTGGAGAATTTCGCCGGCGCCGCCAATGCCGAAAGCCCGCTGTCGCGGTCCGAATGGAACGCCACGCTGGTCGGCGGCATCTCCGTCTCGCTGTACCGAAGCACTGCCACAGTTGCATCCGGTGCGGAGCCCTATGACTGAACGTCAGCTTGTCCGGTTGTCGGCACCCCTGCTATCTCAGCCTGCTGCATCAATTGCGGATTTGTGTTCCTGATCGTTTGGAAGACTGATCCATAATTCGAGTTCAATCTTCTCTGGGGGAGGCAATCGGGATGAGCATGGTTGGCAGTTCGGCCGTGGCGGAGCCCGATCTGGCGCTGGAAGCCGACCTGGCGCGGCTGATCGTCAGCGCCCTGTCGCTCGAGACGACGGCGGAGGAGATCGCACCGGAGGCGCCTTTGTTCGGGGCCGGCCTCGGCCTCGATTCCATCGATGCGCTGGAACTCGCCCTCGCCGTGTCCAAGGCCTATGGCGTGCAGCTTCGCTCGGACGATGAGCGCAACCACCGCATCTTCGCCTCGCTGCGCAGCCTCGCCGCGCATATCGCCGGGCACCGGACCCGCTGAGCCGGATGGCGTCCGGCACGCGGCGGCTGCTGTCCGGGTCGGCGGTCTGGCTGCTGGCCGTGGCGGCGGAGATCCTGGCGGGCGGCGTGCTGGTCTGGTGGGCCGGGCAACAGGGGCCGGCGCTGGTCGCCGTGCTGGTGAACCTGGCGGTGGCGCTGCGCTTCGCCCTGACACTGCGCCCGGGCCAGGTGCCGCTGATCACCCGCTACGCCCGGTGCGACGTGGCCGGGCTTCCCCAGCATGGGGAGGGCTACACGCGCGCGCTGACCGCCTTCTGGGGATGGGTCCTGGCCGGCTTCGCGCTGCTGCACGCGCTTGCCATGCTCGGCTGGTGGACCACCGCCGCGCTGTCGCTGTGGCAATCCGTCGCCTGCCTCGCGCTGTTCCTCGGCGAACACGCGCTGCGCAGCCGCCGCCTGCCGGAACTCGGCCGCGCCACGCCCTGGCGCACCTGCCGCGCCGTGCTGGCCTACCATGCCGCCTGACCTGCTGACCTCCCGCGACGCGACGGAGATCATTTGCCATCGCGACGGCGAGGCGGTGACGGTGGGCCGGTTCCTGGCGCAGGCGGCCACGCTCGCCGCGCGTCTGCCGGAGAACGGCCAGGCGGTGAACATCTGCGCCGACCGCTACGCCGCCCTGGTCGGCTTCGCCGCGGCGCTGTGGCGCGGCCACCCGACGCTGCTCGGCGCCCGGCCCGGCGCGGCGACGCAGGCCGAAGGCGCCTACCTGCTGGCCGATGCGCCGCAGCCCGAGGCCGCGCTGCCGGTGGTCCTGGTGGACCTCGCATGCGGCTCCGGCGAGGTTCGCGCGCCCGCCATCCCGGCCGACCGCATCGCCGCCATCGCCTTCACCTCCGGCTCCACGGGTGCGCCGACCGCGCATCCGAAACCCTGGGGCTCGCTGGTGCTGGGTGCCGCTGCCGCCGCCGCGCGCTTCGGGTTGCGCGCGCAGGATGGCCCGCCCGCCAGCCTGGTCGCGACGGTGCCGCCGCAGCACATGTACGGCTTCGAGACCACGCTGATGCTGCCGCTGCACGCCCATGTCGCCATCCATGCCGGCGCCAGCTTCTTCCCCGGCGACGTGCTGGCCGCGCTGGAAGCGGTGCCGCCGCGCCGCATCCTGGTCACCACGCCGCTGCACCTGCGCGTTCTGCTGGCCGAGGGCCGCCGCCCGCCGGACCTCTCGGCCGTCATCTCCGCCACCGCGCCGCTGTCGCGGGAGATGGCGGAGGCGGTGGAGCGGGACTGGGGCGCGCCGATGCTGGAGATCTACGGTGCGACGGAAGCCGGTTCCATGGCCAGCCGCCGCAGCGCCACCGAGGACGACTGGCTGCCCTACGAGGGCATCACCATCCGGCCCGGCTTTGCCGAGATTCCCGGCCTGGGCCTCATTCCCCTGTCGGATGCGCTGGAGCCGGTGGGGGAGGGGCGCTTCCGCCTGCTCGGCCGGGTCGCGGACCTGGTGAAGCTGGGCGGCAAGCGGGCCTCCCTGGCCGAGCTCAACCGCGTGCTCGCCGCCGTGCCGGGGGTGCAGGACGGCGTCTTCCTCGCGCCGCGCGACCTGGAGCGCAATCCGGCGGCGCGGCTGGCTGCCATCGTCGTCGCCCCCGGCCGGTCGGCCGCCGACATCCTGGGCGCGTTGCGCGGCCGGCTCGACCCGGCCTTCCTGCCGCGCCGGCTGGAGATGGTCGATGCCCTGCCGCGCGACAGTTTGGGAAAACTGCCGCGCGAGGCGCTGGCCCGGCTGGTGCAGGAGGAGCCGTGATCTTCCGCGTCCCGCCCGACCATCCGGCCCTGCCCGGGCATTTCCCGGGGCGGCCCATCGTGCCCGGCGTGATGCTGCTGGATGCAGTGCTGCGGGCCGTGGCGGACACGGGAAGAACCGCACCGACGCGGCTGCTGCGCGCCAAGTTCCCGGCGCCGGTCCTGCCGGGGCAGGAGGTCGAAGTCACGCTCGACCCGCGCGGCCCCGATCGCCTCGCCTTCACCTGCCGATGCGCCGGCACCACCGTGCTGCTGGGGGAGCTGGGATGGCCGACGCCGCCCTGAACCCGGCGCCAGATTGGGTGCGCGCCCCCGAACGCGGGAACAACTTCTGGCTGCGGGTGATGATCGGCATCACCCGCGCCCTCGGCTGGCAGGCCGGCCATGTGCTGCTGTATCCGATCACCGCCTATTTCCTGGCCTTCTCGCCGCGGCAGCGGGCGTCGGCGCGGCAGTATCTGGGCCGCGCGCTGGGGCGGCGGGCGCGCCTCGCCGATCTGTGGCGGCTGTACTTCACCTTCGCCGCGACGATCCTGGACCGCGTCTGGCTCGCCTCCGGCCGCACCCGGGATTTCGCCATCACCGTGCACGGGCTCGATGCGCTGCGTGCCCGTGTCGAGGCCGGGCAAGGCTGCCTGCTGTTCGGCGCGCATCTCGGCAGCTTCGAGGCGCTGCGCGCCATCGCCGATGCCGGCTGCCCGGTCGAAGTGTCTGTGCTGATGCATGAGGCGAATGCGGCGCGGGTGAAGGCGGTGTTCGACGCGCTGGGCGGTCCCGGCCGCGCCGCCGCCATCATCCCGCTCGGCACGCCCGAATCGATGCTGCGGGTGCGGGAGGTGCTGGAACGCGGCGGCCTGGTCGGGCTGCTGGCGGACCGGGCCCCGGCCGGGCAGCGGCTGCACCGGGCAATCTTCCTCGGCCACCCCGCGCCGCTGCCGACCGGCCCGCATGTGCTGGCGGCGGTGCTCGGCGTGCCGGTGATGCTCGCCTTCGGCCTCCGCACCGGCAAGCGCCGCTACGAGGTGCATTTCCGCGAGTTTGCCGAGCGCGTCGCCCCCGCCGGCCGCGCCGGCCGCGATGCCGCCGTGGCCGCCTCCGTCGAGGCCTATGCGCGGGAGCTGGAGGCGATGTGCCGCGCGCATCCCACCAACTGGTTCAACTTCTACCCGTTCTGGCACGACGCATGAGGGCCGGCCGCCGCGCCCTGCTGCTGCTGCCTTTGGCCGGCCCGGCCCTGGCCCAGGACGCGCTGGCGGAGGTGATGCGCGCCCTGGCCGCCGTGCGCGAACGGCGATCCCGCTTCACCGAGGAGAAGCTGATCCCGGAACTCGACATCGGCCTGCCCAACGAGGGCACGCTGCTGTGGGTGGCGCCCGACCGGCTGGAGAAGCACACCACCTGGCCGATCGACGAGGTCCTGGCCGTGCAGGACGGCCAGCTGCGCTACGAGCGGCGCGACCGCGGCGTGCAGCGCGACTTCGCCCTGGCGGAGCAGCCCGAGATGGCCGCGCTGGTGGAGGCGATCCGCGCCACGCTGGCCGGCGACCTGCCCGCCCTGCGCCGCCACTACGATGTCGCGTTCCGCGGCCCCCCCGCCGCCTGGACCCTGGTGCTGACGCCCGACGCGCTGCGCCTGCGCGGCGCGGTACAGCGTATCACCATCACCGGGGAGGGCGCGGAGTTGCGCGGCGTGGACACCGAGGGCGGCGGCGGCGTCACCCGCATGCGGATCACGCCCAGCCCGTGACCCGCATCCTGGCCGTCCTGCTGCTGCTGGCGGGCCTGACCGGCGCGCTGGCCTGGGTCGCGCCGCCGCGCGCCGACCTCGCCGAGTTCCTGCCGCCGGGCGAGACGCCCGCAACCCGCTTCCTGTTCCGCGAGCTGCAATCCGGCGCCGCCACCACCCTGCTGCTGGCCGCCATCGAGGGCGCCCCCCGCCCCGAACTGGCCCGGGTCTCCCGCGAGACGGCTGCCGGCCTGCGCGAATCGGGCCGGTTTGCCTTCGTGGGCGATGGGTCCGTAGCGCTGGGCGAGGCGGAGCAGGATTTCCTGTTCCGCCACCGCTACCTGCTGGCCGAGGCCGATTTCACCGCCGCCGGCCTGCGGCCGAAGCTGGAGGCGCTGCTGGACGGGCTGCGTTCCGCCGCATCGCCGCTGCTGGCGCGCTTCGGCTTCGCCGACCCGAACGGCGCCTTCCTCGGCCTGGCCGCCACCTGGCTGGGCGAATCCCGCGTCGCCACGGTGGATGGAGCGTGGTTCGCGCCCCAGGATCCCCCACGCGCCCTGCTGGTGGCGCGCGGCCAGGGTGCCGGGCTGGATGCGCCGGCACAGCGGGAGGCGATGGCCGCCTTCCACGCCGCCTTCGCCGCCGCCAACCCGCCCCCCGGGGCCCGCCTGCTGCTCAGCGGTCCCGGCGTCTTCGCGGCGGAGGCGGCGGAGAGCATCGAGCGTGACGTGACGCGCGTCAGCCTCGCCGCGACGCTGCTGCTGGCGGGGTTCCTGTTCTGGCGCTTCCGGTCCGGCGTGCTGCTGGCGCTGGTCGCGGTGCCGCTGCTGGCGGCGCTGCTGGCGGGCTATGCGGCGACGGTTGCGATCCATGGCCATGTCCATGCCATCGCGCTCGGCTTCGGCGTCACCATGCTGGGCGTCGCGGTGGACTACCCGCTGCTGCTGCTGACGCTGCGCCGGCCCGACGAATCGCTGGGCGCGGCCGCCGCGCGCATCTGGCCGACGCTGCGGCTGGCGGCGGCCGCCGCCGCGGCGGGGCTGCTGGCGATGCTGGGCTCCGGCCTGCCGGGCCTGGTGCAGACGGCGGTGTTCGGCGGCGTCGGCCTGCTGGCCGCGGCGGCCACCACGCGCTGGCTGCTGCCGCGCCTGGTGCCGGCGGAGGCGAGGATGCTGGCGCGGCCGTTGCCGGAGGCGCTGCAATCCGCGCTGGCCGCCCTGCGCGGCCGCCGCAGCCTTGCCTGGGCCTTGCTGGGCGCTGCCCTGGTCGTTCTGCTCGCCACCGGCGGCCCGGCGGCGCAAAGCGACCTCGCCGCGCTCAGCCCGGTGCCCGCCGCGCAGCAGGCGCTGGATGGCGCGTTGCGGCGGCAGCTCGGCGCGCCGGATGTGCGCAGCCTGTTCGTCATCGGCCCCGCCGCATCGGAGGCCGACATGCTGCGCCTGTCGGAGGCGCTGGCCACCGCCGTGCAGCCGCTGGTGGCCCAGGGCCTGCTGACCGGCCTCGACCTGCCCAGCCGCTACCTGCCCAGCCCGGCCACCCAGCTTGCCCGCCAGGCCGCGCTGCCGGAGGCCGCGAGCCTGGACGCCGCGCTGCGCGAGGCCGCCGCCGGGCTGCCCTTCCGCGACACCGCCTTCCGCCGCTTCACCGAGGCGGTGGACGCGACCCGCGCCTTGCCGGTGCTGGACATCGCCGCGCTCGCCGCCGGCGCGCCCACCATCGCCGCGCGGCTCGACCCGCTCATCACCCGGCACGGCGCCGAGGTCTGGGGCATCGCGCCGGCCACCGGCGTCACCGATCCGCTCGCCCTGGAACGGGCCGCCGCCGCACTGCGCCTGCCCGGCGTGCTGTTCCTCGACGTGAAGCTGGAGATGGAGCGCCTGCTGGCGGGCTACGGCCGCGCCACGCTGGGCTGGGCGCTGGCCGGGGGCGTGCTGGTGGCCGGGCTGCTGGCACTCGGCCTCGGCAGCGTCCGCCGCGCGGTGCCCGTGGCGGCGCCGATCGCGGGCGCGGTGCTGGTGGCGCTGGCGGTGCTGACGCTGGCGGGGGAGGCGATCAGCCTGTTCCACCTGGCCGCCCTGCTGTTGCTCGCGGGTCTGGCCATCGACTATGCCCTGTTCGTCGCGTCCGAAGATGAATCCGCAGGAGCCGTCTTGAACTGCGCCGTGTCCACGCTCCTCACCTTCGGCCTGCTGTCCCTGTGCGCCACGCCGGTGCTGCACGGCATCGGCCTGACCGTCGCCGCCGGCGTCGCCGCCGCCTTCCTGCTGGCGCTGGCGCTGGCACCCCGGGTTGGGCGCGCCTGATGTTTCCCTTGAGGATCAGCGCCGGCACCGCCGTCTCGGCACTCGGCGCCGGCATCGCGCCGATGCGCGCGGCGCTGCAGGACCGGCGCGGCGGGCTGGCGCCCAACACGTTCCCGGGCGCGCCGCCGGGCATCTGGACCGGTGGCGTTGCCGGGCTGGACCAGGCCGCGCCGCCGGCGGACCTCGCTGGCTTTGATTGCCGCAACAACCGCCTGGCGGAACTCGCACTGCGCAGCGATGGCTTTGCCGAGGCGGTCGCCGGCGCGGTGCGGCGCCATGGCGCGACGCGCATCGCGGTGGTGGTCGGCACCAGCACCGCCGGAATCGAGCGCACCGAGCAGGCCTTTTGCGCCCGCGTTTCCGGCACGTCGGAACTGCCGGCCGATTTCGACTATGCCCGCACCCACGACCTGCAGGCGCTGCCGGCCTATCTGCGCGCCCGGCTCGGCCTGCGCGGCCCGGCGCTGTGCGTTTCCACCGCCTGCACCTCCGGCGCCCGGTCGCTGATGGAAGCCGCGAGCCTGATCGCCGCGGGGGTGGTGGATGCGGCGGTGGCCGGCGGCGTGGACAGCCTGTGCCGCCTGACGCTGCACGGCTTCGCCTCGCTCGAACTGCTCAGCGCCGGGCCCTGCCGGCCCTGCGCCGGGGATCGCGACGGCATCAGCATCGGCGAGGCGGCCGGCCTGGTGCTGCTGGAACGTGCCGACGCGGCAGCCGACGGCCCGTTGCTGCTGGGCGCCGGCGCCAGCAGCGACGGCCACCACATGTCCTCCCCGCACCCCGAGGGCCTCGGCGCGGTCGGGGCCATGCGGGCGGCGCTGGAGGCCGCGGGGCTGGCCCCCGGCGAGATCGACTACGTCAACCTGCACGGCACCGGCACGCGGGCCAACGACGCCATGGAGGACCGTGCCCTGCACCATGTCTTCGGCACCGGCGTGCCCTGTTCCTCGACCAAGGGCTGGACCGGCCACGCCCTCGGCGCCTCCGGCGCCATCGAGGCGCTGGTCGCCGCCATCTGCCTGGAGGAGGGCCTGGTGCCCGGCTGCCTCGGCATCGAGGCCGCCGACCCCGAGTTCCGCAGCGACGTCGCGACCACGAACCGCCGCACCACGGTGCGCCGGGTGATGAGCAATTCCTTCGGCTTCGGCGGCAGCAATTGCAGCCTGGTGATCGGCCGCGGATGACGGATTCGATGCAGTCCGAAAAGCCCTCTCCCCCCATCGGGGGGAGAGGGTTGGGTGAGGGGGGCTTTCGGCGAAGCGGCCGAGGTCGGAAAGGCAAGTACCTCCGGCTCCCAGATACCCGGACCGCCCCAGGCGTCACGGCCCCCCTCACCCCACCCTCTCCCCCCGTTGGGGGTAGAGGGCTTTCCGCCCTCGCCCAGCCATGAAGTGCTTCCTCGGTGCCGTCTCCGTCTTCGGCCCCGGCCTGCCCGGCTGGGCCGCCAGCCGCGCCATCCTGGCCGGGACACAACCCTGGGCGATGGCCGAGGCGCTGCCGCCCGCCCCGGCCATCGTTGCCCCCGGCGACCGCCGCCGCGCCGGCGCCACCACCCGCTTCGCCCTGGCCGCGGCCTCCGAGGCCACCGAGGCCGAGCCGGACCGCGCCGCCCTGGAAACCTTCTTCGCCAGTGGCAACGGCGACGGCGCCGTGGTCGGCGGCATCCTGGACGCGCTGCATGATGCGCAGGGCGTCGTCTCCCCGACGCAGTTCCACAATTCCGTGCACAACGCGGCGGCCGGCTACTGGCACATCGCGGTGGGGTCCACGATGCCCTCCGTCAGCCTCGGCGGGCATGACGGCGCCTTCGCGGCGGGGCTGCTGGCGGCGATGGGCGCGGTGGCGACGCGCGGGCGCGCCGTGCTGCTGGTGGCCTACGACACGCCGATGACCGCGCCGCTGTCCGGCGTGCGGACCACCGCCTTCCCCTTCGCCACCGCCTGCCTGCTGCGCCCGGCGGCGGAGGGTGCGCAGGCGATGCTGGAGTTGCGCTACGTCGCCGAACCGGCGCCGGAGACGACCCCCGCCGATGCGCTGGACGCGCTCGCCCCCGGCAACCCCGCCGCCCGCGCCCTGCCGCTGCTGCGCGCGGTCGCCGCGGGCCGTCCGGCGCAGATCCGCCTGCCGCTGCTGCCCGACGCGCATCTGGACCTGCGCGTGACCCCATGCTGATGCCGGACCATGCGGCCATCGCGCGGCTGGTGCCGCACCAGGGCGCCATGTGCCTGCTCGACCGCGCGCTGTCCTGGGATGCCACGACCATCCTCTGCGAGACCGACCGCCACCGCGACACAGCCAACCCGCTGCGCCGCGACGGCATCCTGCCGGCCATCTGCGGCGTCGAATTCGCCCTCCAGGCCATGGCGCTGCACGGCGCGCTGACGGCCGGCGCCAGGCAGCCGCTCGGCTTCGTCAGCAGCCTGCGGGAGGTGGCGCTGGACGCCACGCGGCTGGACCACCTGACCGGCCCGCTGCGCATCGAGGCCGAGGCGCTGGTCGCCGAATCGGGCGGCTTCATCTACCGCTTCGCCATCTCCCACGCCGGCGCGGCCCTGCTGCACGGCCAGGCGGCCATCATCCTGAGCACGCCCGCATGATGCCCCGCCGCGCCCTGGTGACCGGCGGCGCCAGCCCGATCGGTGCCGCCATCTGCCGCCGCCTCGCGGCCGAAGGGCACGAGGTGCTGGTCCACGCCCATGCCGGCCTGCCCCGGGCCGAGGCGCTGGCCGCCGCGATCCAGGCCGGCGGCGGCCAGGCGCGTGCCTTCGCCTGCGACCTGACGGACATGCCCGCCACCGGCACCTGCCTCGAAGCGTTGCTGGTCGCCGGCCCGGTGCAGATCCTGGTCCACAATGCCGGCACGCATGACGACGTGCCGCTGGCCGGCATGTCGGAACAGCAATGGCGCAGCGTGGTGGATGTCTCCCTGAACGGCTTCTTCGCCGCGCTGCGCCCGCTGATCCTGCCGATGATCGCGACGCGCTGGGGCCGCGTGGTCGCGATCTCCTCCATCTCCGGCCTTCTTGGCAATCGCGGCCAGGCGAACTACGCGGCGGCGAAGGCGGGGCTGATCGGCGCGGTGAAGTCGGTGTCGCTGGAATATGCCTCCCGCGGCGTCACCGCGAATGTCGTGGCGCCGGGCATCATCGAAAGCCCGGCCGTGGCCAGCGCCATGACGCCGGCGCGCATCGCGGAGCTGGTGCCGGCGCGGCGGGCCGGGCGGCCGGAGGATGTGGCGGAACTGGTGGGCTTCCTCGCCTCCGACCGCGCCGGCTACATCAGCGGCCAGACCATCGCGGTAAGTGGCGGGCTGGGCTGAAGCTGGAGCGTGATGACTTGAGGCCGCTACGGCCGAAAAGTCTGAATCACACGACCGGACAATGGCAATGAAGCCTGGTGCGTGAGCGAAGCTCAGCGCACCGGGCTTCATTGCGTGCGGTTGCGCACCCAGTCGCCGGCGCGGCCGACCGCGGCGCCGGTATCGTTGGCGGCGCGGCCCACGGCCTCGCCCGTGCGGCTGCCGGCACGGTCCAGCGCCTCTCCGGTCCGTGCCATCGGGCGGCTTCTTTCGCAGGCCGCCAGCGTCACCAGGCAGAGGGTGGCGAGCAGGATGGGGCGCATGGTGCTGGAGTCTCCGTGAGGGGTGGTGGCCTGACCCGCCGCTTCACTCGGCCGCGACGGCAACGGGCGTCGGCGCCGGCCGCTTCTCCGGCATCTCCGGGCCCAGCCCGAAGCGGTGCAGCGCGGACAGCACGTGGAACACGGCCTTGAAGGACAGGATCGGCACCACCGCCCGCAGGTCGACACGCAGGTTTCCGGCCAGCATGTTGATGATGCCGTCGCGCATCCACAGCGTGTTGCGCGGCGCCATGAACAGGGACCGCATCACCGGGTCGTTGATCCGGTAGATCAGCCAGCCGATCCGGTCCATCGCGCGGGCCAGTTCGCGGTTGGTGCGTGCCGCAAGCTTCCGGCCACGCACCGGGTCATCCAACCAGGCATCGGCGGCCTCCGCGCCCAGCTCGCCGGCCGTCATCGCCATCAGCACGCCGGTCGAGAACATCGGGTCGACGAAGCCGAAGGCGTCGCCGATCATCAGGAAGCCCTCGCCATGGCCCTGCCGCGCCCGGTAGCTGTAGTTGCCGGTGCTGTAGACCTCGGAGACCATCTCGGCGCCGCGCGCCCGTGGGGCCACGGTCGGGCTGCCGGCGATGCGGGCGGCGAACAGCTGGGCGGCGGTGCCGCTTCGGCCTTTCCAGGCATCCTGGTTGCCGACGAAGCCGATGCTCATCAGCCCGTCCGGCAGCGGGATCAGCCAGAACCAGCCATCCTCCGCCAGGTGGATGCTGATATAGCCGTCCAGCTCCCCCTCCCGCCGCTGCACGCCGCGGAAATGCGCGTAGGCGGCGGCGGTGTTGTTGTACTTGTTGGTCTCCTTCAACCGCATCCGCCCGGCCAGGAAGGTGTCGCGGCCCGAGGCATCCAGCACGTAGCGCGGGCGAAACTGCACAGCAGCACCCGATGCATCCTGCGCGGTGACGGTGGCACGCTCGCCCGCTGCGCCGAAGGCGACCTCGGTGACCTTGGTGTTCTCCAGCGCCGTCGCGCCGCGCCTGCGCGCATTCGCGAACAGCAGCGCATCGAAATCCGCCCGCTTCACCTGCCAGGCATGGGTGCGGGCCTTGTTCAGCGCCTGCGCGAAGGGAAACGCCGCGCTGCGGCCGGTGCGGTCGGAGACGAATTCGGCGCCCGGCTTGTGCACGCCGATCCGCCGCACCTCCTCCAGCACGCCGAGGCGCTCCAGCACGTCGAGGTTGCGTGGCAGCAGGCTCTCGCCGATGTGAAAGCGCGGATGCGCCTCCTTCTCCAGCAGCACCACCTGGCGGCCCGCCATCGCAAGGTGCGTGGCCGCGGTCGACCCGGCCGGGCCGCCGCCGATGACGAGGACATCCGTTTCGTGCGCGTCGTGCATGCGCCGCAGCCTCCCTGTCCGCGCATCCCGCGTCAACATGCGGTGGAACCCGCGCGCGGCTGGGGCTTTTCGCCGGCATGACCCAGCAGCCCGACCCGGACACCATCCGCCGCGACTTCCGCGAGGCGGTGAACATGACGCCGGCCGAACTGGAACGCTGGCTGGCCACGGAGCAAAGCCAGTCCGTCGGCTGGCAGCACGAGGGCGAAGCGGAATCCGTCGGCCACCAGTCCGGCCGCCGCATCGTCGAGATCCTGCGCTGCCGCCAGGCGGAGCTGACGGAGGACGACCTCGCCCATATGCGCAAGCTCACCGGCTACGTGCATCGCCACCGGACCCAGGGCGGACCGGCGGAGGGGGTCGAATCCTCCCGCTGGCGCTACAGCCTGATGAACTGGGGTCACGACCCGTTGAAGAAACGCAACTAATGTAAAGACGTTCATTCCGCCCAGGATCGGCAAACCGCGGCGCCTCGTGGCCCGTTGGCGGCTGATGAAGCTCGCCACGCCACACGCCGCGCCGCGACCTCCTGCCCGAGCCAACGCGACCTTCAGCGCCAATCTCGATGCCTGGCGCTTCATCCTGATCGTGCTGGTCGTCCTGAACCACGTCCTCATCATGCAGGAGGATGTCCGGGCCGAGGGCTCGGCGCTGGAGCGTGGCATGGTGGCGCTGACACGGGCCGCGGTGCCGGCGCTGAGTGTCCTGTCGGGCTACCTGCTGGCCAGTTCGCGCCGAGTGCGGCTGCTGGACCTGGTGGGCCGCAAGGCCCGCAGCCTGATCCTGCCCTTCCTGGTCTGGAACACGGCCGCCGTCCTGCTGCTGCTGGCCGCGAACGAGGTCTGGCATTTCTGGCCGGACTGGGATCTGGCCCGGCAGAGCACCTACCGGCTGGTCAACAGCCTGACCGCCTTCCATGGCGCACCAGGCAATGCACCGCTGTATTTCCTGCGCGACCTGTTCCTGTGCTTCCTGGCCTTCACCCTGCTGCGCCGCGTCGTCGCCACCCCGGCCGGCTATTCCCTGGTGTTCGCCCTGGTGCTGGGCAACTACGCCTTTGGCCTCGACGGCCGCATCATCCTACGCGACACCATTCCGCTGTTCTTCCTGATCGGGATCGGCCTGCATCTGTTTCCGGCCGTGCTGGCCGCCTGCGCCCGCTGGACGTTGCCGCTGGCGATCGGCGCCCTGGCGGTGCTGCCGGCCTGGGCCTTCGGCGGCACCTGGTGGGGCGAGCCGTCCCTGCTCGAGATCGGCACGCTGACGGTCTTCGCCGCCCTGGTGGTCGGCCTGGCGCAGCGGCTGCGGCCGGAAGCCTGGCTGTCCGATTGGGGGCGCGGCTACAGCTTCATGATCTTCCTGTCGCATTGGTGGACGCTGCGGCTGCTGGACCAGGGGCTTCGCGCCGTGGGCGCGCCCGATGCCGTCTTCGATGCGCTGGCCGCGCCGCTTGCGGTGCTGGTCGGGATTGTCCTGGCGCAGCTGGTGACGCTGCTGCCGGGTTCCGTCGCCGCCGCGGTGTCCGGCGGCCGTGTCGCACCCGGCCGCGCCTGGTGGCCCCGCCTACACGAGGCGCGGAGCTAGCGCCTTCGTGCATAGGCCGCGCCTGCTTTCAATGATCCGTTTGGTGCGCCGGCTTTCGCTTTCGTCAGATTTCACGAGGTTACCCCCCGCGAATGGCAGATCAGCATCCCGCATCCCCGCATTCCTCCCCGCGCATCGGCGAACTCGATGCCCTGCGCGGCATCGCCGCCCTGGCCGTCGTGCTGTTCCACTACCTCGACCGCTACGACGAGTTGCACAGCCATGTGACGGAGCCGCTGTTCTACATCCCCTGGGGTGCGCGCGGCGTGCAGCTGTTCTTCGTCATCAGCGGCTTCGTCATCTTCATGACGCTGCAGCGGGCGCAGCGGCCGATGGATTTCGTCGTATCGCGCTTCTCCCGCCTGTATCCGGGCTACTGGGTCGCGATCCTGGTGACGACGTTCACGGTGCAGGCGCTGGAGGTCGGCTACTACCAGCGGCCGATGCTGGACGTGGTGCTGAACTTCACCATGCTGCAGAAGCTGTCCGTCATCCCGGCCGACGACATCGAGGGGGCCTACTGGACCCTGTATGTCGAGCTCTGGTTCTACGTCGCCATGCTGGCGCTGTTCACGCTCGGCCTGCTGCGCCACATCGAGGCGTTCCTGCTGCTGGGGCTCGGCATGGCGCTGGTCTGGTGGGCCGGGGAGGAATGGGGCGGCGGCGGCTTCTGGGGCTGGAACCTGACCACCACCTTCGAGCTGGTTTTCAACCAGATCCCGTTCTTCGTCATCGGCATCGGCCTTTATCGCATCCACGTGGGCGAACGCCCGCGGATGGCGATGCTGATCATCCTGGCGGCGCTGGCCTGCATCACGGTGCTGCATCCGCTGGAGTACCTGGGCGCCGCCCTGGTCTCCATCGCAGCCTTCGCCCTGGTCCTGACCGGGCGGGCCGGCTTCCTGCGCCAGCCCGTGCTGATCTGGCTCGGCGCCATCTCCTACAGCCTGTACCTGGTGCACAATTTCGCCGGCCGCGCGCTGATCCTGCGGTTGCAGGAGGATGCGGGCTGGACGGCCAATGCCTCCGTCGGCGCGGCGCTGGCGGCGTCCCTGCTGATCGCGACCGTGCTGACCTGGGGGGTGGAACGCCCGGCGCAGCGGCTGATCCGGCGCGGCTACGCCGCCTGGCGCGGCCGGGCCGGGCGGGCGCAGCCTGATCTTGCCAAGGTTGGGGCCAAGGTTGGGGCCAAGGTTGGGGCCAAGGCCGGCTGAGGCCCGCTCAGGGCCGGCCTGCGGTCAAAGCAGGCTGACGCCGGCCAGTGCCACCGCCGCGATCAGCAGCGACAGCACCACGCCGAGCCCGAGCGGCCGCAGCCCACGCCGGCCCAGCGCCCGCAGGTCGGTCGCCAGGCCCAGCGCGGCGACGCTCGCCGCCATCAGCAGCGGCACCAGCCAGTGCGACGCATCGGTGGCCAGCGCCGGCACCAGCCCGGTGGAGGCCAGCCCGACCATGCCGAGGAAGCCGAAGGCGAACCACGGCACCTGCACCTTGGTGGCGGTGCCCTGCGCCGCCGCGCCGCGCGCCACCCACCAGCCCAGCGCCATGATGGCCGGCGCCAGCAGCATCACGCGCGCCAGCTTGGTGACGGTGCCGGCCTGCGCCGCCTCCGGCCCGCCCGCCGCGGCGGCGCCGACGGCCTGCACCACCTCATGCAGGGCAGCCCCGGCCCAGATGCCGTATTGCGGCGCGGTGAGGCCCAGCGGCGCCGCCAGCACCGGCAGCAGCACCAGCCCGACCGATCCGCACAGGGTGATGACCGCCAGCGCGTAGGTCACGTCCTCGTCCTTCGCGCGCACCACCTGGTTGGCGGCGACGATGGCGGAGGCGCCACAGATGCCGGTGCCCATGCCGAGCAGCATGGCCAGCCCCGGCTGCACCCCCATCCTTGCGCCGAGCCACACCGCCGCCGGCACCGTCACCCCCACCACGGTGACGGCCAGCGCGAGCGCCCCCGGCCCGAGCGCCAGGACCTCCGCCAGCGTCACCTGCAGGCCGAGGATCACGATGGCGAAGCGCAGCATCGGCCGGATGGCGAAGGACAGGCCGGGTTCGAGCCGCTTCTGTTGGCCCCAGGCCGCGCGGATCGCAAGTCCCGCCAGCAGCGCCAGCACCACCGGGTTTAGGGCTGCGATGCCGGAGGCGCGGCGCAGCCAGACGGCGACGACGGCAATGCCGAGGCACAGCGCCAGGCCCGGAAGTTTCGGCCGAAGATTCGCAAGATGCGAGGCGGGCCGCGGTGGTGCAGTGCCGTCCACGAGGATACTCCAAGCCCAGTACCAGCCTTGGAGCCAGGAAGGGACGCGATGCCGGCCGGTATAGGCCCGCCCCCCCGGCCGGCCAACCCGGCGGCGATGGACTCGGCCCCGATTTCCCGGCATGCCCAGGCCACCCGGACCAGCGTGGCGATGAGGCAACAGGACCAACCCGATCCCGCCGCCCTGCTGCCCGCCGCGGTCGGCGTCACCCTCGGCGCGCAGGCGCTGGTGGTGCTGGCGTCCCTGGTGCTGCCGGTGATCGGCGCGCTGGTGCTGCCGGCGATGGGGCTGCCGCAATCCGCGCTGGGCTGGTACGCCGCCGCCCTGTTCGGTGCCGGCGCCGTCTCCACCCTGCTGACGCCACCGCTGGTGGCGCGCCTCGGGCCGGTGCGGGTGCACCAGGCGATGCTGGCCTTCGCGGGATCGGGGCTGCTGGCGATCGCCTCCGGCCAGGCCGCGGCGCTGCTGCCCGGGGCGGTGCTGATCGGCCTCGCCTACGGCCCGGCCAATCCGGCGAGTTCCGCCCTGCTGGCCAGGCTGGCGCCGGCGCGGCTGCGCAACCGGGTGTTCTCGATCAAGCAGGTGGCGGTGCCGATCGGCGGTGCGGCGGCCGGGGTGCTGGTGCCGGTGCTGGCGGCGGCCTTCGGCTGGCAGGCGAGCGTCGCTGGGCTGGGCCTGCTGCTGGGCATCGCGGCGCTGGTGATCCAGGCCTGGCGCCGGCGGCTGGATGCCGGCGCCGGCGCCACCACCGGGCCGCGCCTCGCCCTTTGGGCGCCGCTGACGGCGCTGGCCGAGGGCGGCGCGCCGCTGCGACTCGGCGCCACGGGGCTGTGCTTCGCCTGCGTGCAGTTCAGCTTCTCCGCCTTCCTCGTCATCGTGCTGGTCGGCGTCGCGGGGTGGACCATCGCCGCCGCCGGGGTGGTGCTGACCACCGGCCTGCTGGTCAGCATCGCCGCCCGGCTGGCGTTGGGCTGGGTGGCGGACCGGGTGGCGCCGGCGCGGGTGCTGGCCGGGCTGGGCGTGGCGATGGCGGCGGCCTGCCTGTCCGGCCTCGCGCTCGGGCCCGGCACGCCGGCGCTGGCGGTACATCTGGTGGCCGGGGTGTTCGGCTTTGCCGCCTTCGGCTGGAACGGCATCTGCCTGGCGGAGGCGGCGCGGATGGCGCCGGCCGGGCAGGTCGCCGCCGCGACCTCCGGCACCATGACGATGATCTATGGCGGCGCCTGCCTCGGCCCGGCGCTGTTCGGCGCGGCGCTGGCCGGCGGCGGAGGCGCGACCTGGGGGCTGCTGATCCTGGCGGGCTTCGCGCTGGCGCCGCTGGCCTGGCTGCGCTGACGCGTCAGGCGAGCTGGCTGCGCAGCCAGGCGAGCTTCCCGGCGCAGGCCACCTCCGCCGCCGCCTCCACCTCCCGGTAGGCGGCGAGGACCTCGGCGCCGAAGGGGGTCAGGGCGCTGCCGCCGCCGCGCGCGCCACCCTTGGCGGGTGTCACCACCGGCTCCCGGAAATGCCCGTTCATCGCCGTCACCAGGTCCCAGGCGCGCTGGTAGGACATGCCGAGCTGGCGGCCGGCCGCGGCGATGGAGCCGGTGTCGCGGATCGCCTCCAGCAGGTCGGCCTTGCCGGGGCCGAAGGGCAGGCCCTCGGCCAGCAGCAGGCGGATGCGGAGATCGGCGGACATGGCGGCAGGGAACCACGGATGGGCGGCTTGATCTATCCGCCACGGACGATATCGTTGGCGCCAGATAACGCCCGGGTCCGCCGATGCATCGCCGCCTGATCCTCGCCGCGCCCGCCCTGCTGCTGGGTGGTGGCGCCGCTGCGCAGCAGCCGGCTACCGTCTTCGCCGCGGCCAGCCTGACGGATGCGCTGCGCGCCCTGGCGCGGGACTGGGCGGCGCGGGGCCACCCGGCGCCCCGCCTGTCCTTCGCCGCCTCCTCCGCCCTGGCGCGCCAGATCGCGCAGGGGGCGGGGGCCGACCTGTTCCTGTCGGCGGACGAGCCGTGGATGGACGACCTCCAGGCCCGCGACCTGATCCGGCCGGAAAGCCGCGTCAGCCCGGTCGGCAATGCGCTGGTGCTGGTCGCCCCCGCCACGCCTGCCCGCCCGCCCGTGACGCTGGCGCGCGACACGGACCTGCTGGCGCTGGCCGCCGGCGGCCGCATCGCCACCGGCGACCCGGCGCATGTGCCGGCCGGCCGCTACGCCCGGGCGGCGCTGGAGTGGATGGGCCAGTGGCAGGCGGTCTCCCCGCGCCTGGCCCGCGCCGACAACGTGCGCTCCGCCCTGCTGCTGGTGGAACGGGGGGAGGTGCCGCTCGGCATCGTCTATGCGACCGACGCGGCCGCTTCCCTTGGCGCCTCGACGGGCGTTGTCGTGCTTGGCACCTTCCCGGCCGAGAGCCACCCGCCCATCACCTACCCCTTCGCCCTGACCCGCCGCGCCGGCGCCGAGGCCGCGGCATTGCACGCCTTCCTGACGGGGCCGGAGGCGGCCGCCACCTGGCAGCGCTTCGGCTTCACCCTGGCGCGCTGAGGCCAAGGGGCATGGATGCCGAGGCCTGGCAGGCGGTCCGGCTGAGCCTGGAGGTCGCCTCGCGCTCCGTCCTGCTGGGCCTGGTGCCGGCTGTCGCGGTCGCGGTGCTGCTGTCGCGCGGACGGTTCCGGGGGCGTTTCGTACTGGATGCGCTGGTGCACCTGCCGCTGGTGGTGCCGCCGGTGGTGGTGGGCTGGGCCCTGCTGATGCTGTTCGGCCTGCGCGGCCCGATCGGCGCGCCGCTGCACGAGTGGTTCGGCATCCGGCTGGTCTTCACCACCGAAGGCGCCGCACTGGCCACCGCCGTGATGTCCTTCCCGCTGATCGTCCGGGCGGTTCGCCTGGGGCTGGAGAATGTGGACCCAGGCCTGGAGGCCGCCGCCCGCACCCTCGGCGCCGGGCGCTGGGACTGTTTCCGCAGCATCACCCTGCCGTTGATGACGCCCGGCATCCTGGCCGGCGCCGTCACCGCCTTCGCCGCGGGATTGGGCGAGTTCGGTGCCGTGATCACCTTCGCCTCCAACATCCCCGGCGAGACGCAGACCCTGCCGCTGGCGATCTACACCGCGACGCAGACCCCGGGCGGGGAAGCGCTGGCGGCGCGGCTGGCCGGCATCTCCCTGGCGCTCGCGGTGGTCCTGCTGCTGCTGGCCGAGTTCATCGCGCGACGCATGCACCTGCTGCTCGGCCGCGCCTGAGATGCTGGATGTGGCCCTGCGGCACCGCTTCGGGCGGGACGGCTTCGCGCTGGATGCGGCGTTCCGGCTGCCGGAGGCCGGCGTCACCGCGCTGTTCGGCCCCTCCGGCTGCGGCAAATCCACCATCCTGGCCGCGGTCGCGGGCCTGCTGCGGCCGGATCGGGGGCGGGTCGCGCTGGAAGGGACCGTGCTGCTGGACACCGCACGCGGCGTCGACCTGCCGCCGGAGCGCCGGCGCTGCGGCGTGGTGTTCCAGGATGCGCGGCTGTTCCCGCATCTCAGCATCGAGACCAACCTGCGCTACGGCCTGCGCCGCGCCCCCGCCGGCGCCGAGGGCCCCGGCTTCGAGGAGGTGGTGGACCTGCTCGGCATCGCGCCCCTGCTGGCGCGTCGCCCCGCCGGGCTTTCGGGTGGCGAGCGCCAGCGCGTGGCGCTGGGCCGCGCCCTGCTCGCCCGGCCGCGCCTGCTGCTGATGGACGAGCCGCTGGCGGCGCTGGATGCGGCACGACGCGCGGAGGTGCTGCCCTTCCTCGCCCGCCTGCGCGACGCGACGCGCCTGCCCATCCTGTACGTGACCCACGCGCTGGAGGAGGTGGACGCGCTGGCCGACCGCCTGGTGCTGCTGCGCGACGGGCGCGTGCTGGCCGAGGGCGCGGTGGAGGACCTCTCCGCCCGCACCGACCTGCCGCTGGCGGCGCGGCGCGATGCCGGCGTGCTGCTGCCCTGCACCGTGGCAGCGCATGACTTGGCCGGCGGCCTGACCCGCCTGGAGTTTGCCGGCGGCACGCTGGTGGCGACATCCCGGCCCGAGCCCCTCGGCACCCGGCTTCGCATCCGCATCCGCGCGCGCGACGTGGCGGTGGCGACGGAGGAACCGCGCGGCCTGTCCACCCGCAACATCCTGCCCGCGACGCTCGGGCAAATCAGCCCCGGCAGCGGCCCGCAGGAGCGCTTCCTGCACCTGTCCATCGGCCCCAGCATCGTGCTGGCGCGGGTGACGCAGGACAGCGTCTCGCGCCTGGGATTGGTGCCGGGGATGCCGGTGTGGGCCCTGCTGAAGGCGGTGACCTTCGACCACCTGGGGGGTCGCTAACCCCGCCAGTGGCACGCCACCCGATGCCCCGGCGCCACCTCCCGCAGTTCCGGCACCACCTCCTGGCACGCCCCCGGCCTGGCGATCGGGCAGCGGGTGTGGAAGTGGCAGCCGCTCGGCGGGTTCAGCGGGCTCGGCACGTCGCCCTTCAGCATGATGCGCTGGCGCTTCACCGTCGGGTCCGGGATCGGCACGGCGGAAAGCAGCGCTTCCGTGTAGGGGTGCAGCGGGTTGGTGTAGAGGTCGCGCGCCGTCGCGATCTCCACGATCCGGCCGAGATACATCACCGCCACCCGGTCGCTGGTGTGTTCCACCACGGACAGGTCATGCGCGATGAACAGGTAGGTCAGGCCGAATTTCTGCTGCAGGTCCTCCAGCAGGTTCACCACCTGCGCCTGGATCGAGACGTCCAGCGCGGAGACCGGCTCATCGCAGACGACGAGCTTCGGCGAGACCGCCAGCGCGCGGGCGATGCCGATGCGCTGCCGCTGCCCGCCGGAGAATTCATGTGGGAAGCGCCGCATCTGGTCGGCGTTCAGGCCCACCGTCTCCAGCAGGTCCACCACCCGATCCTCGCGTTCCTGCCGCGTCCGGCCGAGTTTGTGGATCACCAGCGCCTCGCCGATGATCGCACCCACCGTCATGCGCGGGTTCAGGCTCGCGAAGGGGTCCTGGAAGATGATCTGCATGTCGCGCCGCAGCGTGCCGAGCTGGTTGCGGTCCAGCGCCGTGACGTCGCGACCTTCAAACCATACCTTGCCGCCGCTGGGCTCGATCAGCCGCAGGATCAGGCGACCGGTGGTGGATTTGCCGCAGCCGGATTCACCGACCAGGCCGAGGGTCTCGCCCGGCGCGATGTCGAAGCTGACGCCGGAGACGGCGTGCACCTCCTCGATCGTGCGGCGCAGCAGCCCGCCCTTCACGGCGAAGCGCTTTTCCAGGTTCTGCACGCTGAGCAGCGGTTCCGTGCTCATGCGACCGGCTCCGGCGTCAGGATGCAGGCGGCCTTGTGGCCCGGCGCCACTTCGCGCAAGGCGGGTTCCGCCGCGGTGCAGTCCGGTATGGCGTGGCGGCAGCGCGCGGCGAAGCGGCAGCCGACCGGCGGGTTGAGCAGGGAGGGCACGGTGCCCGGAATCGCCTCCAGCCGCCGATGCGTGGTCGCCGCCAGGTCGATGCGCGGGATCGAGCGGATCAGGCCCTGGGTGTAGGGGTGGCGGGGGTTCGCGAACAATTCCTCCACCGTCGCTTCCTCGACCACCTTGCCGGCGTACATCACGACGACGCGCTGCGCGGTTTCCGCCACCACGCCCATCGCGTGCGTGATCAGCAGCACCGCCATGCCGAGGCGCTGCTTCATCTCGTTCAGCAATTCCAGGATCTGCGCCTGGATGGTGACGTCGAGCGCCGTGGTGGGTTCGTCCGCGATCAGCAGCTTCGGATTGCAGGACAGCGCCATGGCGATCATCACGCGCTGGCGCATGCCGCCGGAGAACTGGTGCGGATAGTCATCCACGCGGCGCTGCGGGTTCGGGATGTTGACCAGCCGCAGCATCTCCGCCGCCCGGTCCATCGCGGCGCGGCGGGACAGGCCCTCGTGCTGGCGCACCGTCTCCGCGATCTGGTGGCCGACGGTGTAGACCGGGTTCAGCGAGGTCATCGGTTCCTGGAAGACGAAGCCGATCTCCTTCGAGCGGATCTTCTGCATCTCGGACGGCGGCAGCGGCACCAGGTCCCGGCCCTGGAAGCGGATCTGCCCCGCCGCGATGCGGCCGGGCGGCATCGCCACCAGCTTCAGGATGGTCATGGCGGTGACGGTCTTGCCGCAGCCGGATTCGCCGACGACGCACAGCGTCTCGCCACGATCCACGGCAAGGTCGACGCCATCGACGGCGCGGACGATGCCGTCATCGGTCTTGAAGTGAACCTTGAGGCCTTCGACCTCGAGCAGACGCACCTCGGTCATCCAATAATTCCTGCGGCCGGCGCAGCCGGCCGGGGCGCCGAATGGTGCCCGCCGCTTATGCGTGATGCCGCAGGCATGCCTTCGGCATGTTCACGGCACTGCCGTGAAGCCACGGCCACGGAGTGGACGCCTGGCGCTTGAGGGCAAAGATTCACGTGATGCGCCTCGGGTCCAAGGCATCGCGCAGTCCGTCGCCGATGAAGTTGATGGTCAGCACGGTGAGGAAGATGGCGAGCCCCGGGAACAGCGCCCAATGCGGCGCGAAATCGAGGTTGTCCTTGGCATCGAACAGCAGCCGGCCCCAGGTCGGGATATCCGGCGGGAAGCCGAGGCCGAGGAAGGACAGCGTGCTTTCGGCGATGATCGCCGCCGCCACGTCGATGGTCGCCGCCACGATCACCGGCCCCAGCGCATTCGGCAGGATGTGCCGCACCACCAGCCGGGAGCGGGAGGCGCCGAGCGCCCGCGCGGCCTCGACGAATTCCTTCTCCCGCAGCGAGAAGAACTGCGCCCGCACCAGGCGCGCCACCGGCATCCAGCGGAAGCCGCCGATGACGACGACGATCATGATGAAGACGCCGGTCTCGGGCCCCACGATGGCGGCCAGGCCGTCGCGGAACAGGTAGATGATCAGCAGCAGCAGCGGCAATTCGGGCAGCGACAGGAACAGGTCCGTCAGCCACATCAGCGCCGCGTCCACCCGCCCGCGTGACATGCCGGCGATGGCGCCGACCAGCACGCCGACGAACACCGCGACCAGCATGGCCGCGACGCCCACGGCCAGCGAGATTCGCCCGCCATGCAGCACGCGCGCCAGGATGTCCTGGCCCAGATCATCCGTGCCGAAGGGATGCGCCCAGCTTGGCCCCTGAAGGCGCGCCGAAAAATCGATCTCGTCGATCGGCAGCGTCCAGACCATCGGCCCGAACACCAGCGACAGCACCAGCAGGCTGAGCACGGCAAGGCTGACCACCGCCAGCTTGTGCTTGCGGAAGCGTCGCCACGCCTCGCCGCCCGGCGTCACCCGCGCCCGCGGTGTGGCGGGGACGCTAGCTGTAGCTGATGCGAGGGTCGAGCCAGCCATAGATCACATCCGCCAACAGGTTGAAGAAAATGACGAGGCAGGCGAAGACGAAGGTCACCGCCATGATCACCGGCGTGTCGTTCGCCAGGATGGCGCTGATCAGCAGCGACCCGATGCCAGGGATGCGGAAGATCTGCTCCGTCACGATGGCGCCGCCGAACACGGTGGGCATCTGCAACGCCACCAGCGTCACCACCGGGATCAGCGCGTTGCGCACCACGTGGCGGGTGGTGATGCGCCCCTCCGGCAGGCCTTTCGCGCGCGCCGTGGTCACATGGTCGAGGCGTACGACATCCAGGACGGCGGACCGCACGAAGCGCGTCCAGGCGGCGCCCTGGAACAGGCCGAGCACCGCGATCGGCATGATGGATTGCCGTGCCTGCTCCCACAGCCAGGTGAAGCCGGTGGAACTGAGATCGGCGCGATAGACGAAGGGCAGCCAGTCCAGCGTGATGGAGAACAGCAGGATCAGCAGCAGGCCGGAGAAGAAGGTGGGCAGCGAGAAGCCGATGAAGGCCAGCGTGTTCGCCACCTGGTCGAACACCGAATAGGGCCGCGTCGCCGCCATCACGCCGACCGGAAGCGCGATGGCCAGCGCCAGCAGCTGCGACAGCCCGATGATGGCGAGCGTGGTCGGCAGCCGCGCCAGGATGAGCTGGTCGACATTCACGCGGCTGACGAAGGAGAAGCCCCAGTCGCCGCGCAGCATGGCGGTCAGCCAGCTGAAGTAGCGGGTCCAGACCGGGTCATCCATCCCCAGGCTGGCCCGCAGCGCCGCCCGCACGTCGGGCGGGATGGCCGGGTTGCTCGCCAGTTCCTCGAACGGGTCACCGGGCGCGAGCGCGAGCACGGTGAACAGGATGAGGCTGATCCCGAGCAGGCTCGGGATCGCGATCAGCAGGCGGCGAACGACGTAATTCGTCACGTCCGGCGACGATCAGGCGGCGCGGTGCCAGTCGTGCAGGAAGCCGAAGGTCAGGTCCCAGGCGCTCAGCTTGTGGCTCAGCGTGTTCAGGCTGGCGGAGACGGTGGGCCGCCCGACCAGCGGGATGACATGGTTCGACCCCACGATCAGGTCGTTCATCTTGATGAACAGCGCGGCCCGCTTCACGGGGTCCAGCTCGCCTTCCGCGGCGCGGTAGGCGGCATCGTATTCGTCGTTCTTCCAGCGGACGATGTTGCGGCCCTGCCAGGAATTCGCCTTGGTCGACATCTCCCACGACACGTACTGGTTCATGAAGAGCTGCGGGTCGGCCTGCGGCATCGTCGTGGTGTACATCTGGATGTCGGTCCAGAACTTCGTGTAGGTGTCCGGGTTCGCGACGTCCGAGGAGAAGAAGACGGAGGCGGTGACGGCCTTCACCTCGATGTCGATGCCGGCCCGCTGCGCCGCCTGCTTGATGACGGCCTGGGTGCGCTGGCGCGGCGTGTTGATCGAGGTCTGGTAGACGAACTTCAGCCGCTTGCCGTCCTTGGCGCGGATGCCGTCGCGCGCACGGACCCATCCGGCGGCGTCGAGAATTTCGTTCGCCTTGGCGATGGAGAACTCGAACTTCATGTTCTCCGACCGGAAGCGCGGCGGGTTGTTCAGGAAGTTCGCCGTCGCCGGGCCGCCGCGGCCATAGATGAACTGCTCAAGCGCATTGCGGTCGCACAGCAGGGAAATGGCCTGCCGCACCGCGGGGTCGGACAGCGTCGGGTGGGTGGTGCTGATATGCGCGCGCTCCCCCTCCACCTCGGTCCAGGGATCGCGGGTGTGGAGCTGGATGAACTCGATGCCGCCGCCAGGCACGATGTTCACCTTGCCGCGGCCATTGGCTTCCAGCCGCTTGAGGATCTCATCCTCCACCTGCATGTTCCAGGCGTAGTCGAACTCGCCGGTCTGCATCACGGCGCGCGCGGCGGAGACCGCATCGCCGCCGCCCTTCACCTCCAGCGTGTCGAAGAACGGCCGGTTCGGCATGTGGTAGTTCGGGTTCGCCTCGCCGCGCACCATGTCGCCCGGCTGGAAGTCCGTGAACTTGTAGCCGCTGGTGCCGACCGGGCGCAGGTTGGCCGGGGCGTCGCGGGACTTGGCGCCGGTGTAGTCCTTGAACAGATGCTTCGGGATCATCATCCCGCGGGAGCCGACGAAAGCATCCGCCCAGAACGGCGTCGGCCGCGTGAATTCCACCCGCACCGTGTGGTCGTCCACCTTCACCACGTTGACGTCGCGGTAGCTGCCGGTGGTGACGGAGGCGGTGGCCGGGTCCTTGGCGTATTCCCAGTTGAACACGACGTCGTCGGCCGAGAAATCCTGGCCGTCATGCCACTTCACGCCGCGCTTCAGCTTCCAGGTGACGGAACGGCCATCCTCGGCCAGCCCGCCATTCTCCCGCGAGGGAATCTCGGCGGCGAGCACCGGCTCCAGCGTACCGTCCTGCGCCCAGCCGGCGAGCGGTTCGTAGAAGACGCGGCTGCCATCCTGGTCCTTGGTGCCGACGGCGAAGTGCGGGTTCAGCAGCGTGGCACCCTGCCAGTACAGCACCTTCAACGCACCGCCGCCACGCTGGGCCGGATAGGCCGAAGCCGTCTGCGCCGCGGCCGGCGCGGCACCGGCCATGGCCAGAAGCTGCGTCGCCATCGGCGCCGTCAGCCCCACCGCCGCCATGCGCTTGACGAAGCCGCGGCGCGAGAGGCTGCCGCGCTGCACGCGCCCGATCAGTTGGCGCAGGTTGTCTTCATTCATCCCGAAACTCTCCCGTAAGCCGAATCGCCCACCTGGCACCGGGTCTGTTGCGACCGCCCGGCTGCCCGCGAACCCCTGTGGCGTTGACGCTAGCGCATTGCAGAGGGATGCCGCACCCCCTTTTCTTCAGCTTCCCCCAACCGGCCGCTGCAGGCCCAGCTCCTGGTCCACCACGCTGACCCAATAGGCGACGCCCATCGGGATGATCGCGTCGTTGAAGTCGAAATGCGGGGTGTGCAGGTTGGGGGAGGTGCCGTCGGGGCCCTTGCCGCCGCCGATGAACATGAAGGCGCCGGGCCGCGCCTCCAGCATCAGCGCGAAATCCTCGCCGCCCGTCACCGGCGGGAACTGCGCATCCACCGCGGCCTCGCCGACCAGCCTCGCAGCCGCGGCCACCGCCAAATCGGTCTGCTCGGCATGGTTGACCAGCGCCGGCACGCCGCGGCGGTAGGCGACCTCCGCCGTGCAGCCATGCGCCGCGGCCAGCCCGGTGGCGAGTTCGCCGATCCGCCGCTCCAGCAGGTCCCGCACCTTGGGCGCGTAGCTGCGTGAGGTCCCGGTGACGACAAGCTCGGCCGGCATGACGTTGGGCGAGACCGGCGAGCCGCCCTGGATCGAGCCGACGCTGAGGACGGCCGCCTCCACCGCCGGCACGTTGCGCCCGACGATGGTCTGCAGGGCCAGCACGAAATGCGCCTGCACGATGGTGATGTCGGTGGCCAGATGCGGCGTCGACCCGCCATGCCCGCCGGTGCCGCGGAAGGTCACGGCGAAGCTGTCGGTCGCCGCCAGCGCCGGGCCCTTGCGGGTCGCGAACTGCCCGGCCGCGAGCGTCGGCTTGTTGTGCAGGCCGTAGACGGCATCGCAGGGAAACCGCTCGAACAGCCCATCCGCCAGCATCGCCCGCGCGCCGCCGCGGCCTTCCTCGGCCGGCTGGAAGATCAGGTGGACGGTGCCGGCAAAATCCCGGTTCTCCGCCAGGTACTTCGCGGCGCCGAGCAGCATGGTGGTGTGGCCGTCATGCCCGCAGGCATGCATCACGCCGGGGTTGGTGGAGGCATAGGGCACCCCGGTCGCCTCCGGGATCTGCAACGCGTCCATGTCCGCACGCAGGCCGATCACGCGCTGGCCGGGGCGGGTGCCGCGGATGGTGCCGACGACGCCGAGCCGGCCCACGCCCTCCGCCACCTCCACGCCCCAGTCGCGCAGCCGTGCGGCGACCAGCGCCGCGGTCCGGTGTTCCTCCATCCCCATTTCGGGATGGGCATGGATGTCCTGCCGGATGGCGGCCAGTTCCGGCTGCCAGGCCTGCACGGCGGCGATCACGTCCTGGGTCATGGTGGTCGATCCCTTGCTGTCCGGCGCCAGAGTGGCCCGGGACGATCGGGCTGGCGAGCCTGGCGGGCGGGGCATCGGCCGCGTCGTATCGCCCGGGGCCGCACCACCGGGATCATCCAGAAATGTCTCTGGCGTCTCTAAATTCAACTATAACATAAATTATTGACAGCCTCTTACCGCAAGAGTACACGCACGGCGCCGCAATGTTCTGGCGGTGTCATGGTGCCCGGGATCCTGCCGGGTGCCGGATTGGTCATCAATCTCCATGCGAGTGCAGCAGGCCAGCCCCAACGGCCCTCCCTTCCCTGCAGAGGCGTTCTCGATGTTGCGCAGGATGGACGCGGCCTGGAACACGCTCCGGCGATCCGTCGCCGTGCCGCAGCGCGTGGCCATCGTCTGCGCCAACCACCTGGCGGACCGCCTGGCGCAGAAGCTGGTGTTCGAGTCCAGGCGCCCGGTGGAACTGCTCGGCATCTTCGACGATCGCAACGGGCGGCGGGAGAACGACGCGCAGTTCACCATCAGCGGCCGGGTCGACGACCTGATCGCCTATGCGCGGGAGAACCCGCTGGACCACATCATCCTGGCGCTGCCCTCCAGCGCCACCGGCCGGATCAGCGAGCTGACGGCGCGGCTGCGGTCCCTGCCGGTCGACATCGTCATCCTGAACGAATCGGCCTTCGAGCCGGTGGCCCGGCCCCTGCCTGGGTCCGGCGATGCGATCTGGCTGGCCGGCGCGCATCTGTCCCGCCTGGTCGAACGGCCGATGTCCCGCTTCGGCAAGGCGGCCAAGCGCGCGATGGACATCGCCCTGGCGCTGGTGATCCTCACCCTCGGCGCGCCCTTCCTGGCGCTGATCGCCCTGGCCATCTTGCTGGACAGCCCGGGCGGCGTGCTGTTCCGCCAGCAGCGCATCGGATTCAACAACCGGGTCTTCGGCGTGCTGAAGTTCCGCACGATGACGAACGATGCGCCGGACCAGGAAGGCGTCGGCGGCACCCTGCCGGATGACCCGCGCGTCACCCGCGTCGGCCGCGTGCTGCGCCGCTTCAGCCTGGACGAGTTGCCGCAACTGCTGAACGTGCTGAAGGGCGACATGTCCCTGGTCGGCCCGCGGCCACAGGCGGTGAACATGCGCGTCGGCGACCGCCGCTATGCGGACGCCGTGACGCAGTACATCGAGCGCCACAAGGTGAAGCCCGGCATGACGGGCTGGGCGCAGGTCAATGGCTCCCGCGGTGGAATCCGCACGCTGGACAAGGCGGCCTGGGCGGTGTCCATGGACCTCGAGTATATCCAGAACTGGTCGATCCGCCTGGACCTGCTCATCATCTGGCGGACCATCGGCATGCTGCTGTCGGGCCGCGACGCCGTCTGAGCCGCCCGCCGGCCATCCCAGGGTTCCCCATGCTGGCGACAGCCACCATCCCCGCCACCGCAGCACCACCCCGCCGCCGCGTCTTCGGCGTGGATTTTTCTCCATTTGGGCTGGAGGAGGTGCTGGCCCTGGCCGGCAGCCGCGAACCCGCGGCGCCCTTTGCGTTCATCGTCACGCCCAATGCGCAGCACGTGGTGCTGCTGAACCGCGCGCCGGCGGAATGGGCGCCGATCTACCATCGCGACTCCTGGCTCTGCACCTGCGACAGCCAGGTGGTGCGTCGCCTCGCGGCGCTGGCCGGGCAGGACCTGCCGCTCTGTGCCGGCAGCGACCTGACGGCGGCGCTGTTCGCCCGCGTGCTGCAACCGGGCGACCGCATCACCGTCATCGGCTGCGAGCCGGAGGTGATCGAACGCCTGCGCGCGCGCTTCCCGCGCCTCGGCATCGCGCACCACAACCCGCCCATGGGCCTGGCCGCGAACCCCGCGGCGATGCAGGCCTGCCTCGACTTCGCGCTCCGTCACCCGGCGCGCTTCACCTTCCTCGCGACCGGATCGCCGCAGAGCGAAAGGCTCGCCGCCGCCATCTCGGCGGTCGGCGGCGCCACCGGCATCGGCCTGTGCATCGGCAGTTCGCTGCATTTCATCACCGGCGCCCGGCGCCGCGCGCCCGCCTGGATGCGCCGTGCCGGGCTGGAATGGCTGCACCGCCTGGTGCAGGAACCGCGCCGCATGTGGCGCCGCGTCTTCGTGGAATCGCTGCCGCTGCTGGCGCTGGCTGCGCCCGACATCGCGCGGCGGGCCTGGCGCCGATGAGCGGCGCCCGGTCCAGCCCGGCCCGCCCGCGCCGCGCGCCCGGCCCGGTGCGGTGATCAGCTTCGGCACCGCCGGCGCCCGCGCCGCGCCGCGTCCGGCGGAGGCCAGCCGGACCGGTACGCTCGCCGTTCTGCTGCTGCTGCTGCCGCTGTACCTGCAGAGCTTCCACTACGTCACCGACATCTACCCGCTGTACGTCCTGTCCAAGGCCTGGCCGCTGCTGACCCTGCCGATCGCGCTGCTCGGGCTGCTGCAGCGGCCGCGCTACGCGGGGCTGCTGGTGGCCGTGCTGGCCTACACCGTGCTGGTCGCGCCGCTGTTCGGCATGATCTACTTCGACCAGGGCTACCCCTCCGCCATCACCGCCACGCTGAAGGTGCTGCCCTTCACCTACTATTTTTCCATCCTGTGGCTGCTCGGCTGGCTGCGGCCGCGGCCGGAGGATCTGGCACGCGCCTTCACCCTGCTCGGCGGCGCCAGCTTCCTGCTGCTGGCCGTGCTGTGGGTGGTGATGCCGGAGACCGCCTATCGCACCAATGCCCCGGGCGAGGCGGCCTCCCTGCTGTTCCTCTGGGATGTCGAGCGCGGCAACCGCATCGTGCTGCCGCTGATCTTCGGCATCCTGTTCCTGTTCCTCCAGGCCCGGCTGGCGATGCGGCGCGGGGAGATGCTGCGGCTGGTGGTGGTGGTGCTGGGCGTGCTGCTGCTGCTGGTCGCCTACAAGCAGCGCACCGTCATCCTGTGCCTGATCGCCGTGCTCGGCTGGATCCTGTTCAGCGAGGCGCGCCTGGCGCTGCGCGTGGTGCTTGGCTATGGCGCCGCCGTCGCCGGCACGGTGCTGGCCGGGGTCCTGGCGATGCGGGAGGGCGGTCTCAGCCTCGACTTCCTGGGCGGGTCGCTTTCGGTGCGCGAATTGACGCTGGAACTCGCTGTCGGCTTCCTGAACCAGAATCCGCTGGGCTGGCTGCTGGGCCTCGGGGCGCTGACGCGGGCGAGCGACATCAGCTTCCAGGAATTCTTCAACCACGCCAATTTCTACCTCGCCGACCTCGGCTGGTTCGGCATCGTCTTCGAATACGGGCTGCTCGGCGCGGTGCTGATCCTGGCCGTCTATCTCGCCGCGCTGCGGGAGGGGCTGCGCACGCCCTCCGCGCCGCGGGACGCGCTGGTGCCGGCGCTGACGGATGGGCTGCGCTACATGCTGCTGGCCTCCCCGGTCCTGTCGGCGATCTGGGCGCCGGGCGAGGTCTGCGCGCTGCTCGCCATCTTCGTTTATCTGCAACGCCAGGCCCGGACCGCGCCGGCGTGATCCGGCTGCTGTTGGCCCTGCTGCTGGTGCCCCTGGCCGCCGCCGCCGAGCCTCCGCGCTTCGCCGGCTACCACGAGACCTGGGCGGAGGCCGCCACCACGGACCCGGACGCGACGCGCCTGGCCCGGCTTCCCGGCGGCCTGGACCTGGTGATGCTGGCCTTCGCGCGGCCGGACCTCGCCTATGCCGGCGGCCTCGATCTGCGCGGCACCGGCCTCGGCTTCCCCTTCGCCGGCGCCGTGGCGCGGGATGCCGTGGCGGCGCTGCGGCTGCGCTCGCCGCGGACGAAGGTGCTGCTCTCGGTCGGCGGCGCCACCTACCCGAACTGGCCCGCGCTGGACGTGGCGGCGGTGGCGCGGCTGGTGCGCGACCTTGGCCTCGATGGCGTCGACGTGGATTTCGAGCCGCCCGACCCGGCCTGCCGCCTGTCCGCCGGCCGCATCCGCTGCGCCTCCGACGCCCGCTTCATCGCCATCGTCGAGGCGTTCCGCCTGGCCCTGCCGCGCCCCGCCTTGCTGACGGTGGCGCTGTGGAGCGTCGGGGCCTATGGCGAGGGCGCGTGGCGCGACGCCCGCCCCGGCAGCCCCTACACCGGCATGGCGCTGGCGCTGCTGCGGTCGCCGGCGGCGCGCGAGATCGACCTGGTGTCCATCATGGCCTACGACGCCGGCCCCCGCTACGACCCCGCCGAGGCCTTCGGCGCCTACCGCGCCGTCTTTCCCGGCCCGCTGCTGCTCGGCGTCTCGGTGCAGGGCTCGGCGCTGCCGCCCAGCCAGCGCCTGGCGCAGGTCGAGGGGCTGGCGCGGCGCGCGGCGCGGGAGGGCGGCGGGATGATGCTCTACAGCCTGCAGATGGCCTCCCCGCACGACCGCCGCGGCGCGCCCTTCGTCGCGGCGATGGCCGGCGCCATCTGCCGCGGGTTAAGGTCCTGCTAGAATCCGTTCACGCGCCCCGAATTGATCGCGTAGCCGAAGCTCCGGCTGAACGGCAGCATCCGGTTGATGTTCTGGTCGACCCACAGGTTCGCCTCCGCCACGCGGCTGCGCGGCACGAAGACGATGTCACTGGGCAGCACCGGGACGTCGCCCGTGGTGTCGCCGCCCTGGACGAAGTTGCGCACGTCGATGGTGCGGACCATCGGCCGGTCGCCCGGGCCACGGCGGATCAGCACCACCTCCTCCATCCGCGCCTCCGCATCGAAGCCGCCAGCCAGCAGGATCAGTTCCAGCGCGCCGCGCCGCCCGGCCAGCGGATAGGCGCCGGGCCGGTTCACCGACCCGCCGACCATCACCAGCGACCCGCTGGCTTCCTCCAGCGACGCCGTGACCACCGGCGCGATCAGCACGCGCTGGGATGCGGTGGCGACGGCCGCCTGCAAGTCTTCCGCCGTCATCCCCGCGGCCTGCACCCGGCCGGCGGCGCGCAGGCCGATGGCGCCGTCGGGCGCGACCAGGGCCACCTCGTTCATCTCCGGCGTGCGCAGGAACTGCACGCGCACCTTGTCGCCGGGCGCGAAGCGATAGGCCGGCGCCGCGTCCGACCAGGGCTGGAATTCCACCGCGCGGTGCGGCACCGGCGTGATGCGCGCGGAACTGCACCCGGCGAGCGCCACCAGCCCCAACAGAACCACCCGGCGGATCACAGCAGCCGCCCGAGGGCGGCGGGCACAAGCTGGCGCTGTTCGGTCACCACGAAGCCGAGCAGGTGGCCGCCCGCATCCTGCACGAAGTCCCGCGCCGCGCGCGCCGCCTGCACATTGGTCTGTTCGGATCGCAGCAGCATGACGTTCGCATCCACCAGCGCACTCAGCCGGGCCATGGCGTAGGTATCCTCCCCGCCATCCGGCCCCAGCACCATCACCACGTCGAAGGCATCCCGCAGCTGCGCCGCCAGCAGCTCCACCTGCTCCCGCGACGCCTGCGGGTCGAGCAGCCGCGAGTCGCGCGCCTCGTAGGAGACCCAGAGGTTCGGGATCACGGTGCTGAAGGTCAGCACCTGGCCTGGGATCCGTTCCACCTCCAGCGGGCTGGACCCCAGCGCCGCCAGGTGCCCGCGGCCATCCGATTGCAAATCCACCAGCAATGTCTGCAGGCCGCGGTTGCGGGCGAATTCCACCGCCAGCATGCGCAGCGCGGCGCCTTCGTCCACCGTGCCGGCCGGCGCCACGAAGCGGATGATCTGCGGGCGATGCGCACCGACCCGTGCATCCAGCAGCAGCGCCGCGAGGTCCGCCGCCTCCGGCCGGGTGATGATCCGCGCCGGCGCCGTCTCCAGCCGGCCGAACACGCCGAGTGCCGGCAGCCGCAGCCCACGCTCGGCCTCGGAGGGAGTCGCCAGGCTGCGGCGGCTGAGCGTCAGCGCGATCAGCACGCCGGCGGCGAACATCAGCCCGGCGACAACGCCGCCGAGCGCCAGCATCAGCCGTGGGCTCTGCCCCTGCCATGGTGCGGTCGGCGCCTGCACGGTCCGCACGCTGGGCGGCTGTTCCCGCCCGGCCGATTCGTCCAGCCGCGTGCCGGCCTCCCGCGCCACGAATTGCCGCGTCACCGCTTCCAGCGACCCGCGCTCGCGTTCCAGCGCGCGCAGCCGCCGCTCGGCTTCCAGCAGCGCCAGGCGCCGTGCCTCCAAATCCGCCCTCTGGCGCTGCAATTCGGCGGATTGCGCGCGCCAGGCATCGGTTTCCACTTCCAGCACCGCGACGCGGCCGGCCAGCAGCTCCACCGTCGGGTTGCGCACCTGGCGGCGGGTGAACAGGTTGGTGCGGGCGGCGCTTTCCACCGTGCTGCGCGCCACCTCGATGCGCCGCTCCAGCTCGCGCAGCGGCGCGTAGTCGGGCTGGTAGTTGCTGGCCATCTGCCGCTGTTCCAGCAGCAGCCGGGTCAGCTGGTTGCGGGCGTCGTCGTTCGGCAGGACGTTGGTGGTATCCTCGGAGGCCAGCACCCGGCCGGGCTGCGCCGCCAGCCGTGTCCGCGCCGCGGCAAGCTGCGCGGCGGAGGTCGCCTGCTGTTCGCGCGCCCGGTCCTCCCGCTGCCCCAGCCCATCCAGCCGCGCCGCCGTCAGGGTGATCTCCTGGCCGATGTCGAGCACGCCGAATTCGGTCTTCACCTGCTGGATCCGCGTCTCCAGCGCCCGCAGCGTCTCGTCGCGGCGGGCGAGTTCGGCGCCGACCAGCCGCGCGCCATCCTCGGCGAAGGTTTCGCGTCGGCGTTCGTAGTAGGCGGCCAGCAACGCCTCCAGCGCCTCCACCGCCAGGGCGCGGTCGGGGAAGGGGAAGCTGACGCGCAGCACGTTGCTGCCGGTCTCCGTGTCGATCCGCAGGTTGCGCGCGAAGCGTTCGGCGGCCAGCGCCACCCGTTCCGCCTCGCCGGCCGCCGGCCGCAGCCAGGACAGCGGCCCGCCTTCGCCGATGCCGGGATACAGCCGCGCGGCGCCGACCGCCGCGACCGCATCCTGCACCACCGGCACGCTGCGCAGGATCTCGGCCTCGGAGCGCACCGCCTTCGTGATTTCGACCGCGACCACGGAAGGCCCGAAGCCGGAAAGGCCCTGCGTCCCGGCCCCCTCCCGCGCCGTCAGCGCCACCAGGACAGCCTGGGCGTTGAAGCGCGTCTCGACCAGCGCTGCGGCCGCCAGGCCCGCCAGGCAGGGCAGCAGGAACGCGCCGGCCAGAAGCCGCTTGCGCAGCAGGGCAGTGACCACGAAATCGATCGGCCGCAACCCGGCGTCGTCCGGTGCCAGCGGGGCGGCGCTGGGCGCGATCGCCCGTGCGGCGACGCGGCGTGGCCGTCCACGCGCCGCGACGAGGGAGCCGAAGACCGGCCCGGCGGAGGGCTCCGCCCTCACGGCCCAGGCAGTTCCAGGGTTGCCGCGCGAAGCACTCCCCCTACTGCACCAGACCGTTCCAAGATCACGTATCCCGTCAACCGAATTGGGACTACGCTTAGCGCAACTGGACCGCTGCGCCAACCTTTTGCGTGTGTTGCGTCGCCAGAACTCGCCGCGCCTCCGCCGCATCCGCCGCAATGGCCGCCTTCAGTTCGTCGAGGCCAGCGAAGGTCGCATCCGCCCGGAGGAAATGCGCCAGCCGCACCCCGATTTCCTGGCCGTACAGGTCGCCGGCGAAGTCGAAGATGTGGGTTTCGAGCCGCGTCACCGGGTCGCCGCCCAGCGTCGGCCGGCGGCCGACATTGGCGACGCCGGTCAGCACCCGGCCATCGGCCAGCGCGACGCGCACCGCATAGACGCCGCGCGCCGGCTCCAGGTGCCGGCCGAGCAGGATGTTTGCGGTCGGCCAGCCCAGCTCGCGCCCCAGCTTGTCGCCATGGAACACCTCCCCGCGCACCTCCCAGTCGCGGCCGAGCTCGGTGGCGGCACGGTCCGGATAGCCGTCCTGCAGGGCGCGGCGGATGCGGGTGGAGGAGATCGGCCCGCCCTCATCCACCACCGGCGGCACCACGCTCAGCCCGATGCCGCGCGCCTCCGCCTGATGCGCCAGGAAGGCCACGTCGCCGCCGCGCCTGTGGCCGAAGGCGAAGTCGGCGCCGCAGGCCAGGTGCAGGGCACCGATCTCGCGGTGCAGGACCTGTTCCACGAACTCCTCCGCCGGCATCGCCGCAAGCCTTGCGTCGAAGGGCAGCGCGAACACCTGGCGCACCCCCGCCGCGCCCAGCGCCGCCGCCTTGGCGGGCAGCAGGGTCAGGCGGAAGGGCGGGTCCTCCGGCCGGAAATGCTCGCGCGGATGCGGCTCGAAGGTCAGGGCGGCGAGCGGCAGGTCGGGCCGGGCCGCATGGGCGGCGCGCAGCACGGCCAGGTGGCCCAAATGCACGCCATCGAAATTGCCCAGCGCCACCGTGGCACCGCGCAGCCCGGGCGCGATGCCGTGCCAGTCCTCGATCAGGATGGGTGTCACGCCTGTTCCGGCCGCAGCCAGGGCTGTGTCCCGGGTGGCGGTGCAAAAGCGGACAACTTGTCCAGCGCCTCCGCCACCGTGCCCGCGCGCATCGCCAGCGGCCGCTGCGTCTCCCGCACGAAACCCTCGGCCAGCATGAAGTCCAGCACGTCCAGGAACGGGGTCCAGAAGCCCTCGGTGTCCAGGAACACCACGCCCTTGGCCTGGATGCCAAGCTGCGCCCAGGTCAGCGCCTCCACCGCTTCCTCCAGCGTGCCGAAGCCGCCGGGCAGCACGATGAAGCCATCCGACAGGTCGGCCATCAGCGCCTTGCGCTCATGCATGGTGTCGACGACGTGCATCTCGACCCCGCCGCCATGGCCGACCTCGCGCTTCAGCAGCCCGTGCGGGATCACGCCGATCACCTCCGCGCCGGCGGACAGCGCCGCATCGGCGGCGATGCCCATCAGCCCGACGGCGCCGCCGCCATAGACCAGCCCGAGGCCGCGCCGCGCGACCTCCCGCCCCAGCTCCCGCGCCGCCTCGGCATATTCCGGCCGGGCGCCCACCATGGAGCCGCAGAACACGCACACCCGCTTCGGTCTGGTCACGAAATCTCCCCCGGTTGCTGCGCTGCGACAAGGCTGCGTTAGCCGTGCCCCGCCGGATCGACAAGGCCCGTCCCGCTTGCCACAACGGCCCTCTCAAAGCGCATGGAACCCGATATGCCCGCAACGAAGATCGGCAGCCCGGAACGGCTTCTGGAAGAACTGCGCTTCTGGGTGGAGCAGGAAACGCCGACGACCGATGCCGGCGCCGTCAACAGGCTGATGGACCGTTGCGAGACCGACCTGCGCGCCGTGGGCGGCGCCGTCACGCGGATGCCGGGACGCGATGGCTATGGCGACACGCTGCTGTGCCGCACGCCCGGCGAGGGTGCGCCGGTGGTGGTCGCCGGCCACCTGGACACGGTGTGGGACCATGGCACGCTGGCGTCCTCGATGCCGTTCCGCGTGGATGGCGACAAGGCCTATGGCCCCGGCATCTACGACATGAAGGCCGGCAGCTTCATGGCCTTCCATTCGGTGCGGGAGATCCTGCGCCAGAAGACCCCGACGAAGCGCCCGCTCGCCCTGCTGCTGACGCCGGATGAGGAAGTCGGCAGCCCGACCAGCCGCGATATCATCGAGGCGACGGCGAGGGGTGCCCGCGCCGTGCTGATCCCGGAACCGGCCGGGGCCGGCGGCGCCTGCGTCACGGCGCGCAAGGGCGTCGGCCGCTTCGAGATCAAGATCCAGGGCATCTCCTCCCACGCCGGCGGCAACTGGGCGGAGGGCCGCAGCGCCGTCGTCGCCCTGTCCCGCCTGGTGCTGCGCATCCACGAGCTGACGGATTTGCAGGCCGGCATCACCACCAATGTCGCGCCGGTCTGGGGCGGCACCCGCCCCAACGTCATCCCGCCGGATGCCGGCGCGGAGGTCGACCTGCGCGTGCCGACCATCGCGGAAGGGGAGCGGCTGGAGAAGCTGATCCTCGGCCTGGCCGGTGAGCAGGACGGCATTTTCGTCAGCATCACCGGCGGGATGAACCGGCCGCCCTTCGCCGAATCGGCCGACATCCTCGGCCTCTACGACCGGGCGAAGGCCCTGGCCGCGGCGGCGGGCTATGATCTGCCGAAGCAGCATCGCGGCGGCGGATCGGATGGCAACTTTACCGCGGCCCTGGGCATCCCGACGCTGGACGGCCTGGGCTGCACCGGCGCCGGGGCGCATGCGCCGCACGAGCACATCCTGTGGCGCGACCTTTCGGCGCGCTGCACCACGCTGTGCGGCCTGCTGGAGAGCATCGACTGAGCAGCCTCGGCCTGTACGCCCTGGCGGCACTGGCCGAGATCGCCGGCTGCTTCGCCGCCTGGGCGGTGCTGCGGGACGGGCGCAGCGCCTGGTGGCTGCTGCCGGGGCTGGCGTGCCTCGCGGCCTTCGCCTGGCTGCTGACCCGGATCGACAGCCCCTTCGCCGGCCGCGCCTTCGCCGCCTATGGCGGCATCTACATCGCCGCCTCGCTCGGCTGGATGTGGGTGGTGGAGGGCGCGCGGCCGGATCGCTACGATGCGCTCGGCATGCTGATATGCCTTGCGGGCGCGGGCCTCATCCTGTTCGCGCCACGGCCGGGATAGGACACGAAGATGCAGCGAGCCTTGATCGTCGGCGCCGGACCCGGCTTCTCCGCCAGCTTCGCCCGCCTGCTGGCGGCGGAGGGCTATGCCGTGGCCCTGGCCGCGCGGGATACCGCCAAGCTCGCGGACCTGGCCGCCGAGACCGGCGCCAGCCTGAATGCCTGCGACGCCAGCGACCCGGCCCAGGTCGCCGCCCTGTTCGCGGCGCCGGAGGCCTCGGAGGCCGAGGTGGTGCTGTACAACCCCTCCTTCCGCGTCCGTGGCCCGCTGGTGGAACTGGAGCCGGAGGATGTGCGCCGGACGCTGGAGGTCTGCGCCTTCGGCGCCTTCGTGGTGGCGCAGCAGGCCGCCCGCCACATGCTGCGGCGCGGGTCCGGCACCATCCTGCTGACCGGGGCCTCCGCCGGGGTGAAGGGCTTCGCCCGATCCGCCCCCTTCGCCATGGGAAAATTCGCGCTGCGCGGGCTGGGCCAGTCGCTCGCCCGTGAATTGCACCCGCAGGGCGTCCATGTCGTGCATATCGTGGTCGATGGCGGCATCCGCAGCCCGCGGCGGCCGGAGACCAAGCAGGACAGCCTGCTCGACCCCGACGCCATCGCCACCGCGGCGCTCGCCGCCATCCGCCAGCCCCGCAGCGCCTGGTCCGCCGAGATCGAGCTGCGGCCCTGGGTCGAGACTTTTTGAGCGTCCGATCGTCGGAGGGCCGCAGGTCCGAAGGCGTGAATCGGCCGCTCTAGCAGAGGAACCACCGATGTATCAGGACGCCCAGGGCAACGCCCTCACCGTCGCCTCCGCCGAAGCCGCGCGGGCCTACGACCACGTCATCGAGGGGTTCCTGAAGTACCGCTTCGACACCGGCCTGCGGCTGAAGGCCTTCCTGACGCTGGACCCAACCGCGCCGCTCGGCCAGGTGATGGCGGGCAGCTTCGCCATGCTGGCCTACGACCAGGGCATGCTCGCCCGCGCCACCACCTGCCTCTCGCGCGCCGAGGCACTCGGCGGCACCACGCGCGAACGCGCGCACATGGCAGCGCTTGCCGCCTGGATCGACGGACGCCCGGACCGCGCGCTGGCGATCTGGGAGGGCATCAACGCCGAGGCGCCGCGCGACCTGCTGGCCTTCCGGCTGCATCATTTCTGCGCCTTCTGGATGGGCGCCCCCGGCCGCATGGTCGGATCGGTGGAACGGGTGATGCCGGGCTGGTCGCCCGAGATCCCGGGCTGGGGCAGCGTGCTCGCCTGCCTCTGCTTCGCGCATGAGGAGGCCGGGCTCTACACCACCGCGGAGGCCGCCGGCCGCGCCGCCATCGACATCGACCCGGGCGACCTGTGGGCCGCGCATGGCGTGGCGCATGTGCTGGAAATGCAGGGCCGCCGCAGCGAGGGCCTGGACTGGATCGCGGCGCTGGAGCCGAACTGGGATGGCGGGAACAACCTGATGCACCACCTCTGGTGGCACCAGGCGCTGTTCCACCTGGAGAACCGCGATTTCGACGCGGTGCTGGGGCTGTACGACCGGCGCTTCCGCGACCCGCTGTCCAAGGTGACGCAGGCGCAGCCGGACCTCTACATCGACATGCAGAACGCCGCGTCCATGCTGTTCCGGCTGGAGCTGCGCGGCATCGCCGTGGGCGACCGCTGGCGGGAGCTGGCGGACAAGGCGGAAGCGCGCATCGGCGACACGCTGTCCGCCTTCACCCAGCCGCACTGGATGATGGCGCTGGCCGCCACCGGGCGCGGCGAGGCGGCGAAGCGCCACCTGGCGGCGCTGGAGGAAGCGGCGCGCGGCAACACGCCGCACGCCGCCGTGCTGCGCGACGCGGCCCTGCCCGCCACCCGCGCCGTCGCGCTGCATGCCGAACACCGCTACGACGAGGCCTGCGCCGTGCTGCGCCCCGCACTCGGCACGCTGCACCGCCTGGGCGGCAGCCACGCGCAGCAGGATGTGCTGGAACAGCTTTTCGTCGACAGCGCCATGAAGGCCGGGCGGCTCGGCGATGCGAAGCTGGCGCTGGAGCGCGCCGCCGGGCGGTCCCCGGTGCCGCCGGCGCGACGTGTCGGCTTCGCGGAGGCGGCGCTGGCGGTGGCCTACTGAACCGTCGCCGCGAACACCCGCCCGAACACCGGCACCGCATCCAGCAGGTCCTGCGCGCGGACGCATTCATGCGGCGTATGCGCCGTGCCGATATCGCCGGGACCCAGCACCACGCAGGGGGCCAGCGCCTGCAACTGGCTGGCATCCGTGCCGTAGGGCGCGGTCTTCGGCGCCCGGTTGGTCAACTGCACGGCCAGCCCGACCAAGGGGTGAGTCGCCGGCAGTTCGGGCGGAAACCCCTCCGTCTGCTCCGCCAGGTCGATGCCGGCGTCGCGGGCCGCCTGGCGCACGGCGTGCAGGATTGGCTGCGGGTCCACCTTGGCGCTGTAGCGGAACTTGATCTGGGCCGTGGCCTTGGCCACCGTGACGTTCACCGCGGTGCCGTGGTTGTCCAGGATCAGGTTGAAGTCGGAAAAGGGCGGGTCGTAATCCGCATCCTGCAGGGCGGGATTGGTCCGCAACTCGTCATGCACGGCGCGCATCGCGACCAGGAAGGGCAGCAGCTTCCAGTTCGCATTGGTGCCCTTGCCGGTCGAGGAATGCGCCTGCACCCCATGCGCCGTGGCGGTGAAGGCGATGTGGCTGCGATGCCCGCGCACCGGCACCAGCCCGGTCGGCTCGACCACGAAGATGCCTTGCAGGCCGAGCGATTTTGCCAAGGCGCTGTCGCGCGCGATGCGCAGCGCGCCCTGCTTGGTGGTCTCCTCATCCGTCGTGATCAGCAGCGTCACCGGCACATCGGCGGGGGCGTGCTGCGCGGCGACGATCGCCGCCGCGACCTGCCCCTTCATGTCGACGCTGCCCAACCCGTGCAGCATCCCCGCCGCATCGAGGCGCGGTGTCCAGGGCGCCGACTCCCACCCCGTCGCCGGCACCGTGTCCATGTGCCCGGACAGCGCGTATCCGCCCTTCGGCCCGCGATGCGCGACCAGCGCCCGCTTGGCGACGCCGTTCGCATCGACATAGTCGATCCGCTCCACCTCGAAGGCGGAAAGTTCCTGCTCGATCCGCTCCGCCACGGGCAGGTTGCTGAGCGTCGATCGGCTGTCGATCGCGATGAGGTCGGCTGCGAGGCGCAGCACGGGGTCCTGGGTGTTCATGCGCGGCAGGGTCGCTTGCCGCGATGCGTCGGGCAAGGGAGGATGCGCGCCATGCAAAGCTACCTCGACCCACGCAGCGGCCACACCTGGCCGCTCGACACGCCCCGCTGGTGCGGCGACGGCCAGGCGCCGCTGCTGCTGACGCCGCGCGACGGCCTCTCCCGCGCCGACATCGCCAGCGGCACCCGCAGCATCTGGCGCTACGCCGCCGCGCTGCCCTGGCAGCCGCGCGCGCCGATCACGATGGGGGAAGGCTGCACGCCCCTGGTGGAACGGCGGCTGCCGGGCGGCACCGCGCTGCTGAAATGCGAGTGGTTCATGCCCACCGGCAGCTTCAAGGATCGCGGTGCCTCCGTCATGCTGTCGCTGCTGGCGGACCAGGGCATTTCCGCCGTGCTGGAGGATTCATCCGGCAATGGCGGCGCCGCCGTTTCCGCTTATGCCGCCGCCGGCGGGATGGCGGCGACGATCTTCGTCCCCGACAGCACCAGCCCGGCCAAGACCGTGCAGTCGCGGGCGGCAGGCGCCAGCATCCGCCTGATCCCCGGCAGCCGCCAGGACTGCGCCGACGCGGCGCTGCGCGAATCCGCAAACCTGTTCTACGCCAGCCACAACTGGCAGCCCTTCTTCCTGGAGGGCACCAAGACCCTGGCCTATGAGCTGTGGGAGGATCTCGGCTTTCGGGCACCGGACAACGTCATCGTGCCCTGCGGCGCGGGCTCCAACGTGCTCGGCTGCTGGCTCGGATTCTCCGAGCTTCTCCGGGCCGGCCAGATTGGCAAGCTTCCGCGCATCTGGGCGGTGCAGCCGGCGAATTGCGGCCCCATCGCCCGCGCCGCGCTGGGCCTGCCGGCCGTGGAGGCGAAGCCCACCATCGCGGAGGGTACCGCCATCGCCCAGCCGATCCGGCTGCCGGAATGCCTGGCCGCGTTGCGCGAAACGCAGGGCGGCGCCGTGCTGGTGGAGGAAGCGGAGATCGCCGCCGCCGCGCTGGCCCTGGCCCGCACCGGCATCTATGTCGAGCCGACCTGCGCCCAGGCCGCCGCCGCCTACGACCTGCTGCGGACGCAGGGGCGCATCGCGGAACGCGAGACCACCGTCGTCGTCCTCACCGGCACCGGCCTGAAGGCCACGCCGCGCTATGCCGAGATGCTGGGAGTGGCGCTGTGATCGACCACCTGCCGACCCCCTGCCTGCTGCTCGACCTGCCCACGCTGAAGCGCAACATCGCGCGGATGGCCGACGCCGTGGCGCGCCACCCTGGCGTTGTGCTGCGGCCGCACATGAAGACGGCGAAATCCGCCGCCGTCGCCGAACTGGCCGCCCCCGGCGGCGGCCCGATCACCGTCAGCACCCTGGCCGAGGCGCGCTACTTCGCCGCGCACGGCTTCCGCGACCAGGTCTATGCCGTCGGCATCGTGCCCGCAAAGCTCGGCGCGGTGGCGGCGCTGAATGCCGAGGGCGGGCAGGTGAAGATCATCACCGATGGCCTGGACACGGCGAAGGCCATCGCCGCGCATCCCGGCCACCTGCCGACCCTGATCGAGGTCGATGTCGGCGAAGGCCGCGCCGGTGTTGCGCCAGACGACGACATGCTGGTCGAGATCGGCCGCGCGCTCGGCCCGAAGCTGGCCGGCGTGATGTCGCATTCCGGGCATTCCTATGCCGGGCGCTCCGACCAGGCGATGCGCGACCTGGCCGAGGTCGAGCGCGCCGGCATCGTCGCCGCCGCGACGCGGCTGCGCGACGCCGGGTGCACGGTGAAGATCGTCTCCGCCGGCGCCTCCCCCACCGCGCTGTTCGCCGCGCATCTGGAGGGCGTCACGGAGATGCGGGCCGGCGTCTACATGATGGGCGACCTGTTGCAGGCGCAGCTCGGCGTGCATCCGCTGGAGGATATTGCCGTCACCGTGCTGACCAGCGTGATTGGCCGCTACCCTGCCCGCGGCGCGGTGCTGGTCGATGCCGGGGCGCTGGCGCTGTCCAAGGATCGCAGCACGGAAGCGGCGCCGAAGGACTGGAAGTTCGGCCGCGTGCTGGACCGCGACGGCAGGGCGAGCCTGGGCGAAGCGATGGTGGTGCGGGTGCACCAGGAACATGGCGAGGTGCGCGGCGACGACCTGCCGCTGGATCGCCTGCCGGTCGGCACGCGGCTGCGCATCGCGCCCAACCATGTCTGCCTGACGGCGGCGGCGCATGCGCACTACCACGTGCTGGACGAGACGGGACGGGTGGTGGCGGTGTGGAACCGGGTCAACGGCTGGTAGCTTTTTGGCGCGTTTTCCGAGCCGTCAGGCGAAGTCGCCTGCGTTGAAAACGCGCTACCGCTGGTCCGGATAATCCCGCGCCGGTCGCGCCCGGTAGGTCGGCAGTGACCAGCCGCGCCAGATCGCGGCACCGCGCAGCCCGAAGCCCACCGCGATGCCGGCAACCAGGGAAACATCGCGCGGCAGCGGTGCCAGGCGCAGCGCGACATAAGCCAGCGCCGCCGCGGCCGCCGCGGTGATGTAGATCTCCCGCCGCAGGATCAGCGGCAACTCGTTGCAGACCACATCCCGGAGAATGCCGCCGGCGGTGGCCGTGATGGTGCCGAGCAGCACCGCCGCCCAGGGCTCCGCGCCCGCGATCAGCGCGATCTCCGCCCCGATCACCGCGAACAGGGCCAGCCCCAGCGCATCCGCCCACAGCAGCGCCTTGAACCGGCTCTCGATCAGATGCGCGAAGAAGAACACCAGCAGCGCGGCGGCGGCGGCAATGGCGGGAATTTCGGGCTGGTTCAGCCAGAAGATCGGGGTGCGCCCCAGCATCAGGTCGCGCACCGTGCCGCCGCCGATGCCGGTGATGACGCCGATCAGCACGAAGCCCACCGCGTCCAACTGCTTCCGGCTGGCCACCAGCGCGCCGGAGGCGGCGAACACCGCGATGCCCAGCAGGTCCAGGACCCGCAGCGCGCTGTCGAAGCCGCCCAAGCTACTCGGCCGGAACCGCGAGCGGCCGGGCCGCGCGCGCCGCCCCATTGGCGCCACCCATGCACAGCAGCGACCCCAGCAGCAGCGCCGCCGCGATCGGCAGCACCATCCAGGCCAGGCCCAGGTCGATCAGCCAGCCCAGCGGCACCGGGGTGATGGCGCCCCCCAGCGGCAGGCCGGAGGAGACGAAGCCGAACACCTTGCCCATCTGCCCGGGCGGGATGGCGTTCTTCAGCATCACGTCGCGGGGCGTGCGGGAGGATCCCATGGCCAGCCCCGCCGCACCCGCCAGCAGCGGCAGCAGCCATTCCGGCACCGGCACCGCGCCGATGAACACCAGGATCAGCGCGGCCAGCGTGGTCAGGATGATGACGAAGGGCATGTGCTTCTGGGAGCGATCGGCGAACCAGCCGCCCACCAGCGTGCCGCTGGTCGCGCCCACCATGTAGCCGGTGAGCGCGAAGGAGGCGACGGCCACCGGCGTGCCCCAAAGCTCCCCCAGCACGGTGATGGTGAAGGTCTGGATGACGGACCCCGCCATGGCGGACAGCAGGAAGAAGCCGAAGAACAGCAGGATGGGCCGGGACAGCAGCAATTCCCGGCCACTCGGCGCGGCCGCCTGGCCCGGCTTGGCCTTCGGCTTCGCCTGGTCCCGCAGGATGCGGCTCTGCCACAGGATCGCCAGCACCACCGGGATGCCGAGCAGCCCCAGGATCAGCAGGGTCGGCCTCCAGCCCATCACCAGCAGCATGGCGGCGACTGTCGGCGGCGCCGCCGCGAAGCCGAGGTTGCCCGTAAAAGTGTGCATGGCGAACGCGCGGCCGATGCGGCTCGGGTGGATCGACCCGCCGAGGATGGCGTAGTCCGCCGGGTGGATCACGGAATTGCCCACCCCCGACAGCACCGCCAGTAGCAGGATCGCCCAGTAGCCCGGCGCGACCGACATCGCGGCGATGGACAGCGCCATCAGCAGCACGCCGCCGACCAGGAAGGGCCGCGCGCCGTGCCGGTCCACCAGGAAGCCCACCGGCGTCTGCAACGCCGCCGTCGTCGCGCTCATCAACGCGAAGGCCAGGCCGAGCGCGGCGTAGGAGACATCGAATTCGGCGCGCCAGGCGATGAACAGCGGCGGCAGGCACAGCATGTAGAAATGGCTGAGGAAGTGGCCGGTGCCGATCAGCGCCAGGATGCGGGCGTCATGGCCGGCGGCGGGCGGCGCTTCGGCAGGGGCGGCGGCGGCCATGGCAGGCAGGCTCCGTGTCTTCGCCCTGAAATTGCGCCCGTGGCGCGGGGTGGTCAATCAGCCCGGCGTCCATCAGGTGGGCCAGGACCAGGCGATGTAGCCGACGTAGCACGTCACCAGCAGCGCCCCCTCCCGCCGCCCGATCCGCCAGCCGGTGCGCGCGAAGACCAGCAGCAGCAGCGCCACGGCGAGCATGACGTAGACGTCGAAGCCGGCGATGTCGGCCGGGATGGCGGTGGGCGCGATCAGCCCGGTGGCGCCGCCGATGCCCAGCACGTTGTAGATGTTGGACCCCAGCACGTTGCCCAGCGCCACATCCGCATGCCGCCGCAGCGCCGCGACCACGGAGGTGACCAGTTCCGGCATCGAGGTGCCGACCGCGACGATGGTCAGGCCGATGATGCTCTCCGCCACGCCCAGGCTGCGCGCCAGCGCCGTCGCACCTTCCACCAGCAGCCCGCCGCCGGCCACCACCAGCACCAGCCCCACCAGCACGAGGCCCACCGACAGCGGCGTGCCGCGCCAGCCCGGCGCGGCCGGGTCGGCCGGGTGCAGGCTGCCGGGGGGATGCACCCCCTCGAAGGCCTGCGCCTTCTCGTAGGCGGCGGTGTGGTCGGGTGCCGTGTGACCTGGGGCCGGCACGCTCTCCTGCCGCCAGGCATAGGCGATGTAGGCGACGAGGCCGGCCAGGAAGGCCGCGCCCACCCAGCGGTCCAGCGTCCAGACCAGCGCCACCGCCACCAGCGCGGCCGCCGCCGCGGCCCCCAGCATGCCATCCCGCCGCAGCGCCGCGGAGGGCACCGCGATCGGGAAGATCAGCGCGGAGATGCCCAGGATCAGCAGGATGTTGGCGATGTTGGAGCCGACGATGTTGCCCACCGCGATGCCCGGCGCGCCCGCCAGCGAGGCCTGCACGCTGGTCACCAGTTCCGGCATCGAGGTGCCGAAGCCGACCAGCGTCAGCCCGATCATCAGCGGCGAGACGCCGAACCGTTCGGCGATGCGGACGGCGCCGCGCACGAACAACTCGCCACCCACGACCAGCAGGACGAGACCGAGCAGGATCAGCAGCGGCGTGGGCATCGGTCTTTCGTCTCCTCGAATGGCGTCAGCGCTGCGCCAGCAGCCCCACCGCATCCACCACCGGCCGCCGCCGCAGCCGCGCCGGGTCGATCTCGCGGAAGGCCCGGTGCGGCACCAGGATCGCCAGGATATCGGCCCGCGCCAGCGCCGCCTCCACCCCGGCCAGCGCCACATTCGTCCGGCCCGCAAGGGGTGGCGGCAGGGCGGGCAGCAGCGGGTCGCAGCACAGCAGGCTTAACGTGCCGTCGCGCGACAGTTCCTCGGCGATGGCCAGCGCCGGGCTGCCGCGCAGATCCTCGACATCCGCCTTGTAGGTCAGGCCGAGGCAGGCCACGACCGGCTCGGCGACGCCGCGCGCCAGCGCCCGCACCTGCGCCGCCACCTGTCCCGGCCGCGCGTCGTTCACCGCGCGGGCGGTGCGGATCAGCCGGGCCTGGTCGGGTGCCGCATCGGCCAGGAACCAGGGGTCGACCGCGATGCAATGCCCGCCGACGCCGGCGCCGGGTTGCAGGATGGCGACGCGCGGATGCCGGTTGGCCAGCGCGATGGCCGCCCAGGGGTCCACCTCCAGCCCTTCGCAGACCGCGGCGAGTTCGTTGGCGAAGGCGATGTTCACGTCCCGGAAGGCGTTCTCGGCCAGCTTCGCCAGCTCCGCCGTGCGGCTGTCCGTCAGCCAGCAGCGCCCGGTGACGAAGCTGGCATAGATGGCGCGTGCGCGCTCCGCGCAGTCCGGCGTCAGGCCGCCGATGATGCGGTCATTCGCCACCAGCTCCCGCAGCATGGAGCCCGGCAGCACGCGTTCCGGGCAATGCGCCAGGTGGACGCAGCCCGCCGGTGCCGGAGCGCCGCGCCGGGGCAGCACCAGGTCCGGCCGGCCGGCGGCGATCTGGGCGGCCAGCGCCTCCGTCGTGCCGACCGGGCAGGTCGATTCCAGCAGCACCAGGTCGCCCGGCCGAAGCAGCGGCGCGATGGCGGCCACCGCCATGGTGACGCGGGACAGGTCCGGCCGGTTGCCCGGCCCGAGCGGCGTCGGCACCGCGATGACGAAGACCCCGGCCGGCGCCGGCACGCCCTGCGCCCGCAGCCGCCCGGTGGTCAGCGCCGCGGCCAGCAGCATGTCGAGGTCCGGTTCGCGGAAATGCGCCTGGCCGGCGGCGACGGCGGCGACCACGCGCGGGTCGGTGTCGCAGCCCACCACCCGGTGCCCGCGGCTGGCCAGCATCGCCGCCGCCGGCAGGCCGACATAGCCGAGCCCCATCACGCAGACATCCGTCACGCGGGCACCGGGCATGTGGCCGCCCACCACGCATCCACCGCCTCCGCGATCCGCCGGGCCGCCTGGCCGTCGCCATACGGAAACACCGGCCGGGCCATGGCGGCATACAGCGCCGGGTCATCCAGCAGGCGGCCGGCAGCCGCCAGGATGCTGCCGGTGGCGGTCCCGACCAGCAGCGCCGCGCCGGCCTCCACCACCTCCGGCCGTTCCGTCACCTCCCGCAGCACCAGCACGGGGCGGCCGAGTGCGGGCGCTTCCTCCTGCATCCCGCCGCTGTCGGTCAGCACCAGGTGCGCCGCGCGCATCAGAGAGACGTTGTCGCGGAAGGGCAGGGGGCCGAGCAGGTGGATGCCCGGCAGGCCGCCGAGCCGCGCCGTCACCGGCCCGCGCACCAACGGGTTGGGGTGCAGCGGCCAGGCGATCTCGACATCGCCGCGCCCGGCCAGCGTGGCGACGGCATCGGCGATACGGGCCATCGGCGCACCCCAGTTCTCCCGCCGATGCGCCGTCACCAGCAGCAGCCGGCGGCCCTCCGCCAGCGCGACCGGGACCACGCCGGTGCGGCGGGCGCGGAACAGCGCGTCGATGCCGGTGTTGCCGGTGACCAGCACGCGGCCGCTGCCGTACTCCGCGGCCAGGTTGGCCGCCGCCGCCGCGGTCGGCGCGAAGCGCAGCGCGGCCAGCGCATCGATCGCGACGCGGTGGAATTCCTCCGGCCAGGGGTTCGCCAGGTCGCCGGAGCGCAGGCCGGCCTCGACATGTCCGACCGGCACCCGCGCCTGGTGCGCCGCCAGCGCCGCGGCGAAGGCACTGAGCGTATCGCCCTGCACCAGCACCAGGTCCGGCGTGGCGGCGGCGATGGCGCCGGCCATGGCGGTCAGCAGGTAGCCGGTCAGCAGCGGCAAGCCGAGATTGGCGGGCAGGGCGCCGAGGTCGATATCCGCCCGCTCGTCGAATTCCGCCAGCACATCGGCCACCAGCGCGCCGTGCTGGCCGGTGGCGCAGGCCAGTGCCACCACGCCCTGCCGCGCCCGCAGCGCGGCCAGCACCGGCATCATCTTGATCGCCTCCGGCCGCGTGCCGAACACCACCAGGACGCGGCAGGGGCGGTCGCTCACGTGGTGCGCCCCAAGGTTTCGCGTATGAATCCTACCAGCGGCGCCACCACCTGGCTGCGGCCCTCGGCATCGCCGAACACCGCCATCTCCACCACGCCAAGCTCGGGCAGCCCCGCCACCTCCCGCAGCCCGTCCGGGAAGCCGCTGCGGCCGAGCACGGTGAGCGCGAAGCCGGCCTGCGCGGCGGCGGCGAGGCCGAGCAGGCTGTCGCAGGTGAACACTGGCTCGAAGGGCAGGCCGGCGCGGGCCAGGGCGCGAAGTGCGCGCTCGCGGAACATGCAGCCCTCCGGCAGCAGCGCCAGCGGCAGCGGGCGGCCTTCCGGCGCGACCCAGTCGGGGGAAGCGGCCCAGACCACCGGCTCGGTCCAGATCGGCACGCCGGCCGTCTCGCCGTCCCGTCGCTTGCCGAGCACCAGGTCCAGCGCGCCTGCCGCCTGCTTGGCGCGGAGTTCGTGGCTGCGGCCGACTTCCACCTCCAGCCGCGCCTCGGGGTAGGTGCGGGCGAAGCGGGCCAGGATGTGGGCCAGGCTGCGCGGCACGAAATGGTCGGCGACACCCAGCCGCAGGCGGCCGGCGACCGGCGGCGCCACCATCCGCCGCACCGCCTCGTCGTTCAGTGCCAGCATGCGGCGGGCATAGGCGAGCAGGGTCTCGCCTTCCGCCGTCAGCTCGACCTTGCGGCTGGTGCGCCGGAACACCGGCCGCCGCACCAGCTCCTCCAGCCGCTTCACCTTCAGGCTGACGGCGGATTGCGTCAGCCCGAGCGACAGGCCGGCTACCGTGAAGCCGCCTTCCTCGGCGACCATCACGAAGCAGCGCAGCAGGTCCAGGTCGAGGTCGGGGATCCTCATGGTCCGCCGATGATGGTTAATCAGCGTTCAACTAGCAACCCCGGGTTGAATTACAGGCCCGACTCAGATGTCCTCGTCGTAGCCGCCGCCATCGTCATAGGCGGAGGCATCGTCCTGGTAGCCCTGGGCGCCGTCCTCCGCCCCCGGCTCGGTCCAGGGCGAGGAGGTCGGCACCGCCTCTTCCCCGAAGCCGCCGGCGGCGTCGGCTGCCGGTGTCGCGGCCTCGGCGGTCCCGCCGCCGAGCGCGCCCATCAGCGCATTGCCGAGCATCATGCCGCCGGCGACGCCGACCGCCGTCATCATCGCCGTGCGCATGAAGCCGCCGCTCTGGCCCTGCTGCAGCGCCTGCGGGTTGTAGCCCGGCGGGTACTGCGGCTGCGGCTGCGGCCGGGTGCGCATCATCGGGCGTTGCGGCTGCTGCTGGCCGCCGCCGAACATGCCGCCGAACAGGCCGCCGCGCTGCGCCGGCTGCTGCTGGGCCTGCTGCGCCTGGCTCTGCGCCTGCTCCAGCTCCCACTCCAGCTGCTGGATGCGGTTCTGCATCTCCACCACCGCGTGCTCCTGCACGAAGGCGGTCTGGGTGATGCGGTAGCGTGCCTCCGGGTAGCGGGAGAACAGGTCGCCGATCAGCCGGTCGGCCTCCGGGTCCACCGGCGGCAGCGGCGCCTGCGCCTGCTGCTGGCCGCCGCCCATGGCGCCCCATGGCGAGGCCGGGCGCGGCGGGGCCGCACCTGCAGCGCCGCTCACCCGCTCCACATAGCCGGTGATGATCCGGCGTTCCTCGTCGGTCATGGTCCCTCGGTTCCTCTCAATAAGATCGATGTCACGGCGGATTTCATTACCGGCCTGTCATCCGCTGCCCTAGCTGGCCCGCAGCCTATGGCTTTTCAAGCGGCGCAATCATGGCGCCTGTTGCCCTATTCTGGGCGGCAGGCCGAGGCGCCGCCATTCGATCACCGGGCAGCGGTCCATCACCACCGTGACCCCCGCCGCCCGCGCCCGCGCCGCCGCGTCCTCGTCCGCCACGCCGAGCTGCAGCCAGACGGATTTCGCGCCCAGCCGCACCGCCTCGTCCATCACCGCGCCGGCCTCGCTGCTGCGGCGGAACACGTCCACCATGTCGAGCGGCACCGCCTGGGCGAGGCCTGCCAGCACCGGCTGGCCCTGCACGGTGCGGCCGGCGCGCACCGGGTTCACCGGCACCGCGTCGTAGCCGCGGGCCAGCAGGAAGCCGAAGACGCCGTGGCTCGGCCGGTCCGGGCGGTCCGAGGCGCCGACCACGGCGATGCGCCGCGTGCGCAGCAGCAGGTCCCGGATGGTGGCGTCCTCGTCGGTCATTCAGAACCTCTCCAGCAGTGCGCCACAGCCGGCGACCTTGTCCGTGATCCCACGCGCCCGCAGCGCGTGCCAGTAGGTCGCCGTGTTGATGGCGATCACCGGCTTGCCGAGCCACATCTCCGCCATCGCCGCCAGCTTCACCATGGACAGGTTGGTGCCGACCTGGACGATGGCGTCGACATCGTCGCCGTCGATCTCCTTGATGCCCTGAACGCAGCGCGCCGGCGTTGTTTCCGCAATCGCGGTCCAGGACGGGCATTGGAAGGCCGTGTCCCGCACCACGGAAAAGCCCATGTCGCCGAAATACCGCGCCACTTCCGTGTTCATCGCCGGCCAGTAGGGCGACATCACCGCCAGGCGCCTGACCCCGCCATGCGCATTCAGCGCCGCCGTGCAGGCGTGGCTGCCGACGCTGATCCTGAGGCCGGACAGGTCCTCGACCTCCCGCACGAAGCGGTCGGCGCCCTTTGCACCGTCGAAGAACGTCACCGCGGACATGCCCATCACCAGGTGGTCCGGCTTGCAGGTCATCACCGACCGCACCGCATCCAGCGTGTTGCGGCCGATGAGCTCGGCGCCCGCCCGGAAGGTCTCGTTGGAGACGGCATCGGCGTTCGGCGTGAAGATCCGGCTGTAGTGGTTGGTGACGCCGGCCGGCCGCATCATGTCGAAATCCGGCTGCACCACCGTGTTGGTGGAGGGTCCCATCACGCCGAACTTGCAGCGCCAGCCCAACACATCGCCCATCATCCATCCACCCATCCGTCGACAAGGGGGGCAGCCTGCCACAGCGCGCGGCAGGCGCCAGACCCGGGCCGGTGCGATCCGGCCGATTGCATCTTGCGCGAAGCCCCGCCGCAACGTCTCCTTCGTCCATATTCCGGAGACCTCAGGCCATGCCCCTTCCCATCCTGCCGCGTCGCACCGCGCTGCTCGGCCTGGCGGCCGCGGCGTTGCCTGTCGGCGCCCATGCGCAAACGGGCGCCGGGACGGGCGATTGGCCGAACCGGCCGATCCGCTGGGTGAACCCCGGCCCGGCCGGCGGCGCCGGGGATGTCATCTCCCGCTTCATCGCGGACCGGCTGCAGGGCCGGCTCGGCCAGCCGGTGGTGGTGGACAACCGTCCCGGCGCCGGCACCAACATCGGCATGACCCAGGTGGCCCGCGCGGCGCCGGATGGCTACACGGTGGGCCTGGCCACCATCGCCGCCAATGCCGCGAACAAGTGGCTGTACCGCAACATGCCCTTCGACCCGGAGAAGGATTTCGCCGCGGTCGGGCTGATCGCGCTGGTGCCCAATATCGTGGTGATCCCGCCCGCGGTGCCGGCGCAGACGCTGCAGGAATTCATCGCCTGGGCGCGGGCGCAGAACCGGCCGATCAACTTCGGCTCGGTCGGCGCGGGGTCCTCGCAGCACCTGGCGGGGTCGCAGTTCCAGGTCATCACCGGGCTGCGCCTGCAGCACCTGCCCTACACCAACAGCGGCCAGATGAACTCCGACCTGATGGAGGGCCGCATCGACATGCTGTTCCAGTCCATTTCCGCGGTGACGCAGATGGCGCAGGCCGGGCGGATGCGCCCGATCGCGGTCAGCGGCACCGGCCGCGTCGCCGCCTTCCCGGACCTGCCGACGATGCAGCAGCAGGGCATCGACATCACCTCCACCGGCTGGTTCGGCCTGTGCACCCCGGCCGGGGTGCCGGAGCCGATCCTGGCGCGGCTGGATGAGGAATTGCAGGGCATCGTGCGCGATGCCTCGCTGGCCGAGCGGCTTTCGGCCAGCGGTGCGATCCCGCGCCCGATGGGCCGCGCCGAATTCACGAAGTTCATGGCGGAGGAAAGCGCCAAGTGGCGCGTCGTCATCGAGGCGGTGGGCGCCTCGGTCGATTGAGCGCCTCTCCCCCCGCTTTGGGGGGAGAGGACTGGCTGGGGGCGGACCCCTCAGCCGATCAGCACGTCCGACACGCCGGCCGCCAGTCGGTTGGCGATGACGCCGTATTCGGCGTTGCTGTAGTGCACGTTGTCCGGGTGGTGCTGGTTCAGGTCGGTCGTCGTGGCGCCCATGTAGGTGTAGGGGTCCTCGGCGATGATCTGCGCCTGGCCGCCGCGGATCGCCTCGTAGCGGTCCGAAGGCGTGTCGTTCGGGAAATTGCCGAGCTGCTGGATGAAGATCGGCAGGTCCGGGTCGTCCAGCTGGTCCCGGATGTAGGCGAAGACGCTTTCGGTCGACTCCACCATCCGGTTCACCACGGCCGCCTTCTGCGAGCCATGGGCCTGGCGCGCATCATCCTCGCCCTGGGCCCAGATCAGGCCATCCAGCTCCCGACCGCCGGTCTCGGCGGCCTTCAGCTTCGCCACCGCATCGACCAGCAGCTTGGAGGGCGCATCCGCGTTGATGTCCCACCAGAACAGCTTGGCGTCGGCATACTGGTTGGACCCGCTGCCGGACACCGCGACGTTGATGGCCGTGACCGGGCCGCCACCCATCGCCTTGGACAGCGCCGCCTCGAACACGTCGTTGCCGAGCGGGCCGCCGGTCGGGTCGCCGGGCCGGGTGTAGAAATGCCCGGCGGCGTTGGACTGGCCGGCGAAGGCGAACAGGTCATAGTCGGCGCGTCCCAGCGGCGCCTCGACCACCGGCGGAGGGGTAGGTGCCGGGGTGGGAGAGGGCGCCGGCTCCGGCGCGCTGCCGGGGGCACCGATGCTGATGGTGTCGAAGCGGACATACTCGCCACCATCGGAGGTGCCGGCGACCGCGATGCTGTCGCCCGACTTCAGCGTGACGTTCACCGACTGGGTCCTGATCTGGTCGTCATCGACCGAGGCGACCCAGGACTTCACCACCTGCCCGTTCACCGAGATCGACATGGGCGAACGGCCATCCGATTCGTCCAGGTATCTGACGCTGACGGCGTAGGTGCCGTCGGCGCCGGCGAAGGCGCCGGTGGCGGTGCCTTCGCCGCGGGTGGCCAGCCAGGCGCCGCCGGAGGGCTTGCCGTGCTGTTCCACGGAGAAGCCGGACAATGCCAGCCGGTCCAGCTCCGTCGTGCCGAGGCCGATGGCTGCGGTGGCGGCAGGTGGGACCGGGGCCGGGACCGGGACCGGGATCGGGGCCGGCACCGGCGCTGCCTCGGGTGCAGGCTCCGGCACAGGGACGGGCGCCGGCGCCGGCGCATTGCCGGTGGGGCTGACGGTGATGGTGTCGAAGCGGACATACTCGCCCCAGTCGGAGGTGCCGCCGACGGCGATGCTGTCGCCCGCCTTCAGCGCGACGTTCACCGACTGGGTCCTGATCTGGTCGTCATCGACCGAGGCGACCCAGGACTTCACCACCTGCCCGTTCACCGAGATCGACATGGGCGACTGCCCGTCGAATTCGTCCAGGTAGGTGACGCTGACGGCGTAGGTGCCATCCGCGCCGGCGAAGGTGCCGGTGGCGGTGCCTTCGCCGCGGGTGGCCAGCCAGGCGCCGCCGGAGGGCTTGCCATGCTGTTCCACGGAGAAACCGGACAGCGACAGCCGGTCCAGCTCCGTCGTGCCGAGGCCGATCGTCGCGCCGGCCGAAGGCGGTGCCGGGACCGGCGCCGCTTCGGGTGCAGGCTCCCGCACCGGGGCCGGCGCCGGCGCATTGACGGTGGCGCTGACGCTGATGGTGTCGAGGCGAACATACTCGCCGCCGTCGGAGGTGCCGGAGATCGAAATGCTGTCGCCCGACTTCAGCGCGACATTCACCGACTGGGTCTTGATCTGCTCGTCATCGACCGATGCGATCCAGGACTTCACCACCTGCCCGTTCACCGAGATCGACATGGGCGAGCGCCCATCGAATTCGTCCAGGTAGCTGACGCTGACGGCGTAGGTGCCATCGGCGCCGGCAAAGGTGCCGGTGGCGGTGCCTTCGCCGCGCGTCGCCAGCCAGGCGCCGCCGGAGGGCTTGCCATGCTGTTCCACGGAGAAGCCGGACAGCGACAGCCGGTCCAGCTCCGTCGTGCCGAGGCCGATCGTCGCGCCGGTGGACGGCGGCGCGGGCTCCGAGGGGGCCGGACGGGCGGGCTCGGGCTGCGAGGGCTGGCTGGGGGCCGGTGCCGGGCCGTTGGCCGGGGCCTGGGCGCGGTCCATCCGCGCGACGAAGTCGGACAGGAAGGCCTGCCGGTCCTCCGCCACCGTGCGCGCGCCGGCATAGGGGCCCATGGCGAGGGAGGGGGCGGGGTTGTCGGTCCAGTAGTTCGCGCCCTGCTGCACGAAGTCGCCGCCCCAGCTGTCGGCGGTCGGGTCGTTGTTGTTGGCGCGGTCGATCAGGTAGAGCGTGGTCGGCGCGTCGCCCATCTTCAGGCCGTTGGCGCTGCTGGCGCCGTCACGGTCGCCGTACAGGTCGCGGCTCTGCGCCACGAAGTAGTCGCCCAGCGCACCGTGGCCGGACAGGTTCGCTTCCGGCCAGCCGGCGATCGGGGTGTTGCTGCCATCCTCCGGCACGTAGAGACCGCGGAAGCTGTCCTGGTTGTCGACCCACCAGACCTTCCCCTTCCAGTTGTCCATCAGGTACTGGCCGGCATTCGGGTCCTGCTGGTCCCGGCCGATCGAGATCAGGCGGATCTTGTTGGCGATGTCCGGCGCATCGTGCAGCGCCTGGGCCACGTCGCCGACGGCACCCCAGGTCAGCACATACAGCGGGTCGGAGGCGCTGCCGGCGCGGGCGGCGGCGATGATCGCCTTGGAGGCATCGGTGGGGCTGGCGATGCCGCCGGCCGGGGCCAGGCTGGTCGCGCCCTGATGCACCACGGCGCGCAGCGCATCCGGTGTCGGGTAGTCGGCGGAGTGGGTGCGGAGGTTCGCGAAATCGCGGGCGTAGACGTCGATGACCTGGTGGATGTCGGCGGCGCGGCCGGGGCCGGGGGCGGCGGAGCCCAGGCCGACGATGTCCAGCTTGTCGGCGTAGATCAGCAGATGGACCATGGACTGGTCGTCATCTTTGTCGAAGCCACCAATATCGGTGGTCACGAAGACGCGCGGATTGCTCATCAAGCGGCTCTTTCCTGAACAGGGCGAGCTCCTTGCAGCGTACGGCCGGGTCATGCCGGGCCGTCCAAGGACACAACCAGAAAGCGGTGGTCGTGCAGTCCATCCCGGTGGGACGTGACTGGCTCACCAGACGGTGACGGCCGCACCATCGTTGAAGCTTCCAGGTCCGGCAAGTACCTAATCAATAGTTCTGCGATTTTTCCTGGCATTTCCGCACCAGGTCTACGTTGCAGAGCTATAACAACGTGCCTTGATGATGCCGTATTCTGATCATGTCGAAGAGAGATGAGAGAATTACGATTTCTGACAGCGAAATGACTTCATTGCTCGGACATGGATTTATCAGCGTCTGGGTTGATGTTGCTTGCCGAAGCTTGGCCGGCTTGCATGACAAGTATCTCATCTTTCGCCCGAACGCGTTGCAGGCCGGCCCCTGGCGGGACCGGCCTCGGCAGGCTCGACGATGTGGGCAGGTACTACTGGCGCGCGGCGCCGGACACCTCGACCAGGCGGCGCCAGACCGGCGTCTCGGCGGCGATCTTCGCGGTCATCGCGGCCGGGCTGTCGCTGACCACGGCATCATAGCCGAAGGGACGCAGCGCCTGGCCGAAGGACGGGTCCTGTCCGACCCGGCGGATCGCCGCGAACAGCCGCTGCACCTCGGCCTCCGGCGTCGCCGCCGGCGCCAGGATGACGTTCCAGGACCGGATGTCGATGCCGGAGAGGCCCGGCGTCTCGGCCAGCGCCGGCACCTGCGGCATCAGGCCGAGCCGGGTGCCGGAGGTGACGCCCATCGCGCGCACGGCGCCGGACTGGATATGCGGCAGCAGCGCCGCCGGCAGGTCCACCGAACCCTCCAGCGTGCCGGCCAGCAGGTCCACCGCCTGCTGCGCGCCGCCACGATAGGGCACCGGGGTCAACTCCACCCCGGCGGCGCTGTTGATGGCTGACAGGGCCAGATGCGTCACCGTGCCGACGCCCGCATTGCCGACGCGGACGCCGCCCGGATTGGCCCGCGCCCAGGCCAGCAGCGCCGCCATGTCCGTCCAGCCGCGCTCCTGCGCCAGCTTGCCGCTGACCGCCAGCACCACGGCGCTGTCGGAAATCTGGCTGATCGCCCGGAAATCCTTGGTCACGTCGAAGGGCATGGTGGGCTGGATGAAGGGCGCCGCGCACAGCGTCGCGGCGCCGATGATGCCGAGGATGGTGCCGTCCGCCGGGCCCTTGGCCACCGCATCGGCGCCGATCAGGCCCCCGCCGCCGCTGCGATTCTCCACCAATACCTGCTGGCCCTCCAGCAGCGGCGCCAGCCGTTCCGCCAGCAGCCGGCCCAGGCTGTCCACGCCGCCGCCGGGCGGGAAGGGCACCACCAGCCGCAGTGGCCGGCGGGTCTGGCCATACGCCAGGGACGGCGCGGCAAGCGCGCCCAGCAGCACGGCGCGCCGGCCGGTGGTGAGGATGGCCATCGGTGAAGTCTCCCGTTCGTTGCGCGACGATAGGGAGGGATGGTGCCTCAGTGCAACGGGAACGCCGCCCGCGCCGCGATCGAATCCGGAATCGCGCCGCGCCGGGCGGCTTCCCGCCACACCCGTTCGATGGCCGCCCGGCCGCGGCGGGTGACGGCGGCGGCATCGGCGGTCAGCACCCGGCCATCCCGCAGCAGCACGCGGCCCTCCACCATGGCGAGGCTGAGGTCGGCCGCGCTGCCATTGGTGATCAGCGACTTCAGCGGGTCCCAGACCGGCTGGTAGCGGGAGGAGCCGAGGTCGAACATGATCAGGTCGGCCCGTGCGCCCTTCGCCACCAGGCCGAGGTCGTCCCGACCCAGCGCCAGCGCCGCATCCCGCGTCGCCGCCCGCAGGATGCGCGCCGCCGCCAGCCCATGCGGCGTGCCCGACTGGGCTTTGGCGAAGACGGAGGCCGTGCGGATCTCGTGCAGCATGTCGAGCGTCACGCCATCCGTGCCGATCCCCAGCCGCAGGCCGGCCGCCTCCATCCGCGCCAGCGGCACGAAGCGCCCGGACCGGGCAAAGGCGAGGGGGCAGGAGGCGAGCGCCGCGCCGGAGGCGGCGATGGCGGAAAACTCATCATCCGTGGCGAACATGCCATGCGCCAGCACCACCCCCGGCCGCAGCAGGCCCATCTCCCGGATGTGGTCGATGGAGCCGCGGCCATGGCCAGCGCGCACCTTCTCGATCTCGATCAGGTTCTGCGCGGCGTGGATCGAGACGATGGTCTCCAGCTCCCGCGCCTTGGCGTCGATGGCGCGCAGCAATTCGGGCGTGCAGCTATCCGGCCCATGCGGCCCGAAGCCGACCCGGGTGAGGCCGCGCGGGCCTTCGTCGAAGCGCTCGAACAGCCGCAGGATCGCCTCGAACCCGGTATCGGCGGTGGGGCTGTAGGTCGGCCTGCCATCCGGCGTCATGCCGACCGGCGCGGAGAACAGGTACGGGCAGGACCAGGACCGCAGGCCGAGCCGCTTCGCACGTTCGATGAACGGCCACTGCGCCACGCGGTACACGTCCAGCAGCGCGGTGGTGCCGCTGCGCAGGCCCTCCATCAGCGCCATCTCGGCGGCGTCGCCGATTTCCTCCTCCGTCATCACCTGCGCCGCCACGTCGCCGAGCGGCATCAGCAGCGAATAGACGATGTGGCCCGGCAGGTCGCCCGGCGCGATGTCGTCCGCCAGCCCGCGGAACAGCGGCGCGGACAAAGCGTGGTTGTGCAGGTTGATGAAGCCCGGCAGCAGCAGCGCATCGGGGGCGACGATACTTTCCGCGTCGAGCGTCGGCGCCTCGGCCACCACATCCGCCACCACCCCATCCCGCACGATGACGAAATGGCCGGTGCGGAGGCCGGCTTCGGCGTCCCAGACCCAGCCCGGCTGAATGACGAGAGTCACGGCAGAATCCCCCGGAAATGCCCGATCAGGGCGGACAGAGTGAGGATGGAGATGGCGGTGGAGACCACCACCGCGGCGCCGGACCGATCCGTGCCGGTGGCATAGCGCCGCGCCAGGATGAAGGCATTGGCCCCCGTCGGCAGCGCCGCCATGGTGACGGCGACCGCGGTCTCGATCGGCGTCGCGCCGACCAGCAGCGCCAGGCCCCAGGTCAGCGCCGGCAGCGCCAGCAGCTTCACGCCGACGATCGCCGTGGTTTCCTTCCACGCCGCCGCCGCCGAAATCCCGGCCAGCCCGCCGCCGAGGCAGAACAGCGCGACGCCCGGCGCCGCCGCGCCCACCAGCTCCAGCGTCCGCCGCACCACCCCCGGCACCGGCAGCCCGAACAGCATCCAGATGAAGGCCGCGATGACGGACAGCACCACCGGGTTCTTCAGGATGCCGGCCAGGCTGGCGCTCAGCACGCGCCGCCAGGGCGCGTTCGCGTGCAGCCCGACCTCCGTCACGATGGTCGCCAGGCCCAGCAGGATCATGGTCTGCAAGGCCAGGATGCCGAGCATCGGCGGCACCCCCGGCGGGCCGTAGGCCGCGAAGATGATCGGCACGCCCATCATCACCGAATTGCCGAAGACGCAGGCCAGCGCGAACAGCGCCGCCTCCGCCAGGTTCAGCCGGAACACCCGCCGCGCGCCCAGCAGGGACAGCGCGAACATCAGGATGGAGGCGCTGAGGATGGCCACTGCCGCCCCGCCGCCGCCCTCATGCGGCCGGGTGCCGCCGGCGAACAGCAGCGCCGGTGCCGCCAGGCCGAAGACGAACATGGTCAGCCCGCGAAAGCCTTCCTCGGAGACCAGCCTGCGCTTCGCCGCGCCGTAGCCGAGCGCGATCAGGGCGAAGACCGGGATCACCACCTCCACCACGCCGCCCATGAAGCGCTACCCCCGCATCAGCCCGGCGATAAACTCCGGCAGCCAGGGCTGCCGTGCGCGGGTGTTGCGGGCAGCGTGCAGGATGGCGCGCACCTCCGCCACCGTGCGGTCGAAGTCGCGGTTCACCAGCACATGGTCGAAATCCGCCCAATGCGCGATCTCGTCCCGCGCCGCGACCAGGCGGCGGGCGATCTCCGCCTCGCTGTCCTGGGCGCGGCCGCGCAGCCGGCGTTCCAGCTCGGCCATGCTCGGCGGCAGCAGGCAAATGCCCACCACGTCCCCGGGCAGCCTTTCGCGCAATTGCAGGTGGCCCTGCCACTCGATGTCGAACAGCACGTCGCGGCCCTCGGCCAGCGCCTGTTCCACCGCGGCGCGCGGCGTGCCGTAGGACCGGCCGATGAATTTCGCGAACTCCAGGAAGTCATCCTGGGCCACCATGGCGTCGAACTGGTCCTGGGTGCGGAAAAAGTAGTGCACCCCCTCCAGCTCCCCCGGCCGCGGCGCGCGGGTGGTGGCGCTGACCGACAGCGACAGCTCCGGCTCCATCTCGAGCAAAGCGCGGGAGACGCTGGTCTTGCCGACGCCGGGCGCCGAGGCCAGCACCAGGCAGACGCCGCGACGCGGGGCGTGGTGGGGATTATTCGACATTCGCCGCCTGTTCCCGCAGCCGCTCGATCGCCGCCTTCAGCTCCAGCCCCACCCGCGTCAGCGCCACGCTGGCGGATTTGCTGCACAGGGTGTTGGCCTCCCGCACGAATTCCTGGGTCAGGAATTCCAGCTTGCGGCCAATCGCCTCGCCGGAGGCCAGCAGCGTCCGCGCCTCGGTCACATGCGCGCCGAGCCGGTCCAGCTCCTCCCGCACGTCGGAGCGCTGCGCCAGCATCGCCACCTCCTGCGCCAGGCGTTCCTCCGGCACCCGGGCGCGGGCATCGCCCTCGCCGAGCAGGTTCGCCAGATTCTCCAGCAGGCGGGCGCGCTGGGCGGCCGGCTGATCCTTCGCCTCCACCGCGGCGGCGTCGCGCAGCGTCGCGATCTCCTCCAGCAGCGTGTCCAGGATTTTTGCGAGTTGCCCGCCCTCGCGGGCGCGGGATGCCACCAGGCCGTCGAGCGCGACGGCGAAGGACGCCGAGAGGGCGGCGCGGCGCGCGGTCTCGGCGGCCTCGTCCAGCACCTGTTCCTCGGCCCGCAGCACGCCAGGCAGGGACAGCACCGCCTCGGCGCTCGGCACCGGGGCGCCCGGCAGGCGGGCGGACACCGCCAGCACCAGGGCGATGGCGGATTCGAGGGCCACCGGGTCCGGCGTCAGCCGCGGCGCCCGGTCCTCCCGCTTCAGGGTCAGGGTGGCGGAGATGTTGCCGCGCTTCACGCGCTTGCCCACCGCCTCCCGCAGCCCGGCCTCCAGCGCATCCAGCCCCGGCGGCAGGCGCAGCCGCAGGTCGAGGCCGCGCCCGTTGACGCTGCGAAGCTCCCAGACGAAGGAAGACCCGTCCGGCAGCGTGCCGCTGTCGCGGGCGAAACCGGTCATCGAGGCGAGGATGCTCATGCGGGCCTTGTCCTCCGGCCCGTGCGGAAGGGCAAGGCATGCAAGATCATCCCTGGCATCCCTGGCAGGGCGTGCTGATCACCGGCGCCAGTTCCGGCCTCGGCCGGGCGCTGGCGGAAGCCTGCGCCGCGCCGGGCGTGACCCTGCACCTGTCCGGCCGCGATCCCGGCCGGCTGGCCGAGATCGAGGCGGCCTGCGCGGCGCGCGGCGCGACGGTGCGGGCGGCGGTGCTGGACGTGACGGATGCGGCGGCGATGGCGGGCTGGGTGGCGGCGGCCGGGCGGCTGGACCTGGTCATCGCCAATGCGGGCATCTCGGGCGGCACCGGCGGCGATGGCGAGCCTGCCGCACAGGTTTCACGCATCTTCGCAACGAACCTCGGCGGCGTGCTGAACACGGCGTTGCCGGCACTCGAAAAGATGGCGGGGCAGGCGCCGGGGGCGGATGGGCTGCGCGGGCGGGTGGCGGTGGTGGCGTCGCTGGCGGCCTTCGTCGCCGCGCCCAACGCGCCGGCCTATTGCGCCAGCAAGGCGGCGGTACAGCGCTGGGCGGAGGCGCTGGACGCCACCGAGCGCCGGCGCTGCATCCGCCTGCATGCGATCTGCCCGGGCTATGTCCGCACCCCGATGACGGCGGTGAACACCTTCCCCATGCCGCTGCTGATGGCGCCGGAGCAGGCCGCCGCGCGGACGCTGAAGGGCCTGGCCGCCGGCCACCTCCGCATCGTCTTTCCGCGCCGGCTCTATGCCATGTCGCGACTGGTCGGCGCCCTGCCGCCGGGGCTGCGCAACCGGCTGATGACGCTGTTCCCGGCCAAGCCGCAAAGCATGTGAAGCCCTCTCCACCCGGAGGGGGGAGAGGGTTTGGGTGAGGGGGGGCGCGCAGGGAAATGAGCCGGCTCACGCGCCTGCGCTTCCCCCTCACCCCACCCTCTCCCCCATGAGGGGGAGAGGGCCTTGGCGCCCCGCTACCGCCGCGACGTCCCCAGCCACACCCCCGCCAGCACCACCGCGCCGCCGGCCAGCACCAGCACGGAGGGCCATTCCCCCAGCAGCAGCGCCCCCATCCCTGCGGCGAAGGGCGGCTGGATGTAGCCGACCATGGCGGCATCGGTGACCCGCGCGCGGGCCACCAGGCGCAGGAACATGGTCAGCGGCAGCGCGGAGGTGGCGATGCCCAGCACCGCCAGCACCCCATAGACCCAGCCCGGCTGCACGTAGGATTCGGCGCCGCCGAAGGGCACCGACAGCATCCCGGCCACCAGCCCCGCCACCACCTGCTGCCCCAGCACGATCTGCGGCGCCGCGCCGATCCGCGCCTTGCGGGCATAGACGGTGCCGGTGGCGTAGGACACGCAGGACACCAGGATCAGCACGCCGCCGGTCAGCGAGGCGCCGCCTTCCAGCGCATCCGGCCCGATGATCACCGCGATGCCGCAGAAGCCGAGTGCCAGCCCGGCGACGCCGCGCCAGCCCGGCAGTTCGTCCCGCAATACCGGCACCGCGATCAGTGCCACCAGCAGGGGCGTGCTGGCATGGATCAGCGCCGCCGGCGCCGCCTCGATATGGCCGAGCGCGAAGGCGGTCAGCAGGTTCGGGATCCAGCCATTGCAGGTGCCCAGCACCAGCGCCGGGATCAGGTAGCGCCGATACCCGCCGCGCAACTGGCCGGACGCCGCCAGGAAGGCGACAACCGCCAGCGCCGCGAAGCCACCCCGGACCGTCGCCAGCGCGAAGGGCGACATCTCCGCCGCCACCAGCCGCAGCAGCGGGAAGGAACAGCCCCACAAGCCGCCGATCACCAGCAGCCGCCACCACAGCGCCGGCCCGGTCAGCAGGGGGCCTGGGTTCATCGGGTCGGCGCCGGAGCGCGGGACCTTTCGATCTGCCGCCAGCGGGCGACGGCGCGGTTGTGCTCCTCCAGCGTGCGGGAGAAGTCGTGCCCACCGGTGCCGTCCGCCACGAAATACAAATAGTCATGCGCCGCCGGCCGCGCCACGGCGCGCAGGCTGTCGCGCCCCGGGCTGGCGATGGGCGCGGGTGGCAGGCCGCGGATGCGGTAGGTGTTGAAGGGGTGGTCGCGTTCCAGGTCGGCCCGGGTCAGCGGCCGGTCCAGCACGCCGCCATCGGCCGCGGCATAGGCGGTGGTCGGGTCCGATTGCAGCATCATGCCGCGCCGCAGACGGTTGACGAAGACGCCGGCGACCTGCGCGCGTTCGTCGCCGCGCCCGGTCTCGCGCTCGACGATGGAGGCCAGGATCAGCGCCTCCCGCGCCGTCTCCATCGGCAGGTTCTGCGCGCGTTCGGCCCAGATTTCGGCCAGGGCGCGATCCATCGCCTGCTTGGCGCGGCGCACCACGGCGGCGCGGCTGTCGCCCCATTGGTAGGCATAGGTCTCGGGCAGGATCTCGCCCTCCGCCACCGGCGGAATCTCGCCGACCAGGCCCTCGGCCTGTTCCAGAAGCGTGGCGATCTGCCGGGCGGTGAGGCCCTCCGGGATGGTCAGGCGGCGCTGCACCGGGCGGCCCTCGCGCAGCACTTCCAGCACCTGGCGCAGGCTGGCGCGGGCGGGAAACTGGAATTCGGCGGCGCGGATCGGGCCCTCGCCACGGGTCAGCCAGGTGGCGGCGAGGAAGGCCATGGGCTGGTCGATGATGCCGCGTTCCGCCAGCGCATCGGCGATCGCCGCCGTGCCGCCGCGCGGCACCACCACCTGTGCGGGTTCGGCCAACGGCCCCGGCGCCTGCCATTCGCGAAGCGCGTACCACAAGGCGCCAGCGGCCCCGGCGCCGAGCAGCAGGACGAACAGCAGAAGGGCGATCAGGCGGCGCATGGGCTACCCTGGCCGTCGCCCGGCGCCACCGGCAGCGCCCTCAGGCCGCCTTCCGGAAGATGATGCTGGCATTGGTGCCGCCGAAGCCGAAGCTGTTGGACAGCACCGTGTCGATCTGCCGCGGCTGCGCCTCATGCGCCACCCGGTCGATGACACTCTCGCGGGAGGGATTGTCCAGGTTCAGCGTCGGCGGCGCCACGCCGTCCCGGATCGCCAGGATGGAGAAGATGCCCTCCACCGCCCCGGCCGCGCCGAGCAGGTGGCCGATGGCCGACTTGGTCGAGGACATGGCGAGGCCCCTGGCATCCTCCGCCCACAGCCGCTCCACCGCCTGCAGTTCCAGGTCGTCGCCCATCGGGGTCGAGGTGCCGTGCGCGTTGACGTACTGGATGTCGGTCGGCGCGATGCTGGCGCTTTTCAGCGCCGCCCGCATGGCGCGATAGGCGCCGTCGCCATCCTCGGTGGGGGAGGTGATGTGGTAGGCGTCACCGGACATGCCGTAGCCGATCACCTCGGCATAGATCTTGGCGCCGCGCGCCTTGGCGTGCTCCAGCTCCTCGAGCACCACCACGCCGGCCCCCTCGCCCATGACGAAGCCGTCGCGGTCGCGGTCCCAGGGGCGGCTGCCCTTGGTCGGCTGGTCGTTGAAGCCGGTGGACAGGGCGCGGGAGGCGCAGAAGCCGGCCATGCCGATTTCCGCCACCGCGGCCTCGGCGCCGCCGGCCACCATCACGTCGGCGTCGTTCAGCGCGATCAGCCGCGCCGCGTCGCCCAGCGCATGCACGCCGGTGGCGCAGGCCGTGACCACCGCGTGGTTCGGACCCTTGAAGCCGTATTTGATGGAGACGTGGCCGGAGGCCAGGTTGATCAGCGCGGAGGGGATGAAGAAGGGCGAGATGCGCCGCGTCTTGCCCTGGGCGATCAGCGTCGAGGCTTCGTAGATCGTCGGCAGGCCGCCGATGCCGGAGCCGATCATCACGCCGGTACGGCAGCGGTCATCCTCGGCATCCTCGCCGGGCATCCAGCCACTGTCCTCGACCGCCTCGGTGGCCGCCACCAGCGCGAGCTGGATGAAGCGGTCCATCTTCTTCTGGTCCTTGGTCGGGATCCACTCGTTGATGTCGAGCCTGCCCTCGGCCTTCGTGCCGACCGGAATCTGGCCGGCGATCTTGGCCGTCAGGGCGCTGACGTCGAAGTTCTGGATAGCCGCCAGCCCGCTTTCGCCGGCCAGCATGCGCTTCCAGACATTCTCGACCCCGAGGCCGAGGGGGCAGGCGATACCCATGCCCGTGACGACAACGCGCCGCGGCGCAACGAGATGACCGAACACCGCTGCTTCCCCTACCTGCCTACGCCAGCCCTTGAAGTCAGGCGGACTTCTGCTTCTCGATGTAGTCGATCGCGTCCTTGACGGTCGTGATCTTCTCGGCGGCGTCGTCCGGGATCTCGACCCCGAAGGCCTCCTCGAAGGCCATGACCAGCTCGACGGTGTCGAGGCTGTCCGCGCCCAGATCGTCGATGAACGACGCCTCGGTGGTCACCTTCGACTCCTCGACGCCGAGGTGTTCCACAACGATCTTCTTCACCTTGTCGGCGGTGTCGCTCATCCCGCAATGTCTCCTGCTGGTCGGTGCCGTGCCGCGCATCTCGCCGCCGGGGTCCAGTCCATGGATCGTCCATGGGTTCCGGGGGCGGCGCGGCTTAACATGGAAGCGTCACTTGGCCTAGGCGCCCCTGCGACGCAAGCGGGCCGGCGGATGGCTTGCCTGCTTTTTCGGCGCAACGGGGTGACAAATCATTCCCCTGGGTTTCCCCCCGGGTTGCCTCCTGGGGCCTCAGATCATCGCCATGCCGCCATTCACATGGATGGTCTGGCCGGTCACCCAGCCCGCCTCGGCGCTGGCCAGGTAGGCGACGGCGGCCGCCACATCCTCCGGCGCCCCCATCCGCTGGGTCGGGATCTTCGTCAGCAGGGCGGTACGGGCGGCCTCCGGCAGTGCATCCGTCATCGCCGTCTTCACGAAGCCCGGCGCCACCACGTTCACCGTGACGCCACGGGTCGCCACTTCCTGGGCGAGCGACTTGCTCATCCCGATCAGCCCGGCCTTGGCGGCGGCGTAGTTCGCTTGGCCGGCATTGCCGGTGACGCCGACGATGCTGGCGATGGAGACGATCCGCCCCGACCGCCGCTTCATCATCCCCCGCAGCGCGGCGCGGGCCAGGCGGAAGGGGGCCGTCAGGTCCACCTCGATCACCGCGTTCCAGTCGGCATCGCCCATGCGCAGCGCCAGCATGTCCCGCGTCATCCCGGCATTGTTCACCAGGATGTCGAGCGGCCCGAGCGCGGCTTCCACTGCCTCCACCAGCGCCGCCGGCGCGGCCGGGTCGGCGAGGTCGGCGGGCGCCACATGCACCCGGTCCCCCAGGATCGCGGCCAGCGAGGCCAGCTCCGCCTCCCGCCGCCCGGTGATCGCAACCTTCGCACCCTGGGCGTGCAGCGCGGTGGCGATGGCGGCGCCGATGCCGCCGGTGGCGCCGGTGACGAGGGCCACCTTGCCGGTCAAGTCGAACATCAGGCGTCTCCGTCCGTCAGGCGCTTCATCAGGTAGTGCCGGCTGTGGCCGGGCGGATAGTCCTCCAGCGTCGCGAACAGCCGGAAGCCGAGCGATTCGTAGAACGGCCGGGCCTGGAAGCTGAAGGTGTCCAGCCAGATGGCGGTGCAGCCACGCGCCCGCGCCGCCGCCTCAGCCCGTCGCATCAGCGCCTGCCCGAGGCCCTGGCCGCGCAGGTCTTCGGGCAGGTGCAACAGGTTGACGTACATCCAGCCATAGAAGATGCGCGCATGCAGCCCGCCGAGCGGCGCTGCCTCACGGGGGCGGCGGACCACCATGGTCAGGCTTTCCGCATTGGCCGGGCCGGCATGTGGCCTGGCATGGGCGGAGAGGCCGGCCAGCAGCACCGGGATCGCCGGATCGGCCTCCGCCGCGGATGCGGTGATGGTGACGCGCGGCGCGGCGGCATCGGGCCAGGGCTCGGCCGCGGAGGGCGCGGCATCCAGGCGCTTGGCCATGCTGAACCGGGTCTGGCCCGGCGGGCAGTCGTCAAGCTGGCCAACCAGGCGAAAACCCTGCCGCTCGTAGAAGCCGCGCGCCTGGAAGCTGTAGGTGTCCAGCCGCACGCCGATGCAGCCGCGCCGCAGCGCCTCGGCCTCCGCCGCCGCCAGCAGGCGGCGGCCCCAGCCGGCGCCGCGGAGCGCCGGCGGGATGGCCAGGTTCTCCACATACAGCCAGGACCACGCGGTGCGGCCGACCAGGCCGCCGATCACCTGTGCGGATTCGTCCCGCAGCAGCACCGCAAGCTTGCGGCCGTCATGCGGGAAGCCGGATTCGGTGTTGAAGGCGCGCAGCGCCTCCCGCGCCGCGGCTTCCTCGGCCTCGCTGGGTTGCGAGGTCAGGTCGTACCAGACCGTCACAGGAACTTCAGGAAGGCTTCGATCTCCGCCGGGCCGCCGATGGCACTGGCCTTCGCCTCCGGCGCCAGGCGCTTCATCAGGCCGGTCAACACCCGGCCGGTGCCGATCTCGACGAACTGGTCGCAGCCCATGGCGCCCATCGCCTGGATGCATTCGCGCCAGCGCACCGTGCCGGTCACCTGGCGCACCAGCAGGTCGCGGATCAGGGTGGGGTCGGTCGCCTTGGCGGCGGAGACGTTGGCGACCAGCGGCACCAGCGGCGCGCGCAGGTCGGCCCCGGCCAGCGCCTCGGCCATGGCATCGGCGGCGGGCGCCATCAGCGCGCAGTGGAAGGGGGCGGAGACCGGCAGCTTCATGGCGCGCTTCACGCCGGCCGCCTTGGCACCCTCGATGGCGCGGTCCACCGCGGCGGCGTGGCCCGAGATCACGATCTGGCCGCCGCCATTGTCGTTGGCGATCTCCACCACGTCCCGGATCTCGGTGAGCGGATCGAGCGCCGCCTCGGCGCAGATCGCGCGGGCCTGTTCGAGGTCGGCGCCGAGCAGCGCCGCCATGGCGCCCTCGCCGGCCGGCACCGCCTGCTGCATGGCATCGCCGCGCAGCCGCAGCAGCCGGGCGGCGGTGGCGAGGGAGAGGCTGCCGGCGGCGGCCAGCGCCGAATACTCGCCGAGCGAATGGCCGGCGACCAGCGCGACGCGGGACTTCAGGTCGAAGCCGCCCTCCGTCTCCAGCACCCGCAGCACCGCGATGGACATCGCCATCAGCGCCGGCTGGGCGTTGGCGGTCAGGGTCAGGTCCTCTGGCGGACCCTCGAACATCAGCCTGGACAGCTTCTGCTTCAGGGTCTCGTCGACCTCCTGGAACACTTCGCGGGCGGCCGGGAAGGCGGCGGCGAGGTCGCGGCCCATGCCGGGGGCCTGGCTGCCCTGGCCGGGAAAGGTGAAGGCGAGCGCCATTTTTGTGTACTTGACCCTGTCCTAGCCGTCCGCGCGGCCTAGGGCCGGCGCGGGGGGGCCGTCAACCCGGATAAATCCAATCCTGGACTCGCCGCCCCCGCCATGCTTTACGCCGCGCTCCCCTGCCGGGACCCGAGGCATCGGTCCCGGCTATGCCCATTCGTGCGCGTCCCAGGCATGGTGCCCGGGGCCGCGGGGCTGAGACAGCCGGAGGGAATCGGATGCCCTTGTATGAATGCGTGCTGATTGCACGCAACGATATCACGCAGGCCCAGGTCGAGGCGCTCGCCGACCAGGTGCAGGCAACCCTCACCGAACTCAACGGCGGCGAGATCAAGAAGCGGGAATACTGGGGCCTCCGTGGCCTGGCCTACCGCATCAAGAAGAACCGCAAGGCCCACTACATGCTGCTCGGCCTGGACGCCACGCCGTCCGCGCTGCTCGAGGTCGAGCGCCAGCTCGGCCTGAACGAGGACGTGCTGCGCAGCCTGACGCTGCGGATCGAGGCGATCGACGATGCGCCGTCCGCCATCCTGGCGCGCCGGTCCGACGACCGCGAGCGGGATCGCGGCTTCCGCGGCCCGCGCCCGGCCGGCCGCTTCGGCTCCGGCCGCACCGGCGGGCGTGAGCGCGACGACCGCGAGGAATACCGTGCGCGTCCGCGCGACGAACTGGACGGCGGCCCGATGGGCGGCCAGATGGGCGAGGAATAAGCAGCCATGTCCGACAGCAACGAAGAGATCTCCCTCAACCCGGCGATGCGGCGCCCGGCCGTCGGCGCCCGCCGGCCGTTCTACCGCCGCCGCAAGTCCTGCCCCTTCTCCGGCCCGAACGCGCCGAAGATCGACTACAAGGACGTGCGCCTGCTGTCCCGCTTCCTGAGCGAGCGCGGCAAGATCGTGCCGAGCCGCATCACGGCGGTCTCCGCCAAGAAGCAGCGCGAGTTGGCCAACGCCATCAAGCGCGCCCGCTTCCTGGCGCTGCTGCCCTACGTCATCAACGACTAGGCTTCGCGTGATGGCCGACGAGATGGACCGCGGGACGGGGCAGGGGGGACGCATCGCGTCCGACCCGCGCCTGCTCGCGGCCATCGCGGCCGGCCTGGTCTCCGCGACCCTGGCGCTGTGGGCCTTCCGGGGCCTGCCGGGCGGGGCCTTCGCGCTGTGGCTGGTCAGCCTGCCGTTGTTCCTGGCGGGCATCGGCTTCGGCGGCTTCGCGCTGCTGGTGGCGCTCGGCGTCGCCGGGCTGGCGCTGCTGTTGGCCGGCAGCGGGCTGGGCCTCGGCCTGTACCTGGCGCTGTTCGGCGTGCCGGTGGCGCTGCTGGTGCTGGCGGCGGGGCGTGACCACTCGCTCGGCCTGTCCTTCGCCCTGCTCGGCCTGATCCCGGCCGCCGGCGTGCTGCTGGCGGCGGTGCTGCTGGCGGATGCCGATGGCGGGCTGGAAGGCGCGATGCGGGAGGCGGCGGAGGTTGGTCTCGCCCGCATGGGCCTGCCGGTCTCCGACGGGCTGGTCGAGGAACTGGTGCGGGTGAAGGCGGCTGCCATCGGCTTCTGGGTCGTCATGGCCCTGCTGGTGAACGCCGCCGCCGCCGCGTCCGTGCTGGTGCGCACCGGGGTGATCCCGGCCGCGCCGGCCTGGCGCGAGGCGCGGCTGCCCGGCTGGTATCCGCTGCTGCCGGCGATCGCCTGCGGCTTCTGGCTGGCGGCGGAGGAAGGCGGCGATGCCGTGACCCTGTCGCTGGTGCTGGTGCTGCTGGTGCCGGTCTTCCTGCATGGGCTGGCCGGCCTCCACCGCGCCACCCAGGCCCTCCGGGGCCGTCAATTCGTGCTGGGCGGCGCCTACATGGCGCTGCTGCTGATTTCCGTGCCTGTGGCGCTCGGCGTCGCCGGCTACGGCTTCTACGATATTCTCAATGGAAACCGGGCCCGGCGCGCTGCGCCTCCCCGAAGCTGAACGGTGCAGCCATGATCGAAGTCATCCTGATGCAGCGGGTCGAGAAGCTCGGCCAGATGGGCGAGCTGGTGAAGGTCCGGCCCGGCTATGCGCGCAACTTCCTGCTCCCCGGCGGCAAGGCCATCCGGGCGAACAAGGACAACCTCGCGCGGTTCGAGCGTGAGCGCGCCCAGCTCGAGGCGCAGAACCTGAAGCGCCGCGGCGAGGCCGAGCGCGTGGCGGAGCGCGTGCACGGCCTGACCGTCACCCTGATCCGCTCCGCCGGCGAGAGCGGCGGCCTGTACGGCTCCGTCTCCGGCCGCGACATCGCCGACGCCTGCAAGGAGTCCGGCCTGACGCTGGAGCGCAGCCAGATCCTGCTGGAGCAGCCGATCAAGCAGCTCGGCCTGTCCCAGGTGCGCGTCGCGCTGCACCCGGAAGTGGTGATCGAGGTGGGCGTCAACATCGCCCGCTCCGTCGAGGAAGCCGAGAAGCAGGCCCGCGGCGAGGATCTGCGCGCCGCCGACCAGGCCGAGGAGGAGAGCCTGGAGGCCGAGCTGGCCGCCGAGCTTGCCGAACTCGGCGCCGCCGCCGACCGCGACTGATCCGCTGGCGGGTGGGCCGCTCGGCCCGCCCGCTGGATTTCACCCGGCGGAGTGCCAATATCGGCTCCGCCGGGGCCCGGCTGGATGCCATGCGTGGCCCCGAGAGGGGGTGCCATGCTTCAGGCCGTCCTCGATGCCATGCTGGCCCGCGCCATCCGCCACGGCCGACTGGCCGTCGAGTATCCGGATGGCCGCATCCGCCGCTACGGCGACGGCACCGGCCCTGAAGCCGGCTTCCGCATCGGCACGCGCCGCGCCGCCTGGCGCCTTGTCGCCAGTCCCGGCCTCTCCTTCGGCGAATCCTACATGTCCGGCGAGATCGAGCCGGCGGATGGCCACCTGATCGAGTTGCTCGACTTGCTGATGCGGAACATGCACCGCCGGGTGACGCACCCTGTGGAGGCCGCGCGGGATCTCGGCCGCTGGTCGCGCCGGCGGGTCGACCAGTTGAACCCGGCGGGTCGCGCCCGGCGCAACGTCGCGCATCACTACGACCTCAACGGCCGCCTCTACGCCCTGTTCCTGGACCGGGACCGCAACTACTCCTGCGCCTATTTCCGCACCGGGGCGGAGACGCTGGAGGAGGCCCAGGCCGCCAAGAAGCGCCACATCGCCGCCAAGCTGCGACTCGACCGCCCGCCGGGCGCGCCGCCGCTGGAGGTGCTGGACATCGGCTGCGGCTGGGGTGGGATGGCGCTGAACCTGGCCCGCGATTTCGGCGCCGATGTCACCGGTATCACCCTGTCGCGGGAACAACTGGCGGAATGCCGGCGGCGTGCGGCCGAGGCCGGCCTGTCCGACACCTGCCGCTTCGAGTTGATGGATTTTCGCGAGTGGACCCGGCCGGTGGACCGCATCGTGTCGATCGGCATGTTCGAGCATGTCGGCATCACCCACTATCGCCGCTTCTTCCGGATGATCCACCAGGCGCTGCGCCCGGATGGCGTCGCCCTGGTGCATGCCATCGGCCGCAGCGACGGGCCGGGCAGCACCAACCCGTGGCTCACGAAGTACATCTTCCCCGGCGGCTATTCCCCGGCGCTGTCCGAGGTGCTGCCGGCGGTGGAGCGCAGCGGGTTGTGGGTCACGGATATCGAGATCCTGCGCCTGCACTACGGCCTGACCCTGCGCGAATGGCGCCGCCGCTTCGCCGCGAACCGGGACGCCATCCAGTCCCTGTATGACGAGCGCTTCTGCCGCATGTTCGAATTCTACCTGGCCGCCAGCGAAGCCTCCTTCCGCCACGGCGGCCTGATCAACTGGCAATTGCAGCTGACCCGCGATATCGAGACCCTGCCGCTGACCCGCGACTACATGCAGGAGACGGAACGTTCCCGGACGCCTGCCTGAATTCCACCCCCGTTATCCACAGCCATCCACAGGCGCGGAGGGGCGCGCGCCGGGCGAAGCCGGGCTAGGATGGCGGCATGAACACTTTCGGTCCCGCGACCGCGTCCTTCGGTGCCGGCGACGGCCTTCTCGGCCTGTCGCAGCGCCTTCCGCCCGCCAATCTCGAAGCCGAGCAGGCGCTGCTCGGCGCGCTGCTGGCCAACAACAAGGCCTATGAACGGGTCTCGGAATTCCTCGCCGCCGAGCATTTCGCCGATGCGATTCACGGGCGTATCTTCTCTGCCATCCAAAGGCGGATCGAGGCCGGGCAGCTTGCCGATGCGGTGACGCTGCGCGCCGAGTTCGAACATTCCGGCCTGCTGGATGAGGTCGGCGGCTCGCCCTATCTCGGCCAACTGCTGACGGCGATGGTCGGCGTCATCAATGCCGGCGAGTATGGCCGCGTCATCCACGACGCCTGGCTGCGCCGGCAATTGGTGGACCTTGGCGAGGTGATGGTGAACCGCGCCTTCGGGGCGGAGCCGGAACTCGACGGCAAGCTGCAGATGGAAAGCGCCGAGCAGGCGCTGTTCGACCTGTCGAAGGCCGGCGAATCGGGCGGCGGCTTCGTCTCCTTCGAACGCGCGCTGGCCACCGCCGTGCAGCATGCGGAGAAGGCGTTCTCCAACCCCGGCGGCGTTGCGGGCCTGTCCACCGGGCTGCGCGACCTGGATGCCAAGCTCGGCGGCCTGCATCCCTCCGACCTCCTGATCATGGCCGGGCGCCCCGGCATGGGTAAGACGGCGCTGGCGGTGAAGGTGGCGTTCGGCGCGGCGCGGGCGACCTTGCGGGCGGCGCGGGAGAAGGACCCGAATGCGATCCCGCGCGGCGGCGTCGCGATCTTCTCGCTCGAAATGTCCTGCGACCAGCTGGCCACCCGCCTGCTGTCGGAGGAAAGCCGCATCTCCGGCGACCGCATCCGCCGCGGCGAGATCAGCCAGCGCGACTTCGACAAGTTCCTGGAGGTCAGCCGCGAATTGCAGGCGCTGCCGCTGTTCATCGACGACACGCCGGCCATCACCATCTCCGCGCTGCGCACGCGCTGCCGGCGGTTGCAGCGGACCAAGGGGCTGAACCTGATCATCGTCGACTACCTCCAGCTCATGCGCCCCGCGGCGGGCAGCAAGCCGGAGAACCGGGTGCAGGAGATCAGCCAGATCACCCAGGGGCTGAAGGCCATCGCGAAGGAGTTGTCCGTCCCGGTCATCGCCCTGTCGCAGCTTTCCCGCGCGGTGGAACAGCGCGAGGACAAGCGGCCTCAGCTTTCGGACCTGCGCGAATCGGGTTCGATCGAGCAGGACGCCGACGTGGTGATGTTCATCTACCGCGACGAATACTACCTGCAGCAGCGCCAGCCGAAGGAACTCACCTTCGACAATCCGCAGAAATTCTCGGAAGCCGTGGAGAAGTGGCAAAAGGACATGGAGGACGCCCACAACAAGGCGGAACTCATCGTCTCCAAGCAGCGCCACGGCCCGACCGGCACCATCCGCCTGTTCTTCGAGGCCGAGTTCACCCGGTTCGGCGACCTCGATACGCAGCATGACGGCGGCTATGGGGATTAGGCCCGGGCAGGGCGTCCTCACCATCGATCTCGGCGCGATCGTCGCCAACTGGCGCGACCTTTGCGCGCGGCACGGCGCGCCCGTCGCCGGGGTGGTGAAGGCGGATGCCTACGGGCTCGGCGCCGGGCCGGTGGCGCGGGCGCTGCGGGATGGCGGCTGCCAGCATTTCTTCGTGGCCCACCTGGCGGAGGGCATGGCGCTGCGCCAGGCGCTGGGCGCCGGGCCGGACATCATCGTGCTGAACGGCTTTCCGCCCGGGGCGGACGAGGATGCGGGCCTGCTGCCGGTGCTGAACAGCCTGGGCGACGTCGCCGCCCGGGCCGGGCACGGGCCGGCGTTGCTGCACCTGGATACCGGCATGTCCCGGCTCGGACTGGATGCCGCGGAACAGGCGGCGCTGGCGGCGGACCCTTCGCTGCTGGCCGGGCTCGACCTGCGCTTCGTCATGACCCACCTGGCCTGCGCCGATGAGCCGGACCACCCGTTGAACACGCTGCAGGCCGCCCGCTTCGCGGCCGCCGCGCGGATGGTCGCCCCCGGCGTGCCGACCAGCTTCGCCAATTCCTCCGGCCTGTTCCTTGGTCCGGCCTTCCGCTCCGACCTCGCCCGGCCCGGCTGCGCGCTCTATGGCATCAATCCGACGCCGGGCGCGCCGAACCCGATGCGCCAGGTGGTGACGCTGGAGGTGCCGGTGCTGCAGATCCGGGAAATCCAGGCCGGCGACACGGTGGGCTACGGCGCCAGTTACACTGCGGAGGTCACGTCACGGGTGGCGACCGTTGCGGCGGGCTATGCCGATGGCTACCTTCGCAGCCTGTCCGGCCGGTCCCTGGCGCTGTCCAAGGGTCGCGCCGTGCCGCTCATAGGCCGGGTCTCCATGGATTTGACGACGTTCGACGTGACGGATTTGCCCGAACTGCGCCCCGGCGACCGGCTGCTGCTGGTCGGCGGCGCGGCGAACACGCCGGATGACATCGCCGCCCGCTGCGGCACCATCGGCTACGAGGTGCTGACCAGCCTCGGCCAGCGCTACCACCGCGCGCATATCGGCGGCGCCTGAGGCCTTGGATCGCATCCTGGACTTCGTCGCGGCCCTCGGGCGGGCCGTCATCGGGCTGCTGCGTAGCACCGGCGCCATCGCGCTTTTCGCGGCGGAAGCGGTCAGCCACCTGTTCCGCCCGCCCTTCTACGGCCGCCTGTTCCTCAAGGCCTTCATCGAGATCGCCTGGTTCAGCCTGCCTGTGGTGGCGCTGACGGCGGTCTTCACCGGCATGGTGCTGGCGCTGCAATCCTATACCGGCTTCTCCCGCTTCAACGCGGAAGGCGCGGTGGCCAATGTGGTGGTGCTGTCCATCACCCGCGAACTCGGCCCGGTGCTGGCCGGGCTGATGGTCGCCGGCCGCATCGGCGCCGCCTTCGCGGCCGAGATCGGCACCATGCGGGTGACCGACCAGATCGACGCGCTGTCGACGCTGTCCACCAACCCGATGAAGTACCTGGTGGCGCCGCGGCTGCTGGCGGGCACGCTGGCGCTGCCGCTGCTGGTGATCGTGGCGGATACGCTCGGCGTGATGGGCGGCTGGCTGATCGGCACGCAGCAGCTCGGCTTCGGCTCGGGCGCCTACCTCAAGGCCACCTTCGACTTCCTGCAGGTGTCGGACGTGGTCTCCGGCCTGATCAAGGCGGCGGTGTTCGGCTTCATCATCACGCTGATGGGCTGCTGGTCCGGCTACACCTCGGGCGGCGGCGCGCAGGGCGTGGGGCGGGCCACGACCTCCGCCGTGGTCGCCTCCTCCATCCTGATCCTGGCGGTGGACTACATCCTGACCGCGATCCTGTTCAGCCGATGAGCACCGTTCCGAAGATCCGCCTGACCGGCCTGCGCAAGGCCTTCGGCGCGAAGCAGGTGCTGGACGGCGTCGACCTGGATATCCGGGCCGGGCATTCCATGGTGATCCTGGGCGGCTCGGGGTCCGGCAAGTCCGTGACGCTGAAATGCATCCTCGGCTTGATCACGCCCGACTCCGGCACCATCGAGATCGACGGCAGGAACGTCGCCAGCCTGTCGAGGCGGGAGCGGGAGGCCGTCAACGACAGGATCGGCATGCTGTTCCAGAACGGCGCGCTGTTCGACAGCCTGCCGGTCTGGGAGAATGTCTGCTTCAAGCTGCTGGCGCAGGGCCGCATCACCCGCGCCAAGGCCCGCGACAAGGCGGCGGAGATCCTGGCGCAGGTGGGGCTTGCCGCCAGCGTCGGCGACCTGTCGCCGAGCGAGCTTTCGGGCGGCATGCAGAAGCGCGTCGGCCTGGCGCGCGCCATCGCGGCGGAGCCGGACATCATCTTCTTCGACGAGCCGACCACCGGCCTCGACCCGATCATGGGCGCGGTGATCGATGGGCTGATCGTGGACGTGGTGAAGCGCCTCGGCGCCACGGCGGTGAGCATCACGCACGACATGGCCAGCGCGCGGCGCATCGGCGACGACGCGGCGATGATCCACAAGGGCCAGATCATCTGGCGCGGCCAGGCAGCCACGCTGGGGGAGACCGGCAACGCCATGGTGGACCAGTTCGCCCGCGGGGAGCGCGAGGGGCCTATCCAGATGGAATTGCGCAGGTAGGCGAGGGAACCCGCGCCCCGCCCGGGCGTGGAGAGGGGCGGGAGGATCCCGCCATGAATCTCGATTCCTGCATCGCCGCCTGCCTCGACTGCCACCGGACCTGCCTGGCGACCGTGGCGCATTGCATCGGCCTCGGTGGCCACCATGCCGAGCCCGGCCACATCCGCATCATGATGGACTGCGCGCAGATCTGCGCCGTCAGCGCGGACTTCATGATCCGCGGCTCGGCCCACCACCCGCATCTCTGCGCCGAATGCGCCGAGATCTGCCGCGAATGCGAGAAGAGCTGCGCCGGGCACCCGGATGCCGATGCGGCCATGCGCGCCTGTGCGGAGGCCTGCCGCCGCTGCGCCGAGGAATGCGGCAAGATGGCGCGGCCGCGCGGGCACTGAACGGGCGGGGAACCGCTTCTGTCCCGGGTGGATCCGCGCTATAGCCTGTTCACGTTTCGTGCAGGTGGAGATCCGCTTGGCCAAGCCCGCAACCCGCTACGTCTGCCAGGCCTGCGGCGCCCCCCACACCAAGTGGCAGGGGCGCTGCGATGCCTGTGGCGAGTGGAACACCCTGGCCGAGGAAGTCACCGAACAGCGCGGCCCCGGCCCGGCCGGCAAGGCGGCCGGCGGGCGGCGGGTGGAATTCGTCGGGCTCAAGGGCCGCACCGCGCCGCCGGCCCGCATCCTCACCGGGATCGCGGAGCTGGACCGCGTGCTCGGCGGTGGCATGGTGCCGGCCTCCGCCGTGCTGGTCGGTGGCGATCCCGGCATCGGCAAATCCACCATCCTGCTGCAGGCCGCGGCCCGCATCGCCAGCGCCGGGCGCCGCAGCCTGTACATCTCCGGCGAGGAGGCGGTGGAACAGGTGCGGCTGCGCGCCGCCCGGCTCGGCCTGACCGACAGCCCGATGGGTCTCGCCGCCGCCACCAGCCTGCGCGACATCGTGGCCAGCCTGGAGGGTGAGCCGGACATCGCCCTGGTCATCATCGATTCGATCCAGACCGTCTGGCTGGATGCGCTGGACAGCGCGCCGGGCACGGTGGGCCAGGTGCGCGCCTGCGCGGCGGAGCTGATCCGCCTCGCCAAGGCGCGGGGCTTCGCCATCGTGCTGGTCGGCCATGTCACCAAGGAAGGCACGCTGGCCGGGCCGCGGGTGCTGGAGCACATGGTGGATGCGACGCTGTATTTCGAAGGCGACCGCGGCCACCAGTTCCGCATCCTGCGGGCGGTGAAGAACCGCTACGGCGCCACCGACGAGATCGGTGTCTTCGAGATGACGGAGCGCGGGCTGATGGAGGTGGCCAACCCCTCCGCCCTGTTCCTGGCCGAACGCCGCGGCAATGTCTCCGGCAGCGCGGTCTTCGCCGGGATCGAGGGCACGCGGCCGGTTCTGGTCGAGGTGCAGTGCCTGCTCTCGCCCAGTTCGGGCGGCAGCCCGCGGCGGCAGGTGGTGGGCTGGGATTCCGGGCGGCTGGCGATGCTGCTGGCGGTGCTGGAGACGCGCTGCGGCCTCGGCGTCGGCATGAACGACGTCTACCTCAACGTCGCCGGCGGGCTGCGCATCGCCGAACCGGCGGCGGACCTCGCCGTGGCGGCGGCGCTGGTCTCGGCGGCGACGGACCGGCCGACCGACCCCGGCGCGGTGTATTTCGGCGAGGTGGGCCTTTCGGGCGAGGTGCGGCAGGTGAGCCAGGCGGAGGTGCGGCTGCGGGAGGCCCAGAAGCTGGGCTTCACCGCGGCCACGCTGCCCCGCCGCGTCGCGCGCGGCAGCGCGGCGCCGGCGCCCATCCCCGGGCTGAAGCTGACCGAGACCGGACACCTGGCCGACCTGGTCGCGATCTTCGCGGCGCAGACGGCGAAGCGGCGGCCGGGGGGCGACGCCGCGGCTAAGTCTCCGGCGGCGCCTTCTGACGCGCGGTGACATAGGCCCGCAGCACAGCGTTCATCCAGGTCTGGTAACCTGGGCCGTGGCTGCGGAAGTACTCGACGATGTCGGCATCGATGCGCAGCGACAGCAGCTTCTTGGGATTGGGCACCACCGGGAGGGCGTGCTCGTGCCAATCCGCGGGGATGTCCTTCCAATCCGGGTCCACGGCGATGGCCCGCTCCAGCTCCGCCTCGGACATCGCATCCACCCGCGCCCAGTCGCTGCGGCTTTCGCCGCGGGCGCGCATCGCGCGAAGCTCGTCAGCCGAATAGCTCTTGATGTTTTCGTCTTTCCTCATCGCGAGCCCTCCTCAGATGATCCGGATGGCGTCACCACGCGGTGTGTAGATGACGGCGCAGTATCGTCCATGGATGCTGCCGATGGCGATGAAGCGCGCTTGGTCGCTGCCGGGTGCAGCCTCCACAACGCAATGGTCGCCTTCAAAGATCAGGTCGCAGTCAATGAAGTCCAGCTTGTGTCGCAGCAGGTTGGTGTTGCGCTTGTTCTCGTCCCATTCGTAGGTCGCCATGAGTCTCTCCGGATCAGGCCGGTCGGTCCTGGGACCGGAGGCGGTGATGGAGCACTCCTGCGCTTCCGAAGAAGCTGGATGTAGCTACAATCGTAGCTGCGCGCAAGTGCTGTTTTTCATCAACGCCATCCCACCATGACACCCGCCCCCCCGCCCGCTATACGCATCCCCAATGACCTGGGTTGATGGCGTCGTCCTCGCGGTGCTCCTGCTCTCGGCGGGGCTCGCCTATTTCCGTGGCCTGGTGCGCGAGGTCCTGGGCGTCGGCGCCTGGGCGGGCGCGATCGTGCTCGGCATCGTGGCGGAACCCTCCGTCACGCCGATGGTCGCGCAGTATGTCGACCCGCCCTGGCTCGCCACCGGCGTCGCGGTCGGCGTGGTGTTCCTGGTGGTGCTGGTCATCCTCAAGCTGCTGATCGCCTGGCTCGCCGGCCATGTGCAGCGGTCGGCCCTGGGTGGCGTGGACCGCGTGCTCGGCCTGGTCTTCGGCCTGGCGCGGGGTGCTTTCGTGGTCGTGATCGCCTATATCGTCGGTGGACTGGTGCGGCCTGCCGTCGAAAGCTGGCCGGACCCGGTTCGCCAGGCGCGGTCCCTGCCGCTGGCCGCCGACGGGGCGGCCTGGGTGGTGGCGCATCTGCCCGAGGAATTCCGCCCGCGCCTGCCGGAAGGCACGGGCCGCCAGGACCCCAGCATGGACCAGCTGCTGCGCCCCCCCGCGCGGAGCCGGCTCTGAAGGACGCGCATGACCGAGCAGTGGGACATCGGCGATGACGACCATCCGCATGAGGAATGCGGCGTCGTCGGAGTCTGGGGCAGCGCCGACGCCGCGGCGCTGACCGCGCTCGGGCTGCATGCCTTGCAGCACCGGGGCCAGGAAGCGGCCGGCATCGTCTCGCTGGCCGGCCAGGGGCAGTTCCATGCCCACAAGGGCCGCGGCCTGGTCGGCGACAATTTCAGCAATGCGGCGGTGATCGCCGGCCTGCCCGGCCACGCCGCCCTCGGCCACAACCGCTACGCCACCACCGGCGAGACGGCGCTGCGCAACGTGCAGCCGCTGTACGCGGATTTCGAATTCGGTGGCTTCGCCGTGGCCCACAACGGCAACCTGACCAACGCGCATGTTCTCAAGCGCGCGCTGGTCCGTCGCGGCTGCCTGTTCCAGTCCACCACGGATTCCGAGGTGTTCATCCACCTCATCGCCATCAGCCTGTACTCCACCGTGATGGACCGGCTGATCGACGCGTTGAAGCAGGTGCAGGGCGCCTACAGCCTGGTCGCGCTGCACAACGGCGCGCTGATCGGGGCGCGGGACCCGCTCGGCGTCCGGCCGCTGGTGCTCGGCAAGCTGCCGGCCGGCGGGCATGTGCTGGCGTCCGAGACCTGCGGCCTCGACATCGTCGGCGCCGATTTCGTGCGCGACGTGGAGCCCGGCGAGATCGTCATGATCGACGATGCCGGCGTGCGCTCCATCCGCCCCTTCGTGCGGGAGAAGTCGCGCTTCTGCATCTTCGAATACATCTACTTCGCCCGCCCCGATTCCATCGTGGAGGGCACGCCCGTTTATGACACGCGCAAGCGCATCGGCGCCGAACTCGCGCGCGAATCCGGTGTGCCGGCGGATGTCATCGTCCCGGTGCCGGACAGCGGCGTGCCGGCGGCGATGGGCTATGCGGCGGAGGCCGGCATCCCGTTCGAGCTCGGCATCATCCGCAACCATTATGTCGGCCGCACCTTCATCGAGCCGACGGACCAGATCCGCAACCTCGGCGTGAAGCTGAAGCACAGCGCCAACCGGTCCATGCTGGAAGGCAAGCGCGTGGTGCTGGTGGACGATTCCATCGTCCGTGGCACCACCAGCCGGAAGATCGTGGAGATGGTGCGCCAGGCCGGGGCGACGGAGGTGCATATGCGCATCTCCTCCCCGCCCACCACGCATTCCTGCTTCTACGGCATCGACACGCCGGAACGGTCCAAGCTGCTGGCCGCCAACCACGACGTGGAGGAAATGGCGCGGATCATCGGCGCCGACAGCCTCGGCTTCATCTCGCTCGATGGGCTGTACCGCGCGCTCGGCCGCAGCGGGCGGGATGCGGCGGCGCCGGCCTATTGCGATGCCTGCTTCACCGGGGACTACGCCATCCCGCTGACCGACCTTGGCGACAACTCCGAACGCCCGCTGCCGCTGCTGCAGGTGGCGAACCGTTGACCATGCTGCCCTTGCAGGACCGCGTGGCGCTGGTCACCGGCGCCTCCCGCGGCATCGGCGCCGCGCTGGCCGTGGAGCTGGCCAGGCTGGGGGCGCAGCTCGTCCTCATCGCCCGCACCCAGGGCGGGCTGGAGGAGACGGATGACGCGATCCGCGCCGTCTCCGGCCGTGGCGCCACGCTGCTGCCGCTGGACCTGCACCGGGATGCGGAGAAGCAGCTCGACCTGGTCGGCCCTTCCATCCTGGAGCGGTTCGGGCGGCTGGACGTCCTGGTGCACAATGCCGGCGTGCTGAACAAGCTGACGCCGGTGGCGCATATCGAGCCGAAGGACTGGGCGCAGACGGTCGGCGTGAACCTGACCGCCGCCTGGCGCCTGATCCGGTCCTGCGACCCGCCGCTGCGCGCCTCCGACGCCGGCCGCGCCGTCTTCGTCACCACCGGGCGGGTGCTGCGGCCGAAATCCTATTGGGGGATGTACGGCGCCACCAAGGCCGGGATGGAGCACCTGGTGCTGACCTGGGCCGAGGAAGTGGCGAAGACCCCGCTGCGGGTGAACCTGTTCGACCCGGATGTGGTGGCCACAAAGCTGCGCGCGCAGGCGATGCCCGGCGAGGATGCCGCGAAGCTGACCCAGCCGGCTGAGGTCGCGCCGGCGCTGGCGGCGCTGTGCCTGCCGGGCGAGACCCGGCATGGCGAGAGGGTGGTCTATTCCTCCTCGCCGTAGGGGTTCTCCGTGCCGCGCAGATGCAGGCGGATCGGCACGCCCGGCATGTCGAACTTCTCGCGAAAACTGTTCACCAGGTAGCGGCGGTAGTCCTCCGGCAGCATCTCCGCCCTTGTGCCGAACACGGTGATGGTCGGCGGGCGGGCCTTCGGCATGGTGGCGTAGCGCAGCTTGATTCGCTTGCCCTCCACCAGCGGCGGCTGGTGGCGGTCCTTCATCGCCTCGAACCAGCGGTTCAACTCGCCGGTCGGCACGCGGCGGTTCCACAGCGCGTAGACCTCCCGCACCGTCGGCATCAGCTTGTCCAGGCCGCGCCCGTTCGCCGCCGAGATCGGCACCACGGCGATGCCCTTCATCTGCGCGAAGCTGCTGGTCAGCGTGTCCTCCAGCTTCTTCCGGCTCGCATTGCGGTCCTCCACCGCGTCCCACTTGTTGAAGGCGATGACCAGCGCGCGGCCCTCGCGTTCCGCCAGCCGGCCGATGCGCAGGTCCTGCTCGTCCATGCCCTGCAGCGCATCGACGACGAGGATCACCACCTCGGCCTCCTTCAGCGCGGCGATGCTGGCCTCGGTCGACATCTTCTCCAGCAGCTTCTCGATGCGCGCCTTCTTGCGCAGGCCGGCGGTATCGACCAGCCGGATCAGGCCCTCGGCGTCGCGGAACTCCACCGCGATGGAATCGCGCGTCAGGCCGGGCTCCGGCCCGGTGATCATGCGTTCCTCGCCGACCAGCGCGTTCAGCAGCGTGGATTTCCCGGCATTCGGGCGGCCGAGGATCGCCAGGCGCAGCGGCCTTTCCCGGTCCTCCTTGCCGCGGCGGGGGTCGGCGTGCAGGCGGTCGCGCACCTCGTCATGCAGGTTGCCGAAGCCGTCGCCATGCTCGGCGGACACTGCGATAGGGTCGCCGAGGCCGAGTTCGTAGGCCTCCATCGCCGCCTGCATGCCGAGCCGGCCCTCGGCCTTGTTGGCGACCAGCAGCACGGGGACGGGCGCCTTGCGAAGCCATTGCGCGAAGGCGCGGTCGGCGGCGGTCAGGCCGGTGCGAACATCGACCACGAACAGCACCAGGTCAGCCTGGCGCAGCGCGCCTTCGCTGCTGGCGGTCATCCGCCCGGCCAGCGTATCGGGCGCCGCTTCCTCCAGCCCCGCCGTGTCGATCAGCGTGACGGGCACGCCGCCGATCTCGGCCTCCACCTGCTTGCGGTCGCGGGTGACGCCGGGGGTGTCGTCCACCAGCGCGATCTTGCGGCCGGCGAGGCGGTTGAAGACGGAGGACTTGCCCACGTTGGGGCGGCCCATGATGGCAACGGTCTGCATGATATTCCGAGTTCCAGTCCGCACGCGGGGTGCGGCTGGCCCCTCCATAGCACCGCCCGCGCCATCTGGCGCGCGCGTGCTGTGAATACCCGAAACCCGGTAGGTTGCCGTCGCGGCAGCGCCGCGCCATTGGCGGTGGCGCCGTCAGCGCAGCGCCATCAGCGTCCCATCCTCGCCGAGCAGCGCCAGGGTGCCCTGGGCCAGCGCCCCCGGCAGGGTGACGCCGGAGGACAGGCCGGTGCGGCCGGCGATGGCGCCGGTCGCCGGGTCCAGCATCAGCAATTCGGCGCGGCTGGACGGCACCAGCACGAACCCGCCGGCCAGGATCGGCTGGCCGAACCGCGCCGCCTCGCCCCGCCGCCGGCCCTCCGGCGCGGGGTCCAGCTCGGACACCCAGCGGATGCGCCCATCCTCCCGCCCGAGCGCCACCGCCTCGCCGGCCCGGGTCAGCGCGAACACCCAGTCCCCGGCGGAGGCGACGCCGTTGCCGCTGCCGAAGCTGCGTTCCCACAGCCGCCGGCCGCTGCGCAGGTCCACCGCGATGGTGGTGTTGGCGAGGCCGGAGGCGAAGACACGTCCGCGATCGATCACCGGCAGCCCGGTGATGCCGACGATGTCGGCCAGGCTGGTCGCACCGATCAGGCCGAGGCCCTCCGACCACAGCACGCGGCCATCGGTGACGCGCAGCGCCGTCAACTCGCCGGTGCCGAAGCCGGCCACCACCGTCTCGCCCTCCACCGCCGGCGCGGGCAGGCCGAGCGGGATGGTGGACAGCGCGCCGGCGCGGTGGGTCCACAAGGTCCGGCCATCCTCGGTGGACAGCGCGACCAGGTGGTTCTCCAGCGTGACGACGAAGATGCGGCCGCCGGCGACGGTCGGCGCGCCGCGGCTGGGGGAGGCGGTGCGGACCCGCCAGCGCACCGCGCCATCCTCCGGCGACAGTGCCAGCACTTCCGCCATGCCGGTCGCCACATACAGCACGCCATCGGCGAAGGCGACGCCTCCACCGACCCGGCCGGCGCTTTCATCCGCCGGCGTCGTCTCGACGCGCCAGCGCCGGCCGCCATCGGCCAGGGCAAAGGCCGCGACTTCCCCGGTCGAATCAACCGTGTAGATGGTCTCGCCTGCGATCACCGGCCCGGCCGTGATCTGCTGGCGGTAGCCGGAGCCGCTGCCGGCGGAGGCGCGCCAGGCCTGGCGCGGCTCGGCGGAGAACAGCGCGTGGCCGGGCGCATGGCTCGGCGGCCCGCCGGCCTGCGGCCAATCCGCCAGGGCGACGGGCGCCGGCAACTGCACGGCGCGGGCCCCGAGGCCGGTATCGGCCGCCAGCGGCGGGTCCGCGGTCAGCACGCTGCGGCGCTCGCCGGGCAGCGGGGTCTTGGTGGAGCCGAACAGGCCATCGATGGCGCCGCAGCCGGACAGCAGGCCGGCGGCACCGAGCAGCGCGCCGCGGCGTGACAGGCGCAGCCCGCTGCGACGCGAAATCGTCTTCATCATCATGAGCCGAGCCCTGCCGCCAGACGCTGCGCGCGTTCGCGCAGCCCGGGTGTTGCCGCGGTGTCGGCGGCCAGCGCCTGCAATTGCTGCCGCGCCTCCGCCGTGTCGCCGCGCTTGATCGCCACCAGCGCCGCCACTTCGCGGGCCGGGGCCTGCCAGGCATTGCCGGGCTGGGTCAGCGGCGCGATGCGGGCGGCAAGTTGCGCCCCATCCCCGGTTTCCAGCGCATGCGCGACGTACAGCAGGTTGGCGAGGTCGCGGTACAGCGGCTCCGCCGCGCCATCGCCTGCAAGCTGGTCGTAGATCGCCAGCGCCGCGGCGGTGTCGCCGGTTTCCGCCTTCAGCGCCGCGGCGCGCAGGAGGGCGAGCGTGCGGTAGCCGTCGGGGGCTTCCGCGGCCAGGCGGGCGAAGCCCTCCGCGGCCGCGGCCAGGTCGGCGCCCTGCTGTTCCGTCGATCGGTGCAGCGCCAGGTAGCCATCGGCGGCGGCGGCGGCGTCGCGCGCCTGCATCCAGCGCCAGCCCTGGAAGCCCCCGGCCGCGGCCAGCACCAGCAGCACAACGCCGAGGCCAAGCCCGCCCCAGCGCCGCGCCATGCGGCGGGCGCGATCGGCGCGAAGGTCTTCTTCGATCTCGTCGAAGATGTCGGGCACGGGCCATCCTTTGATCTGCGGCCGCAAGGCGGGTGATCCGCCGGCCGGAAGCCGGGGCCGGACCATAGCCGCCCATACAGGTCACGTTAAGCCCGGGGGTCTAGCTTCGCCGCATGCGCCGCCCGCAACCGCTTCCCCCACCGCCGGTCCGAAGAAGCTTCTGGTTGATTCCGCTGCTGCTTTGCGGTTGCGAGGCGGCCATCGGCGCGGCGGCCGGTCCGGCGCTGGTGGCGGGCGGCGCCTCCCTGGTGCTGACAGGGCGGACCCCGGTCGACCATGTGGCGAGCCTGGCGACGGGGCGGGACTGTTCCGCGGTGCGGCTGGAACGCGGCCATGGCTGGTGCGCCCCACGCGCCGGGCCGCCGCCGGAGCCAAGCTATTGCACGCGGTCGCTGGGCGGCGTCGATTGCTGGACCGTGCCGCCGCTGGGCGCTGGCCGGCAGGTCGCCGACCCGCCGACGCCCTGAGCCGAGCCAGCCTTGGGCCTGGCCCGGGCGCTCAGTCCAGTGGGCCGCGCCACAACTGCCCGCCGGGCCGGGAGGCGACCGCGGGCGCCGCGGGGTTGAGCAGGGCCGGCCGCTCGGCGACCAGGCGCCAGCGCGCCCGCAGCAGGTGGCACAGCACCTCCGCCTCCTCCGCACGGCTGTTCGGCAGCAGCATCAGCCAGCGGACCTTCCGGGCCAGCAGCTTCATGTCGAGGCTGAGCAGGACACCCGCGGTCCCGGGCAGGCCGATCCGCAGCAGGTCCCAGCTTTCGGCCGCATCCAGCAGGTCCGCCACCAGCGTGCTGCGAGGTCCAAGCCTCGCCGGGTCCGCCTCGACCGGCGTTGCCACCAGCGTGGTCCCGTCGCCATCCATCCCGGCGAACTCCAGGGCAGACCGCAACCTGTCCATCCGCTCCGGATTCTGTTCCGTCACCAGCAGGACGGGCTTCAGGCCCCGGGCCTGCGCGGCCTGTGCGCCGCGCAGCGGCAACGCCGTGCTGGCCGCAGCACCCAGGAACATCGCCGACCAGACGGACCGTGCGGATCCAAGGCTATGCTGCAGCGCAACCCAACTCGGGCCGTCACCCGCCGCCTGCGCCGGGCCCGCAGCGCCCGCCGGTTGGGCAAGGGCAGCCTGGGCGGCGACCAGGGAGGCGTGGGCGAACCAATCTGTCGGCGGGTCCGGCTGCTGGCCCGCCGGCCCGGCGGCAGCGGTCTTCGCAGAATCCGGCTGCGGAGGCGGTTCGAATTCGCGGGGTGCGACGGGCTCCGGTTGCGCAGCCTGGTCAGCACGGGCCGGAGCGGCGCTCGCGGGGATGGCGGGTGAGGGCTCCGACGCGGCGGGATCTGGCTCGGCCGGCGCGGAGGGTGCTGGGTCCGCAGCCTCCGGCGCGGCATCTGCCAGGGCTTCGGGCGCGGCATCTGCCAGGGTCTCGGGCGCGGCATCTGCCAGGTCCTCGGGCGCGGCATCTGCCGCGACTTCGGGCGCGGGCACCGTTGCTTCGGGCGCTGCCTCCGCCTCCGGCATGGACGTCGTCGCAGCAGGCATCACGGCTTCGGGGGTAGCTTCCGCCGGGACGGGCTGCTCCGGCACAGGGCCGCTGGGCACCACGTCGACCTCGGCCACCGGCTTCCCGGCCTCCCGCGCCCGCATCGAGGCCAGGAGCGGCGAGGCCTCGACCAAGGCGGCGCCCCGATCCTCCGGCGGTGCCGGGACCGAGGCGAGCTTCGCGCCATCGAGGAATTCAAGCAGCGGGCTTTGCAGCGCCGCGGGGCGCGCCGGCGCGATCGCGGCGGCGCTCAGGGTCGACAGCAGGCCCGCGGGGTCGGCGGCAGGAGGCGCGGGCGCCGGTTCGGGTGAAACCGGATCGAGCAGAAGCAGCCCGGCAAGGTCGGGCTTCGCGGCGGCGGATGGCGTATCGGCCCCGTCCCCGCCCGAGTCTTCCTCAGCGGCCGGGTCCTCCGCAGCGGCCGGTGCTTCCGGGCGCGGCGCTGTCAGTTCGGCGTCCCGGCTGAGGGAGGCCATCAGCCTGGCAGCCCACTCCATGCCGACCGGGTCCTGTACCGCCATCGCCGCCTCCCCATGCCAGTCTGCGCCTCTACCAGCCGCACCCTGCCGCCTCAACCGCCGATATGCAGGCGCTCAGGGCGCGAAGCGCACCGGGGCGCCGGCCGGCGTGCCCAGAACCGCATCCTCCCGCATCGCAGGCCGGCCGCGCAGGATCGTCATCACCGGCCAGCCCTGGCAGCGGTGCCCGGCGAAGGGCGTCCAGCCGCAGGGCGAGGCGATCCAGCTTTCCTCGATGGTGCGCGCCTTCTTCATGTCGACCACGGTGAAGTCGGCGTCGTAGCCAGCCGCCAGCCGCCCCTTGCCGACCACGCCGAACACCCGCGCCGGGCCGGCCGACATCAGGTCCGCCAGCCGCGACAGCGAAAGCCGCCCGGCCGAGACATGGTCCAGCATCAGCGGCACCAGCGTCTGCACGCCGGTCAGCCCGGCGCCGCATTCGGGCCAGGGCTTCTCCTTGGAGGCACGGCTGTGCGGGGCGTGGTCGGACCCGATGCTGTCCACGGTGCCATCCGCGACGGCCGCCCAGGCGGCTGCCATGTGGCGCGCGTCGCGGATCGGCGGGTTCATCACGGCATAGCCACCGAGCCGGTCATAGGCCTCGTCGGTCTGCGTCAGGTGGTTCAGCAGCACCTCCACCGTGGCGACATCGCGGTAGTCGCGCAGGTAGCCGAGTTCCTCCGCCGTGCTGACGTGCAGGATATGCGCCGGCCGCCCGGTCTTGCGGGCCAGCGCCATCAGCCGGCGGGTGCCGAGGAAGGCACATTCCACGTCGCGCCATTCGGCGTGCATCCGGTGCGGCATGCCGGTGGTGTAGGCGGGCTTGCGCGACTGCAGGCGGTACTCGTCCTCCGAATGGTAGCTGATGCGGCGGCGGCCGCTGCGCATCACGGCTTCCAGGCTGGCATCGTCCTCGACCAGCAGGTCACCGGTGGAACTGCCGGCGAACACCTTCACGCCGCAGACATTCGGCTCCGCCTCCAGCGCGGCCAACTCGGCGATATTGGACTTCGCGGCGCCGACATAGAAGCCGATGTCGCACCAGGCGCGGCCGGCGACGAATTCCCGCTTCCAGTCCAGCTTCTCGCGCGTGGTGATGGAGGGGTTGGTGTTCGGCATGTCGAACACCGCCGTCAGCCCGCCGAGCACGGCGGCCTTCGTCCCGGTCTCGATGGTCTCCACCGTGGGGTCGCCGGGCTCGCGCAGGTGGACGTGGCTGTCGATCAGGCCGGGCAGCACGTGCAGGCCGGCGCAGTCGATCGTCTCCGCCGCCGTCGCGGTGCGCAAGTCGCCGATGGCGGCGATGCGGCCGGATCGCACGCCGACGTCCGAAACCTCGACGCCCCAGGGCAGCACCAGCGTACCGCCGCGCAGGATCAGGTCAAAGGCTTGGGACATGGGCGGCATCCTCCGTGGCGGGTGGAGGTTCTATAGACCATGCGGCGTGGCCGTCACGCCCTACCCGCCCAGCACCTGCCAGACATCGCCGCCGGTATCCCGGCGTTCGACATGCGCGCGGTGCCACAGCGCATAGAACAGCAGGTGCCAGGCGGCGAAGCCGCGGTGCTTGTCGCCGGCGGCAGCGCGGAACAGCGCCGCGACGCGGTCCGGCCGCGCCACCTCCGCCACGCCCGGCTGCGCGGCGACCAGCGGGCCGAGCCGTTCGCCGACGCCACCGATCCAGGCTGCCACCGGCACGGTGAAGCCCTGCTTCGGCGCGAAGGGTTTCGCGGCCGGCGCGTGCCGGGCCATCCAGGCGCGCAGAAGCCACTTGCCGGTGCGGCCGCGCACCTTGAGGGAATCCGGCAGGCGGAACGCCACGGCGGCCACCGCCGGGTCCAGGAACGGCGTGCGGCCTTCCAGCGCATGCGCCATCAGGCAGCGGTCCAGCTTCGCCAGCAGGTCGTTCGGCAGCCAATCGGCGATATCCGCCGCCTGGGCCGATTGCAGGCGGGACCGGCCGGGCAGGGCGGTGGCGGCCTCCGCCGCGGTGATGCCATCCCGCCAGGTGCGCGGCGGGTCGCGCAGGATGCCCTTCACATGGTCGAAGGCGCCGGTGGCGCGCGGCCGGCGGCCCCACAGCCACCAGGGCCGCATCGCGCTGCGGTAGCGGCCATAGCCGCCGAACAGCTCGTCCCCGCCTTCCCCGGACAGCACAACCTTGACCTGTTCGCGCGCGCGGCGGGCCAGGAACCAGGTCGGGATGATGGCGTAGTCCGCCGCCGGGTCGTCCATGCAGGCGACGATCCGTGGCAACTCGCGCCAGACCTCGGCCTCCGTCACCGTCACCAGCGTGTGCGTCGCGCCGTGTGCCTTGGCGGCGGCCGCGGCGGCCGCGCGCTCATCCGCGGCCCCCGCCACGTCGAAGCTGGCGGTGAAGGCGCGGACCGGCTGCTGGTTCAGGCGCGCCATCATGGCCAGCACGGCGCCGGAATCGATGCCGCCGGACAGGAACAGGCCATAGGGCACGTCGCTGCGCTGGTGCAGGCGGACGCTGTCCTCGAAGGCGGCGTCGAAGCGCGCCAGCGCGTCCTCCTCCGTCACCGGCAGCGGGCCGCCCTCCGGCAGCGCGGCGCGGCGGTGACGCTCGACGATGGCGCCGTCGGCGATCACCACCGTCTCGCCCGGCAGGATGCGCGTGATACCCGCGAAGATGGTCTCGGCGCCGGTGGTGAACTGCATCTGCAGCAGCTCGTCCCGCGCCTCCGCCCGGATGCGCGGCTGCACCAGCCCGGCGACCAGCAGCGCCTGCGGTTCGGAGGCGAAGGCGATGCCGCCCGAAACCTCCGCGACGTACATCGGCTTGATGCCGAAGGGATCGCGCGTGAGCACCACGCGGCGGGTCGCGCGGTCGTGCAGCGCCATGGCGTACATGCCGCGCATCGCCTCCGCCGTCGCCGCCGCGCCATCGCGCCGGTACAGGTGCAGCGGCGGTTCGCAGTCGGAGCCGGTGGTGCAGACCAGCGCATGCGCCTCGCGCAGCTCGATGTAGTTGTAGACCTCGCCATTCGCGACGAGGGTGGCGGGGCCGGAGAACAGCGGCTGGTCGCCGGTCGCCAGGTCGATGATCGCCAGGCGGTTATGCGCCAGGCCGACATTGTCGGCGATGTGCACGCCTTCCCCATCCGGGCCACGATGCGCCAGCGCGCGCAGCATGGCGTGCAGGATCTCCGGCTCCGGCGTCAGGCCGTGGCGCAGGGCGAGGCCGGCGATGCCGCACATCAGGCGGCACCCCGCTTGCGCGCGGCGGCTTCATCCAGGAAGCCGGACCAGGCGGCCAGCGCCGCCGGCTCCGCATGGTGGGACAGGAAGGCGGCGCGGCCGGCGGCGGCGAGCGCAGCCTCCCGCGCCGGGTCGGCCAGAACCGATGTGATGGCTGCGGCCAGCGCCCGGGCATCGCCGATCGGTACCAGCAGCCCGGTCCGGCCGGGCTCGATCACCTCCCGCGGTCCATCGGCGGCGGTGGCAACGACAGGGCGGGCGGCGGAAAACCCCTCCAGCACCACATTGCCCAAGGGCTCGATGCGGGACGGCACCAACAGCATGCGGGACGCGGCCAGCAGCGCGCCGACATCCTGCCGCCAGCCGAGGAAGGCGACTCGGGCGCCGAGGCCGAGCTCGCGCGCCAGGCCTTCGAGCGCCGCGCGCTCCGGGCCCTCCCCGGCGAGGGCCAGGTGTGTCTCGGCCGGCAGCAGCGCCATGGCACGGAGCAGCGTGGCAAAATCCTTGTTGGGATGCAGCCGGCCCATGGCCAGCAGCGGCACCGCGCCGGGCGGGAAGGGCAGCGCCGCCGGCGCCGCGCCCAGCAGGTCGGCGGCGAAGTTCGGCACGTGGCGGACGCGCTCGCGCGGCCAGCCCTGGCCGGCAATCCATTCGCAGAGGCCCCGCGTATTCGCCGCCAGCAGGTCGCAGCCGGCATAATGCCGCAGCGGGTAGGCGCCACCGAGCCGCCCGGCCAGCGCCCATTCGGCGCCGCGCCCGGTGGCCGCCCGCGAAAACCGCGCGGCGCGGTTCATCCAGGCGACCGTCACCTGCGGCCGGAAGCCGCGCAGCACGGCCCTGAGGCGCGGCGCCGTCAGCAGGTCCAGCGGCCCGCCGAAGCCGAGTTGCACCGGGGCGACGCCGCCCGCCGCCAGCCGCGCGGCGCGCCCGGCCTCCCGCCGGATCACCGCCAGCACGGACAGGCCGGCGCGATGCTGGGCCAGGACCAGGCGTTCGAAGAAGGCCTCGGCACCGCCCTGCGCGGCGCCGGCCATGACATGCGCGACCCTCACGCCGGCACCCGGCTTGCGAGCAGGCGCTCGGCGGCGGCCAGCACGCGGGAGGGGGGCAGGTCGGTCATCGGCGCATCCATCGGCGGGCCATCCGCTTCCACCGCCACGGCGCGTGGGCCGGAGGGGCCGTATTCGGCGGCGCTGCTGCGGCCGAACAGGCCGATGGTGGGGGCGCCGGCGGCGGCGGCCAGGTGCATCAGGCCGGAATCATTGCCGAGGAACAGCGCCGCCCGGCGCAGCACCGCCGCGACCTCCGGCAGCGTGAGGCTGCCGACCAGGTCCACCGCGTCGGGGAAGGCGGCCAGCACCGGCGCGGCCATGGTGCGTTCCTCCGCCCCCGGCCCGCCGAGCACCGCGATCCGGGCGCCGGCCAGCGCGCCATCCGGCGCCACCAGGGCGCGCGCCACCTGCACGAAGCGATCCGCCGGCCAGACCTTGCCGGCCCAGTTGGCGGTGGGGCCGACCACGAGCCACGGCCCGCCCGGCAGCAGCGCCGCGGCGCGTGCCTCGTCCGGCGGCGCGGTCCAAGCAACCGGCAGCGGCGGCGGCGAAAGCCCCATCAGCATGCCGAGATGCGCAAGCCGGTGGCCCGGCCGCCGGCCGCCCTTGCCGGTCAGCCGCCGGCGCGCCGGCACCATCCAGGCCAGCGCGGAGGCGCGGAGGTCCACCACCAGGTCCCAGCGGGTGAAGGCCACTCTGGCCCACAGGCCGAGCCAGTGCCGCGACAAGGGCTGCTTGGTGACGACGATCAGCCGTTCCAGCCCCGGCATCCGCGCGAAGATGCCGGCCGCCGCCGGGCCGCAGGCAACCGTGATCCGCGCGCCCGGATGGGTGCGGAGAAGGTGGTCCAGCAGCCCGGTGGACAGGACCGCATCGCCGATCCGGGTGGCGGTGACGAAAAGGATGCGCATGCAGGCGCGCCGCATAGCACACCCACCGGAATCGCCCCACCCGGGTCTGTTGCAACATGCGTCGCCGTGTCCCATGTCCGAAGGATGCCGATTGCCCTCCTGACCGGACGGGGCGTGGTGAAGGTGACCGGGGAAGACCGGGTCGGCTTCCTCCAGGGCCTCGTCTCCAACGATGTGTCCAAGGTGGCGCCCGGCGTCGCCGTCTGGGCGGCGCTGCTGACGCCGCAGGGCAAGTGGCTGGCCGACTTCTTCGTCATGGCGGAAGGCGAGCGCCTGCTGCTTGATGTGGAGGCCGCGCAGGCCGCCATGCTGGTGCAGCGCCTGTCGCGCTTCCGGCTGCGCGCCAGGGTGGCGCTGCGCGATGCCTCGGCCGAGTTCGCCGTCATGGCGGCGTGGGGTGGCAGCGAGGCGCCGGGCGGCCTGCCGCCGGGCACGCTGGCCGCGCCTGACCCACGGCTGCCGGAGGCCGGCTGGCGCATCCTGGCGGCGGTGCCACCGGTGGTCGATGCCTCCGAGGCCGATTGGGACCTGCACCGGCTACGACTCGGCCTGCCGGACGGGTCCCGCGACCTGGAGCCGGAGAAATCCGTGCTGCTCGAAGGCGGCTTCGATGAACTCGGTGGCGTGTCCTGGACCAAGGGCTGCTACATGGGCCAGGAGCTGACGGCCCGCACCAAGTACCGCGGCCTGCTGAAACGCCGCATCTTCCCGGTTTCCGTCGAGGGCGGACTTCCCCCGTCCGGCACCCCCGTGCTGCGGGACGGGGTCGAGGTCGGGGAGCTGCGATCCGCCCGGGACGGCTTCGGCCTGGCCCTGCTGCGGATCGACGCGGTGGCGGCGGGCGTGGTGCTTTCCGCCGGTGGCGCGCGGCTGACGCCGCGGGTCCCGGATTGGATGCGGCTGCCTGGCGCAAGTGCCGCGGTGTCCTGAGCCCGGTTTCGTCGAGTTTCAACATTGTTGCCCGCGGCACCGCCTTCATGCATGAGGGGGGCTATGGTCCGCGGGACCCTGGAGCAGGTCGCATGAACAACCCCTGGGACGGCGTGCCGGTCCGGGCCGAGGCCAGTGGCTGGCATTGGGTGGAGGATGCGGCCGGGCTGCGCCCGCTGCTCTGGCGCGGCGATGACTGGCCGGAGCCGCTCGACCGGCGCGAGTGGCAGGACGGCGTGGTGATCTGTGCGCCGACGGATATGCGTGGTGAGCGCTATTTCGGGCCGGTGGCGATGCCGGAGGATGTGGCGAAGCGGTTCCACGCCGTGCAGCGCGAAGCCGCAGCGCCCGTGAGGCCATCCTGGGCCAGCCGGTTCGGGCTGCGCTGAAGCTGGGCTGGCGTCTCCGGACAAGCTCCGCCGGTCGTGAAGAAGCCTCTTGAAGCCGGCCGGAAGCTAGGCTAGGTGGCGGCCCGCCGCGAGACGGGACGTTGGCCCTCGGTGCTGGCGCAAAGTCTGGGAAAGATATCGTTGATATTCGTCCTGGCCCTGCGCAGTCGCAACTGAGGTTGAAGGCCTGAAGTGCTGGCGGTGGGATGGTATCGCAAGGTGCCATTCTGGTTTGCCTGGAAGTGGTTGAAGTCTGGACTTCCGGATTTCAGCCATCGGTTGTCCATAGCCCTGTCGACCACTTCGGAAAGCAGGTTCGCTTCTCTAATTCGGCGATAGGGTCTTGCAACCGGCGCCTCCGGGTGTTATCTACTCGCTCCGCCGCAAGGTGGTCCCTTCGGGGAAGGTCTTCAGGGTTTGGAAGCCGGCACCTCCGGGTGCCTGGATGACGGATCGGGAAGGCGAGCAGGTCGGTTCGTCCGGCCAGGTGATCAAGCACGGTGTCCTTGGGCATCAGTGTTCTGGATCCGCAGCAATGTGGGTCCGGAGGACTTCGATCTTTGACAATTGCATCTGTCTTTTGGAAGCAGAGAAGCGCTTTCAGACGATCAAGCTGAAGTTCCCGTGAGGGCGCTGGGGTTTGCTCGGGCTGAAGTGCTGTAAGCATCGAGAGTGGTGAGCGGAGCCTGTTCGAAAGGCATCGCAGGGCAGGGCTTCGGCCGTGTCATGC